>NZ_JBSFTT010000045.1:0-51537 GCF_053591415.1 Streptomyces sp. NPDC003032 | reverse complement strand
CGGGCCGTGTACACGGCCCGCCGCCCCTCACGTGTGTGGTGTGCCCTACAGCGCCTGCGCCGCCGGTTTCACCATGCCGCGCACCGTGCGCGACTTGACGAACTGCCCCATACCGGTCATTTCCCACTCGCCGGTGAACTGCTTGATGAGCTTGGCCATCATGACGCCCGTCTGGGCCTCGGCGCTGGTCAGGTCGAAGCGGACCAGCTCCTCGCCGGAGGCCGCGTCGATCAGGCGGCAGTACGCCTTCGCCACCTCCGTGAACTTCTGGCCCGAGAACGAGTTCACCGTGAAGACCAGGCCCGTGACGTCCTGCGGGAGGCGGCCGAGGTCGACGACGATCACCTCGTCGTCACCGCCGCCCTCGCCCGTGAGGTTGTCGCCGGAGTGCTTGATCGCGCCGTTCACGATCGACAGCTTGCCGAAGTAGCAGCTGTCCACGTGGTTGCGCTGCGGTCCGTACGCGATGACGGAGGCGTCCAGGTCGATGTCCTTGCCGCGGAACGCGGGCTCCCAGCCGAGGCCCATCTTGACCTGGGAGAGCAGCGGCTTGCCGCCCTTGACCAGCGACACCGTCTGGTTCTTCTGGAGGCTGACCCGGCCCTTGTCCAGGTTGATCTTCCCCGAGCCGGGCGCGGGCGCGGCGGGCGCCGGGGGAGCGGCGGCCGGCGGGGGCGGGCCCTGGACCGGCTGTCCCACCGGGGGAGCCATCGGGGCGGCGGGCGCGGCGGCCGGAGCGGCCGGGGCCGGGGCGG
Source organism: Streptomyces sp. NPDC003032 (assembly GCF_053591415.1). Classification (NCBI taxonomy): domain Bacteria; kingdom Bacillati; phylum Actinomycetota; class Actinomycetes; order Kitasatosporales; family Streptomycetaceae; genus Streptomyces; species Streptomyces sp. NPDC003032. Next base: position 50,782 of record NZ_JBSFTT010000045.1, on the reverse strand, counting down.
GCTCCTCGACCGAGACGCCGAAGTCCGTCGCGATGCCCGCGAGGCCGTTGGAGTACCCCTGGCCGACCGCGCGGGCCTTCCACGCGCCGTTGCGGAGGTAGATCTCGACGATCACCAGGGCCGTCTCGGAGCCGAGCTGCGGCGGGGTGAACGTCGCGAGGACCGAGCCGTCGTCGGCGTTGCGGATCGTGGCCGTGGGCTCGACGCCCTGGAAGCTCTGGCCGGCCGCGTCCGGGCTCGCGGTCACCACGATCTTCTCGATGCCGGACGGCACGGAGGCGGTGTCCACGGTGATCTTGTCGGGGGTCGTGCCGCCGCCCGACTGATAGGTCACACCGGGGCCGGAGGGCTGGTTGAAGAAGATGAAGTCGTCGTCGGAGCGCACCTTGCCGTCGGCGGTGAGCAGCAGGCCCGATACGTCGAGCCGCACCGGAGCGGCGACGTCCACCGCAACGCGGGCGGCGGTCAGCGGGATGTTCGAGCCGGGGGTCATAGCTGTCATGCCAGAGGTAACGAACGACCCCGCTTTGCCGTTCCCTTACCCGCGCAAGGTTTTTCTCAGCCGCGGTTACGAGGGTGCGCCCGCGCCGACCGTTCGTTGCCGCGCTTGTAGTTGCCGGTCCAGCGGGCCATGACGAGCTGCGGGTCCCCGCCGGCCACCTCCGCGAGGAACTGTTCGGCGCGGGGGCCGCGCAGCGTTCCGGCGGCGCGTGCGCCGTGGGTGATGACGACGGCGCCGTCGGCGCGCTGTTCGTAGGTGAATCCATGAGGTCTCGGCATGGCCGGGAGCGTATGTCCCGGCCATGCCGCCGCGGTAGCGGATTACGGCACGACGACGATCTTGCGGCCCACCCCGGCGGCGAACCGGTCCAGCGCCCGCGGGTAGTCGTCCAGCGGCAGCCGGTCGCTGATGAAGACCTCCGGGTCGAGGACGCCCGCCGCGAACAGCTCGGCGGCCCGCTCGTAGCTGTGCAGGACCGCCATCGAACCGGTGATGGTGATCTCCTGGTTGTAGATCCGGTATGGGTCGATGGTGACGCGTGTGGCGTAGTCGGCGACGCCGAACTGCAGGAAGGTGCCCGCCTTGGCGACCCGGTCGAGGCCGTCCTGGATGGCGGCCGCGTTGCCCGTCGCGTCGATCACCACGTCCCAGCCGTCGGGCCGGTCCAGCTCGTCGGCGCCGGCCGCCGACGCCGAGACGCCGAGCCGCGCCGCCGTGGCGAGCCGCTCCGGGTTGACGTCGACCACGTCGACGCTCGCGGCGCCGGTCCGCTTGGCGAGCTCCAGCATCATCAGGCCCATCGTCCCGGAGCCGTAGATCAGCACGTGCGCGCCGAGCCGGGACCGCAGGACGTCGTAGCCGCGCACCGCGCAGGACAGCGGCTCGATGAGGGCGGCGTCCTGGGTGCGTACGTGATCGGGCAGGCGCACGCAGTTGGCGGCGGGCGCGAGGGCGTACTGGGCGGCGCCGCCCGCCGTGGTCACCCCGATGGCGGCCCACCGTTCGCACAGGTTGCCCCGCCCGGCCCGGCACTGGCGGCACTCGTGGCAGTGCAGCGAGGGGTCGACGGCGACCCGGTCGCCGATGCCGAGCCCGGTGACGTCGCGGCCCCGCTCCACGACGGTGCCGGCGAACTCGTGGCCGGGCACCACCGGCAGCGTCGGCGCGAACTCGCCCTGGCGGATGTGGAGATCGGTGCCGCACAGGCCGCACGCGGCGACCTCCACGACGACGTCACGGGGTCCGGGCGCCGGGTCGGGCACCTCACCGACGACGACCTTGCCCACCGATTCGACGATCGCGGCCTTCATTTCACGGCTCCCAACGACAGGCCCTGGACCAGCTTGTCCTGGGCGGCGAACCCCGCGGCGAGCACCGGCAGGGAGATCACGAGCGACGCGGCGCACACCTTCGCCAGGAACAGGCCCTGGCTGGTGATGAAGCCGGTCAGGAAGACGGGCGCGGTCTGGGCGACGACGCCCGTGAGCACCCGTGCGAAGAGCAGTTCGTTCCAGCTGAAGATGAAGCAGATCAGGGAGGTCGCGGCGATGCCCGGCAGCGCGATGGGCGCCACTACGCGCGCGAGGACGGTCGGCAGCCGTGCCCCGTCGATCCGCGCGGCCTCGATGACCGCCTTCGGCACCTCGGCGAGGAAGGACTGCATCATCCACACCGCGATCGGCAGGTTCATCGAGGTGTAGAGCAGGACGAGCAGCCAGATGTTGTCGAGCAGCCCGGTGTTCTTGGCGAAGAGGTAGAGGGGCAGCAGGCCCGCCACGACCGGCAGCATCTTCGTCGACAGAAAGAAGAAGAGCACGTCCGTCCACTTCTTCACGGGCCTGATGGACAGGGCGTACGCGGCGGGCAGGGCCAGCACGAGCACGCACAGGGTCGAGGCGACCGAGGCCACGGTGGAGTTGATGAGCGACGGCCAGGGGCTCGCGCCGCCGCCCGCCCCGAAGAACTCGCGGTAGCCGTCGAGGGTGAGCGAGGCGGCGAGCGAGGGCGGGTTGGTGGCGGCGTCCTCCTCCGAGTGGAAGGAGGTCAGCGCCATCCAAGCAATGGGCAGGAAGAAGAGGATCCCGGCGAGCCAGGCGGCCAGGCCGAGTACGGACCCACGCGCGCGGGGACGGGCCTTCACGGGTGCGGCCATCAGCGGGAGGCCTCCTCACGGAACAGGGACGAGACGACCCGCAGCGCGAAGGTCGCGATGACGAGGGAGCCGATGACGACGAGCACGCCGGCCGCGGAGGCCAGGCCGTTCTCGTGCGCCTGGTAGAAGCTCTGGTAGACGGTGTAGGGCAGGTTCGCCGTGCCGAGGCCGCCCGAGGTGAGGGTGAAGACGGCGTCGAAGTTCTGCACGATGTAGATCGAGCCGAGCAGCGCGCCCAGTTCGAGGTAGCGGCGCAGGTGGGGCAGTGTCAGATGGCGGAAGACCTGCCAGTCGCTCGCGCCGTCCATGCGGGCCGCTTCGATCAGCTCGGTGTCTCGGCTCTGCAGCCCCGCGAGCAGGATCAGCATCATGAAGGGCGTCCACTGCCACACCAGGGAGGCCTCGATGGCCAGGAGCGGGGTGTCGGAGATCCAGTCGGGCTGTGCGGCCCCGTCGCCGCCCACCCAGTGCAGCAGGCCGTTGAAGAGGCCGTACTCGGGGTTGTAGAGCACGTGCTTCCACAGCAGCGCGGCGGCCACGGGCACCAGCAGGAACGGCGCGATGAGCAGCGTGCGCACGAGCCCGCGCCCCCTGAACCTCCGGTCGAGGAGCAGCGCGAGGCCGAGCCCGACGACCAGGCTCGCGAGGACGACGGAGGCCGTGAGCAGGATCGTGGTCAGGACGGACTTGCGCAGGCCGGGGTCGGTGAGGACCTCGGAGTAGTTGGCGAACCAGGTGAAGCCGCGGGCGTCCGGGTAGAGGGCGTTCCAGTCGAAGAAGGAGATCACCAGGGTGGCCACGAACGGCAGTTGCGTCACGGCGACCATGAAGATGAGCGCGGGCAGCAGGGGCGCCCTGGTGGCCCAGGCGCGCAAGCGGCCCGGGGTCTTGGCGGCGGGCACGCGCGCGTGGCCGACCGTGGCGGTGCTGGTGGCGGTGGCGGTCATCGTCCCTGGTACTCCTCGGAGATCTTCTCGGCGAGCTTCTGGGACTTGCTCAGGGCCGCGTCGACGGACTGGCGTCCGGCGATGGCCGCGCTGATCTCCTGGGAGACCCTGGTGCCGAGGTCGGTGAACTCGGGGATGCCGACGAACTGGATGCCGGGCGCCGGGCGGGGCTGTACGCCGGGGTCGCGGGGCCTGGCTCCTTCGATGGCGGCGCGGGTGACGTCCTGGAAGGCGGCGGCTTCCTTGCGGTAGGCGGGGTTCGCGTAGGTGGAGGCGCGTTTGCCCGCCGGGACGTCGGACCAGCCGGTCTGCTCGCCGACGAGCTTCTCGTACTCCTTGCCGGACGCCCAGGAGATGAACTTCCAGGCCTTGTCCGGGTTCCGTGAGGTCTTCTGCATGCCCCAGGCCCAGGTGTAGAGCCACCCGGAGCCAGCGGTCCGCACCACGGGGGCGGGTACGTAGCCGATCTTGCCCTTCACCGGGGACCTGGCGGACTCCAGGGAACCGGCGGCGGCCGTCGCGTCGTACCACATGGCGGTCTTGCCCTGGGTGAGGTTGTTGAGGCACTCGGCATAGCCGGACTGCGCGGCCCCGGACTGTCCGTGCTCGCGGACCAGGTCTACGTAGAAGCGAGTTGCCTTTTCGAACTCGGGGGAGTCGAGGCGGGCCTTCCAGTCCTTGTCGAACCACGTGCCCCCGAAGGTGTTCACCACGGTCGTCAGCGGCGCCATCAGCTCGCCCCAGCCGGGCAGGCCGCGCAGGCAGATGCCCTTCATCCCCGGCTCCTCGCCGTCCACCTGGGCGGCGAGCTTCGCCACCTGCTGCCAGGTGGGGCGCTCGGGCATGGTCAGGCCCGCCTTCTTGAAGACGTCCTTGCGGTACATCAGGAAGGACGACTCTCCATAGAAGGGCTGTCCGTAGAGCTTGCCGTCCTGGCCGGTGAGGGACTGGCGCATGGACGGCAGGATGTCCTTCTCGTCGTACGCGGTGTCCTCGCGGGCGTACGAACCGACCTCGTGCAGCCAGCCGTTCCTGGCGTAGATCGGTATCTCGTAGTTGCTGAGGGTGGCGACGTCGTACTGCCCGGCCTGGTTGGCGAAGTCCTGGCTGATCTTGTCGCGGACGTCGTTCTCCGGCAGGACGGTGAAGTTCACCTCGATGCCCGTCTCCTTGGTGAAGTGGGCGGCCGTGAGCTTGCGCAACTCCACCATCTGCGGGTTGTTCACCATGAGGACGTTCAGGGACTCGCCTGAACCGGCCCCGCCCGCGCCGGCCCAGCAGCCGGCGAGCAGCGGGGCGAGCAGCGTCCCTGCGGCGGCCGCGGCGAACGCGCGCGGCCCCCGTCGGCTCGGGGTTCGCATGAATCGCTCCTGGATATAGGGGTGATTTAGGGATGATTGGGGCATGCCGGGGTGTGTGGAGACCTGGGGCATACCGTGCGGGCGGGAGAAGGGGAGGGGCAGGAAGCGGCCGTCAGGCGCGGATGACCTGGGGGCCGAGAAGGGAGTAGCGGTGGGCCTCGGAGGCGGGCAGGCGGCTGCTCGTGACGATCGCGTCCAGGTCGCCGATCCCGGCGAACCGGCAGAAGCTCGTCGCGCCGAACTTGGTGTGCACGCCCAGGAAGACGGTGCGCCGCGACGCCCTGATCGCCTGCGCCTTCACCTCGCTGACCGCCGGGTCCGGCGTCGTCAGGCCGTGCTCGCGGGAGATGCCGTTGGCGCCGATGTACGCCAGGTCGATGACGAACCCGGCCAGCATGCGGGTCGTCCAGTGGTCGACGGTGGCGAGTGTTCCCGGACGGACCCGCCCGCCGAGCAGCAGCACGGTGACGTTCTCCGCCTCCGCGAGGGCGCCCGCGGTGGCCAGCGAGGCGGTGACGACGGTCAGCGCGCGTCCGGCCGCGGTCCCGGGCAGCGCCTCGGCGATCAGCTGGGGCGTGAACCCCTCGTCGACGAAGACCGTCTCGGCGTCGCCGAGCAGTTCGGCCGCGGCGGCGGCGATGCGCCGCTTCTCGGGGACGTGCATGGTCGTGCGGAAGGCGAGGGTGGTCTCGAAGCCCGCGCTCTCCACGGGGTAGGCGCCGCCGTGGGTGCGGCGGACCAGGCCGTGGTCCTCCAGGGCGCGCAGGTCGCGGCGGACGGTCTCCTTGGCGACGCCGAGCTGGGCGGCGAGCGCCGTCACGTCGACGGAGCCGGAGTGGCGGGCCGCGTTGACGATCCGCCGCTGACGTTCCTCCGCGGTCATCGGCGCCACCTTCTTCCCCTGGGTCACAGCGTGCCCGTTCGGGCCCTGTGGGGAAGTTCTACAGCGCGGGCAGGGGCGTGACCAGGTGCGCAGCGGGCGCGATGCTGCCCGCTTGTGCCCGCTCGTCGAGGCGGGGGCCTGCGGCGCGGGCGGCGGGCACGCCCGTTTCGGGTCGAGGGCTGCCCGCTCGCCGCCCGAACCGGCCTACTGGTTCAGTGCGGCCACACCGGCGGGTTGGTGCAGAAGTGGCCGCCCAGGTGCGCGTGGTCGGGGTTGGCGGGGTCCAGTTCGCCCTGCTCGGCGATGAGCTTCTCCGCGTACTGCTCGGAGTCGTCCTGAGGGTCGTAACCGAGCGCCCGCGCCGAGGAGAGGTCCCACCACAGGCGCGTGTTGGCGGACGAGCCGTGGACGACGGTGTGCCGCACGTCCTCGGCGGTGAGCGCCGCGTGGAAGAGCCGCGCGCCGTCGCCGGGGCTCATCCAGACCGACAGCATCCGTACGTTCGTCGGCTCCAGGAAGCAGGATCCGATGCGGACCGAGACGGTCTCGATGCCGTACTTGTCCCAGTAGAACTGGGCGAGATCCTCGCCGAAGGACTTCGACAGGCCGTAGAACGTGTCGGGGCGGTGCGGGGTGTCGACCGGGATCAGCGGGTCGTCGCCCCGCGGGCGCGGAGTGAAGCCCACCGCGTGGTTGGAGGAGGCGGAGACGATGCGCCGGACGCCCTCCGCGCGGGCCGCCTCGTAGAGGTTGTACGTCCCTTCGATGTTGGCCTTCAGGATCTTGTCGAAGGTGGACTCCAGGGAGATGCCCGCCAGATGGAGGACCGCGTCGACCCCGCGCACGGCCTCGCGCAGCGCGTCCTTGTCGGCGAGGTCGGCGGTGACCGCGTCCGGCTCGCCCTCGATGCCGCGCATGTCGAGCAGGCGCAGGTCGTAGCCGTAGGCCGGCAGGAGCCCGCGCATCAGCGTGCCGAGGCCGCCGGCGGCGCCGGTGAGCAGGAGGGTGCGGGGAGCGGGCATGCGGGATCTCCTCGGGGCGGGCATATGTATATCCACGTACAGGATTCACATTTGTAGACACGCTAGGGATCTCGGTCGCGCCGCGTCAAGTCTCTCGCGGAGGCGTCAAATCCGGTCCCGGGCGGGGAGTTCGCCCGCTTGACCAGCCCGAGAGCGCGCCTTAGCGTGGTCGCGTTCAGGGATATGGACACCAATCAGAAACGTGCACGCCTATGCGGCACACGTGCACGCTTAGGGAGAGCCCGTGACGTCAGCCCCTCTCGCTGCTCGACTTCGCGTCCCCAGTGGGCCGTTGTTCTTCCCGGTCACCGCGTACGGACGCGACGGCTCCGTCGACCTGGACGCCTTCCGCGCCCATGTGCGCGGCGGCGTCGAGGCGGGTTGCGCGGCCGTCTTCGCCTGCTGCGGCACGGGTGAGTTCCACGCCCTGACGCCCGAGGAGTTCCAGGAGTGCGTCGCCGCCGCCGTCGAGGAGGCGGCGGGGCGCGTGCCGGTCGTCGCGGGCGCCGGGTACGGCACCGCGCTCGCCGTGCGGTACGCGCGCCTGGCCGAGGAGGCGGGCGCCGACGGGCTGCTCGCCATGCCGCCCTACCTCGTCGTCGCCGGGCAGGAGGGGCTGGTCCGGCACTACACCGAACTGGCCGCCGCCACGTCCCTGGACGTCATCGTCTACCAGCGCGACAACGCCGTCTTCGCCCCGGAGACGGTCGTCGAACTCGCCCGCGCCGAGGGTGTCATCGGCTTCAAGGACGGCCTCGGCGACCTGGACCTGATGCAGCGCACCGTCAGCGCCGTACGCGGCGAGGTGCCGGGCGACTTCCTGTACTTCAACGGACTGCCGACCGCCGAACTGACCGGCCTCGCCTACCGAGGCATCGGCGTGAGCCTCTACTCCTCGGCCGTCTTCTGCTTCGCGCCCGACATCGCGCTCGCCTTCCACCGGGCGTTCAACGCCGGGACCCCGCAGGGCGACACCACCGTCAACCTCCTCATCGACGGCTTCTACCGCCCCTTCGTGGAGCTGCGCACCCTGGGTCGCGGCTATGCCGTCTCCCTCGTCAAGGCGGGCGTACGCCTCGGCGGCCTCGACGTCGGCCCCGTACGCCCACCGCTGCACGAGCCGGCCGACGAACACGTCAAGCGGCTCGCGGAGCTAGTGGAGAGGGGCCGTGAGTTGCTGCGTGATGGGGCTGTCGGTGACGAGGCCGTCGGTGACCTGTGCGACAGGGCCCCCGATGACCTGCGCACCGATGCCGACGGTGGCCCGGAGGCGGGTGCGTGAAGGCCGCCGCGTTTCTCTACCCCTGGGATGTCGTCGGTGATCCCGACGCGCCCGCACGTCTCGCCGCTCTCGGTGTCCGGCAGGTCACCCTCGCCTCCGCCTACCACTCCACGCGCGCGCTGACCCCGCGCCACCCGCGCCACCGGATCGTCACGGCCGCGCACGCCGCCGTGCTCTACCCGCCGGGCGAGCGGTGGCGGGGGCGCGAGCTGCGGCCGTACGCCGCCGGGGACTGGGCGCCGGGCGACGCCTATGGAGCGGCCGCCGAGGCGCTGGCCGCTGCCGGGCTCGACGTGCACAGCTGGGTCGTCCTCGCGCACAACTCCCGTATGGGCGACGACCATCCGGCCACCTCCGTGGTCAACGCCTACGGAGACCGCTACCCGTGGGCGCCGTGCATCGCGCAGGACGCCACGCGCGCGTACCTCGTCGACCTCGCCGCGGAGGCCGCCGTGCGCCCCGGAGCACACGGCACCGAACTGGAGTCGTGCGGCTGGTACGGCCTCGCGCATCTGCACGCCCACGACAAGACCGCGGGCGTCGGTCTCGGCGAGGCGGGCCAGTACCTGATGTCCCTGTGCTTCTGCCCCTCCTGCCGCCAGGGGTACGACGGAGCGGGCCTCGACCCGGACGAACTGGCCGCCACTGTCCGGCGCGCTCTGGAGCCCGTCTGGCGCGGCGAGGCAGAGGACACCGGCTGGGCGGCCGTCGAGAAGCTCATCGGCACGGACACGGCACAGGCCACGCGCGCGTGGCGGGACGAAACGGCCCGCACGCTCCAAGAGGCCGCCATCGGCGCCGTCCGCGCATCCGCCCCGCCGGGCTTCCAGGTGCTGCTGCACGCGGACCCGCTGTCGTACCACTGCGGGGCGAACGCGGGCGTGGACCCGGCGCACATCCTCTCCGTGGCCGACGGCGTGGTCGTGCCGTGCACGGGCGGCGCGCGGGCCCTGACGCCGTTCGCCGAACAGGCCGGGGCCGGGGCCGTCCTCGCCGCCAACCTCACCGTCGTGCGCGGCATGGGCGGCAGCCCCGCCACGCTCGCCGCCGACGCGGCCCGCGCCGCGGACCTCGGCGCCACGGAACTGCGGCTCTACCACGCGGGGTTGGCCTCGGACGCCGACCTCGCCCATGTCGCGGAGGCCCTGTCGCGCCCGCGGTGATCGCCGCTACGATCCGCGCACCACGAACCGTCGCTCCAGTACCAGGGGACAGAGGAGACAAGGTGCGCAACAAGGGGATATCCGCGCTGGTCTGCGCCGGACTGATGGCGGGTGCCGCGGTGCTCGGCGGCGCGGCACCCGCCGCCGCGCAGGCCACGTCGGCACCCGCCGCCGCGCGGCCCACGGCGGCGGATCGGCAGAGCGAGGCGGCCGACACCGTCCGCGAACGGCTGGAGAAGATACCCGGCATGAAGGTCGTCTCCGTCGCCGACAAGGAGGGCCACCCCCTCTACTCGCTGACGTACGTCCAGCCCGTCGACCACCGCAGGCCCCACGGCGCCACCTTCACGCAGCGCGCCACGCTCTGGCACAAGGCCACGGACAAGCCGACCGTGCTCTACACCGGCGGCTACACCCTCCCCGGCGGCACGGCCTCCCTCACCAGGCTGATCGACGCCAACCAGATCAGCGTCGAGCACCGCTACTTCGCCCGGTCCCGGCCCTCGGGCGCCGCGGGCGACGACTGGTCCAAGCTGACCGTCCGCCAGGAGGCCGCCGACGAGCACCGCCTCACCCGGGCCCTGCGCACCATCGAGAAGGGCAAATGGCTGGGTACCGGTGCCAGCAAGGGCGGCATGACGGCGACCTACCACGAGCGTTTCCACCCCGAGGACCTCGACGCGGTCGTCGCCTTCGTCACGCCCAATGACGCCAACAACCGTGACGACTCCGGCTACGAGCGCTTCTTCAAGACCGTCGGGACCAAGGAGTGCCGCGACGCGCTGAACGCCGTACAGCGCGAGATGCTCGTACGCCGCGACACACTGCTCCCCAAGTTCGAGGCGGACGCGAAGGCCAACGGCGACACCTTCGAGGAGACCCTCGGCACCACCGACCGCGCCTACGAGTTCGCGGTCCTGGACCAGGTGTGGAACTTCTGGCAGTCCGGCACCGCCGCCGACTGCCCGACCGTCCCCGATGCCAGGAAGGCAGGCGACGACCAGCTCTACGACTGGTCGAAGGAGCACGGCCTGAGCGTCTACCGCGACGAGGACCTCGGCGTCAACGGCTCCGGCCCCTACTACCGCCAGGCCGCCACCGAACTGGGCTGGGCCGACCTGAGGTTCAAGCACCTCAAGGGCGTCCGCCACTACCCGGACATCTACCAGCCCAACTCGGTGCTGCCCGCCGCCATGCGCGGCACCTACGACAACAGGACCGTCGCCGACGTCGACCGCTGGGTGAAGAGCCGCGGCCAGCGGATGATGTTCATCTACGGCCAGAACGACCCGTGGAGCGCGGAGCGGTTCACCCCGAGCCACCGCGACTCCTACCGCTACGAGGTGCCGGGCGCCAACCACGGCGCGTCCATCGCCAAGCTGCCCGAGGCCGAGCAGGCGGAGGCCGTCGCCACCATCAAGCGCTGGGCCGGCGTGAAGTAACCCGCCCCCGGGGTCTCAGCAGGGGCGCGGCGATCAGCAGCCGCGCCCCCGCGAGGACCGCCAGCAGGAGGCGGAAGTCGACGCACTCCACGAGGGCCGCGCCCGCCGCGACGCCGACCGCGGTCGGCGCGAACATCAGCGTGTTGGCGGTCGCCGCCACCCGGCCGAGCAGCTCGTTTGGGGCCTCCCGCTGCACCGCCGTCAGCCCGGCGATCAGTACGCAGGGCAGCCCGACGCCGTTCGCGAAGCTCCCCGCGAGGACCGCCGCGTCGCTCGGCAGCGCGCTCAGCACCGCCGCCACGCCGGTCAGCACAGTGCCCGCGCCGCCGAACCGCCACGCCCCGAGCCGCCGCGTCAGCGCCCCCGACGCCACGCCCACCGCGACGGAACCGGCGCCCTGCACGACGTACAGCACACCCGTGTACGCGGGTGAGTGGCCGAGCCCCTCCACGATCGCGTACACCGTCGCGCCGCTGATCCCCGACGTCAGCATCGTCAGGCCGCCCGCCACCACGAGGGGCCGCAGCCGCTCGTGCCCCCACAGGTAGCGGGCCCCCTCGGCGGTGCGGGCCCGCAGGGACGCGCGCTCGCGCACCGGGGCGGCCTCCCGCACCCGCAGCAGCGCGTACATGCCCGCGGCGAGTACGAACGTGACGGCGTCCAGGAGCGCCACCCGGGCGCCGCCGTACGCGGCGAACAGGCCCGCACCCGCGAGGGGCGCCACCAGCTTCATGCCCTCGTTCGCCGACATCCGCAGGCCGTTGAAGTCGCCGAGCAGCTCCTTGCCGACGGCCGTCGGGACCAGGGCGGCCTCCGCCGCGTCCGTGACGACGCCGCACGTGCCGTACACCAGGAGCACGGCGAAGAGGATCCAGAGCCGTCCCGCGCCGTCCACGGCGAACAGGGACAGGAGCAGCGCGCCGAGCGCGAGGTTGGCGGCCACTAGGAGCGGTCTGCGGCGCGTGCGGTCGGCGAGCGTGCCGAGCAGCGGGCCGATGAGGGTGGGCGCCCAGAGGGCGAACTGGCAGAGCGCGGCGAGCCCGTCGGAACCGGTCAGCTCCTTCACCCAGATGCCGGAGGCCAGCCACAGCGCGGAGGTCCCGAAGCCGGAGACCACCACCGCGCCGAGATAGAGGCCCGCGTCGCGGTCCCGCAGGACGCGCCCGATCGTCGATGTCATGCCAGGTGATGCTGGTTTCTAAGGCCCCCGGGGCGGAATCGGGCGCTTTCCCTACCGCGGACCGATGAGTTCGGGGAGCGGGGCCGGTCACCAGAGGAGACGTACCGAGAAAGCTGCCTTAAGTCCTTAGTGGAGGCCCTCATGACCGATGACACCGTGTCCGGTGACACCCTCGACCTCGGCCCGCAGGCCCGCCTGGTGGCGCGCCTCGCGGAGCAGGTCACGGACGAGCAGCTCGCGGCGCCCACGCCCTGCCCGGCATACGCCGTGCGGCATCTGCTGGGCCATGTGATCGGCCTCGCCCGGGCCTTCGAGCAGGCCGCGCGCAAGGAGTTCGGGCCGACGCTGGACCAGAACCCCGCGGGCGTCGTGCCGGACGTGGGCCCTGGCTGGCGCGGTGAGCTGCCCAAGGCCCTGGACGCCCTCGCCGAGGCCTGGCGCGACCCGGCCGCCCGGCAGGGCATGACCCGGGCGGGCGGCGTCGACCTGCCCGGCGAGGTCGCGGGCCTCGTCGCCCTCGACGAACTGGTCGTCCACGGCTGGGACCTGGCGCGCGCCACAGGCCAGGAGTACGCGCCCGACGAGGTGAGCCTGGAGGGCGCGCGGGCGCTCCTCGCCCCCACGGGGGAGGGGGACGAGGAGCCGGGCGGCCTGTTCGGACCGCCGGTCCCGGTGCCGGAGGGGGCGCCGCTCCTGGACCGGGTGATCGGCCTGAGCGGCCGCGACCCGGGGTGGCGCGCCGACCGCTGAGGGCGCGTACGTCAGGTATGGATCAGGTAAAGGGTCCGCCCACGGTCTCCCCAGACCCGGGTCAATGCGCGTAGACAGACGTTGACCTGCCCGAACCCTGATGCGGAGACGCAACGTATGCGGAAGTCCCTACGCGTGGCCGGCCTGGCCACGGCTTGTACCGTCGCCGGTGCCGCCCTCTACGCCACCGGTGTCGCGAGCGCCGACCAGGCCGGACCGCGCCCCACCAAGGAGCCCCACAACATCGGCCTCCTCGTCGGCGAGATCGACGCCTACTACGGCGCGACCAAGGGCGCCGACGGCGTGTGGAAGTCCTCGCCCGACAGCCCGTACGCCAAGGACCTGGCCCGCATCCAGGCCAAGGCGAAGAAGGACATGAGGAAGGCCGCGCACAAGACGCGGCACGGCAAGAAGCCCGCGATCGTCCTCGACGTCGACGACACCGCGCTGCTCAGCTTCGACTACGAGAAGTCCACCAACTTCACGTACGACAACGACAGCTGGGACGCCTACGTCAAGGCGGCCAAGCGCCCCGCCGTCTTCGGCATGCCCGAACTGGTGCAGTACGCCAAGAGCAAGGGCGTCGAGGTCTTCTTCCTCACCGGTCTCGCCGAGTCGCAGCGCGAGGGCGCCGTGACCAACCTCGCCAAGGCGGGCTACGCCACGAAGCTCGACCGCGCGCACGTCTTCACCAAGAACAAGCCGAACCCCCCGGCGTACCTGAGCCACTGCGCCACGCCCGCCGCCTGGAAGTGCGACACGGTCCAGTTCAAGGAGGGCACGCGCAAGCACATCGAGTCGACCGGCTACGACATAGTCGGCAGCTTCGGCGACCAGGCGTCGGACCTCGCGGGCGGCTACGCCGACAAGACGTACAAGCTGCCGAACCCGACGTACTTCGTGGGCTGAGCCTCAATCGGCAGTCAGCATGAGCAGTCGGCAGTCGGCAGTCGGCAGTCGGCAGTCGCCAGTCGCCAGTCGGCGGTCGTCAGTCAGTGACCCGAGATAGGTTGCATTCCTGTCTAGGTCGCCATACGGTCTAGGTAGCTCAGACGCTCAAGGGTCCGCGCGGCACGCGCCATTCCACATCCACGCGCTCGTGCCGTGCGGCCCTTTCGGGAAGGGGGATCCCATGACCATCTCGCCGGACTTCTCGGCCGCCGCGACGACCGTCACGGCCGCGCTCGCCGCCTATCTGCTCCTCGGCGAGCCCTGGCTCGGCCGCCGGATGTACGCCTCGCTGGCCCGGCGCAGGGACACCCAACCCCGCGCCCTCGTCCGCTACTTCGGCGTCGTGCTCGTCCTCTGGTGGGCCTTCGCCGCGACCGCGGTCGCCGCCCTGCTCCTCTCGCCCGGCGTCGACGCCGCCGACTTCGGTCTCGCGGCGCCCGAGAGGCCCATATACGCGGTCGCCGGAATCCTGCTCGTCACGGCGATCGCCGCGGCCTCCGCACGGAACTTCCACGACCTCGCCAAGCACGACAAGAACGTGCCGGGCCTCGCCGCCATCGAGGCGATGCTGCCCCGCACCGTCGAGGAGCGCAGGCTCGCGATCGCCGTCGCTGTCACGGACGGCGTCTGCGGCGAGCTCGTCTACCGGGGCCTGCTCATCGCCTTCGGCGTCGGCGCGCTCGGCCTGCCCCTCTACGCCGCGGCGGCCCTCTCCGTGCTCGTCCACGCGGTCGCCGGTCTCTACCAGGGCCGCAAGGGCGTCCTCGTCTTCGCCCTCTTCGGGGCGGTGCTCACCGGCCTCTACCTCGCCACGGGCAGCCTGCTGCTCCCCATCGCCGTGCACGCCGCGCTCTCCGTACGCGATCTGACGCTTCCCGCGCCGGACAAGCTGCGCGCCGCGCCCGCCGCGTGACTCCGTAAGCCATCGGTCAGCCCATCCGTAAGCCCCTCCGCGAGCCCTCGAAAGGCAGCCCCAGTGACAGATCGCCCAGACCGCCGCGCCAGCTGGTTCAAGGGCGTACTCGACCTCCTCGTGCTCGCGAGCCTCACCGACGGGGAGAGCTACGGCTACGAGATCGCCAAGCTCCTCGGCGCCGCCGGCTTCGGCCAGATCAAGGGCGGCACGCTCTACCCCGTACTCAACCGCCTGGAGGAGGCGGGCCTGGTCGCCGCGGAGTTCCGCGCCACCGAGAAGGGCCCCGGCCGGCGCTACTACCGGCTCACCGACGCCGGGCGCGAGACCCTCGGCGAGCAGGGCGGCCTCTGGCTCGCCTTCGACAAGTCCGTACGTGAGGTCCTCGCGAAGGCGGGGGTGGAGGCACGATGAACGCCCGGCACGAGTACGAGCGGGACGGCTATCTCATCGACCTCGCCGAGCGGCTGCGGGCGCACGGCCTGCCCGCCGACCACGTCGAGGCGACCGTCACGGACCTGGCCGCGCACCTGGAGGAGTCCGGCGCCGAGGACGCGGAGGCGGAGTTCGGCCCCGCCGAGGAGTTCGCCCGGCAACTGGCGCCCGAGACGGCCACCTCGGGGACGGCCACCTCGGGGACGGTCACCCCCGAAGGGTCCCCGGAGGGCCGCGTCGAGACCTGGCGCTGGACCGCCGACACCTACGTCGACGAGGAGCTGCTGAACCGCTTCGGCGACGAGGGCTGGGAGGTCGAGCGCGTCGACGCCATCGGCCGCTTCGTCAGCCACCGGGACGTGGCGCGGCCCCAGCGGTGGGAGTACCGCAGGGAGCTGATCACCCGCGGCCGCGAGGGGCTGGACGAACGCCTCGCCCCCGACGGCTGGGAGGCGTGCGGGACCTGGGTGGTCTACGCCTGGTTCAAGCGCCCGAGGGCGGCCAGCCTGGGCCCGGCGGCGGAGATCGCCTCACCGCCGCCGCCCGTGCCGGAACGGTCCAGATTCTTCAGCCGGAAGTTCTACGTACTGCTCGCGGCGTTGGCGGTGGCCGTCGTGGTGGCGGCCGTCGCGGTGGCCGTCGAGGACGGCGACGCGGACTCCGGCCTGGGCTTCGCGGTGGGCCTGCCGGCCGGCGCGGCAACAGTCGCGGCGGCACTGTGGACCACGCAGCGATGGCGAGGCCGCTCCTAGACGAGGCCGCTCCTGGACGCGCCCGCTCCTAGATGGCGAGCGGCGCGCGCCCCGAGAGGGGTCAGCGCTTGAGGGCCGCCTCCATCATCGCCTTCGCGATGGGGGCCGCCAGGCCGTTGCCGCTGACCTCGTCGCGGGCCGCGCTGGACGACTCGATCATCACCGCGACCGCCACCTCCTTGCCGTCGCCGCCCTTGGCGTACGAGGTGAACCACGCGTACGGCGTCTTGCTGTTGTTCTCGCCGTGCTGCGCCGTGCCCGTCTTGCCGCCGACCGTCGCGCCGTCGATCCGCGCGTTCGAGCCGGTGCCCTTCTCGACGACCGTCCGCATCGCGGACCGCAGGCCCTCGGCGGTGGAGCCGCTCATCACGCGCTGGGAGTCGCCGTCGCCGTACTTCTCCAGGACGTTGCCGTCCGAATCCGTGATCTGCGAGACCATGTGCGGCTCGGCCAGCTCGCCGCCGTTGGCGATCGCCGCCGACACCATCGACATCTGCAGCGGCGTCGCCGTCACGTCGAACTGGCCGATGCCCGACAGGCCCGTCTGTGCCTTGTCCATGTCGGAGGGGTACACGCTCTCGGCCGCGCGCACCGGCACGTCCAGCTTGTCCGCGTTGAAGCCCATCTTCTCCGCCATCGCCCTGACCTTGTCCTGGCCCAGGTCGACGGCCATCTTCGCGAAGACGTTGTTGCAGGAGTACTGGAGCGCCGTGCGGATGTCCGCGTTCTCGCAGGGCGCCGACCGGTTCTCGTTCTTCAGGACCGTCGCCGTGCCGGGCAGCGTGTAAGGGTTCGGGCTGTCCGTCTTGGTGTCCACCGAGTCGTAGAGGCCGTTCTCCAGGGCCGCCGCCGCGACGACCAGCTTGAACGTCGAACCGGGCGGCAGGGGCTGGCGCATCGCGCGGTTCACCATCGGCTTGTCCTTGTCGGACAGCAGATCCTTCCACTCCTCGGAGTCCGTGGAGCCGCTGATCTTCGACGGGTCGTACGACGGCGTCGAGACCATGCCGAGGATCTCGCCGGTCTTCGGGTCGACGGCGACCGCCGCGCCCTTGGTGTCACCGAGCGCCTTGTACCCGGCCTTCTGGACCGCCGGGTCGATGGTCGTCACGACGTCGCCGGGGTCGGCGCGCTTGTTGGTGACCGTGTCGAGCGGGTTCTTCAGGCGGTTGTCGGTGCCGTCCAGGAGGTCCTGGTAGATGCCTTCCAGCTGCGTGGCGCCGTACACCTGCGAGCTGTAGCCCGTGACGGGTGCGTACAGGTCACCGTCCTTGTACGTGCGCTTGTACGCGAGGTCGCCTCCCGTCGTCCTCTCGGAGCCGGTGATGGCCTCACCGCCCACGATGATGTCGCCCAGCGGGTTCGCGTACTGCTCGATCGCGTTGCGCCGGTTGTGCTTGTCGTCCGCGAGCGCCTTCGAGTCGTAGAACTGCACCCACGTCGCCCGCACCAGGAGGGCGAGCACGAGCAGCAGTGCGAAGACCGAGGCGCGCCTGATCGTCTTGTTCATCCCACGGAAGGACGAGCGGAGGGGAGGGGTTCGTTCCCTTCTGGTCCGCTTGCGGCCGTTTTCTCAGAAAGTCCTCATGGATCAGTCCGTGTTCATGAAGCCCGCCTCGTACGCCGCGATCACCGCCTGCGTGCGGTCCCGCGCGCCCGTCTTGGCCAGCACGGACGCCACGTGCGTCTTCACCGTCGCCGCGCCGACCCCCATCCGCCCGGCGATCTCCGCGTTGGTAAGCCCCGCGGCCATCAGCCGCAGCACCTCGCTCTCCCGGCCGGTGAGCCGCGCCACCCAGGCGGGTGGCGCGGGCCTGGCGCGCCCATGCTCGGCGGCCAGGGCGCGCACCGCCGCCGGGAAGAGCAGGGAGTCGCTGTGCGCGACGATGCGCACGGCCTGGACGAGCGAGTCCGCGTCCGCCCGCTTGAGCAGGAACCCGGCGGCGCCCGCGCGCAGCGCCTCGTACACGTACGAGTCGTTCTCGAAGGTCGTCACCACCACGACGCGCGGCGGCCGCCGCATCGTCTGGAGGATCTGCTCGGTGGCACGGATGCCGTCGATCTCCGGCATGCGTACGTCCATCAGGACGACGTCCGGCGCCAGCTCCCGTACGACCGACACCGCCTCGGCGCCGGTCGCCGCCTCGCCGACGACCTCGATGCCCGGCTCGGCGGAGAGGATCGCGCGCAGGGCGGTACGCACCATGCGCTCGTCGTCGGCGAGGACGATCCGGATGGCCGCGTTGCCGGGGCCGTCGGGGCCGTCGGGGACGCCGGGGACGCCGGGGTCGTCGGGGACGCCGGTGGGGGCGGGCGTGGTCGTCATGCGTGTCCCTTCAGTGGAAGTCGTACGTCCAGTCGCCAGTCGCCGTCCGCCGGGCCCGCCGAGGCGGTGCCGCCGAGCAGCCGCGCCCGGTCCGCGATGCCGCGCAGGCCGTGGCCGCCGCCGGGGCGGGGAGCGGGGGAGTGGGGAGGCAGGGGGTTCTCGGCCGTGACGGTCAGGTCGGGGCCGTCCAGGGCGATCCGGAGGGTCACGGAGGTGTCGTCACCGCCGTGCCGCAGGGCGTTGCTCAGCGCCTCCTGCACGATGCGGTACGCCTCGCGGGAGACCAGCGGGGGCAGGGCGTCGGGCTCCATGTCGACGGTGGCGCCGACCCGCAGGCCCCCCGCCCGGGTGCGGCGCAGCAGGCCGTCCAGGTCGGCGGCGAGCGTCGGCGCGGGCGCCGTGGAGCGGGCGTCGTCGGCCTCCCGCAACACGCCGAGCACGGCGTCGAGTTCGCCGACCGTGCGGCGCGTGGTGTCCTCGATGGCGGCGAGCGCCTCGCGGACGAACTCCGGGTCGTGGTCGATGACCCGGCGGGCCGCGCTCGCCTGGAGCGTGACGGCGCTCAGCGCGTGGCCCACCGAGTCGTGCAGCTCGCGTGCCAGGCGGTTGCGCACCGCGAGGTCGGCGGCGCGCTGTTCGGCGGCCGCGAGCCGGTCGGCGGGCGTCGGCCCGAGCAGCTCGGGCGCCCAGCGCGCGAGGAGCCCGCCGGCCGTGGCCGCGCACGCCGCGAGCGCCACCAGTGAGGCGCAGCCGATGACCGGGGAGAGCGCCACCATCCAGGGCTCGCCGAAGACCTCGGGCAGGCCGATGCGGCTGTCCCGGAACACGACGAAGAACGGCAGTGTGATCAGCACGCACGCGAACGGCGGCAGCGCGAGCGACATGCCGCTGATGATTCCGCCGAAGCCGAGGTGCAGCGTGAACCACGCGGCGGTCCGCCCGCGCGCCGCCCGCCCGCGCGCGGGCCCCTCGGCGAGGGAGTCGTCCGGGACCGCGCACAGCGCGCGGACGGCGGCCACCGACATCGGCCGGGTCAGCGGGAACAGCGCGGTGATCGCGGCCAGCGGCAGACCCGCGGCGAAAGCGGCGAGTTGAGAGGTCAGCGACCCGAAGATCTGGCCGTCGCCGACGAGCGGCCCGACGATCACGGAGCCGACGAAGACGTACGGCATGGCGAGCGCGCCGCCGAGGATCAGATGGATCCACCGGCGGCGCGCCGCACTCCCGAACAGGGCTGCGGGGAGGGCTGCGGAGAGGGCCTTCACGCCGTGGATCCCGACCGCTCCTTGAGGAAGCGCGCGCCGAGGGCGGCCACGAGTATGCCGATGATCATCTGCACAGAGTAGGCCAGCAGCGTCAGGCCGGTGGGCTGTCGGGAGAGGTCGTCGGCGGGGCCGACGAGCGAGGCGAGCAGCAGCCAGGCGCCCCAGCAGCCGACCGCGCCGGAGCCGATCCAGGTGAGCGCGAGCGGCACCTTGAGCGGCACCGTGAGCGGCATCTTCTTGAGCGGCAGCGCGGGTGCCCGCCGGACGGAGAGCAGCAGGGCGCCCGCCACGGCAGCCACGAGGTAGACCATGTCCAGGCACTCCAGGACGTAGAAGTCGGTGGTGCGTTCCCTGGCCTGTGCCGCGCTGAGTCCGGTGGTGGAGCCGGTGGCCCACAGCAGATGGAGGGTGAGGGGGACGAGCGCGAGCAGCGCGGCGGCGACGGCGCCGACCCGCCGGGGGCGGCCGCGTGGCAGGTCCCGTATGCGGCCGCGCCACAGGTGCCCCCAGCGGTCCCGCGCGTACAGCACGAAGAGGGAGCCGAGGGCGATGCCCTGGAGAATGAAGCCGCTGTAGACGACACCGAAGACCCAGTCATCGAGGAACGGCTCGGCACCGCTCCCCTGCGAGGAGCCCCGTACGCTCCCGCCGAACGCCCTGACCAGCAGCTGCAGCGGAAACCCGGCCATGATCGGCACGAGCAGTCCGGTGGCGCCCCACATCGGCGACACCAGCAGCCAGGCGGGCACCCGCAGACCCCACGGCCGCGTCAGGAGCAGCGCCAGCACGATGACGGTCCCATCCATCAGGACGGTCAGACCGTTGGCGAAGATCATCGCCGTGCGGTGGTCGAGCAGGGAACTGCCCTCGGGTATCCCGAGGTGACTCCCGCAGATCCAGGCGACCTTGAGGGCGAGATAGGGAACACAGGCAACGGTGACGAGGAGCCGCAGCGCGCGGCGGGGGCGGGTGAGGGCGAATGGGGCGGGGGCGGGGGCTGGGGGTGGTGAGGGCGAGGCGGTTGTCGGGGAGGGAGTCGGGGGCGAGGACGCCGGCGTCTGGGGCATGCCTCAACGGTCCCGCCCGGACACTCCCCGCACCTCCTGCGCCACGATGATCCGCCTCCGCCGCACGGCGGAGCCTCAGCCGCCGTTCAGGACGAGAGCGGCCCGGTCGTTCTCCAGTCCTCAGCCCGCATCCAGCACAAGCACGACCTCCTCGATCTCCGCCCCCCGCGCCGCCGCATACCCCCGCTCCCGCGTGGACTGGCGGAAGCCGCACTTCTCCAGGACCCGCAGCGAGCCGACGTTGTCCGCCGCCGCGCGGGCGTACAGCGGGCGTTCCGGGATCAGGGCGAGCAGCTCGCGCAGGGCGGCGGTGGCCAGGCCGCGGCCCCAGTAGGCGCGGTCGATCCAGTACGTGACCTCGCGCTCGCCCGGCTCCCCGTACACCGCGGCGTTGCCGACCACGTCCCCGTCGGCGAGGACCGTGCGTACGTCGACCCCGGACGACGCGCGTATCTTCGCCCAGTGCGCGTCGAAGCGGTTCCAGTCGGCCGGGTCCTCGGGGGTGAAGGCGGCCATGCGGCTGGACTCGGGGTCGTTCAACTGCCGGAAGAAGACGGGCAGATCGCTGTCGTGGACTTCGCGCAGGCTGACATCCATGCGGCAGAGCCTACGAGGCGTCAGAGCCTGCGCGTCGCCAGGGTCAGCCGGTCACGCGCGTCGAACAGGGCGTCCTTGACCATCTGTTCGTGCGCGGGCGTGAGCCGCGCCACCGGCACCGAGCAGCTGATCGCGTCCCGCGCCGGTGTGCGGTAGGGGATGGCGACGCCGAAGCAGCGCAGCCCGAGCGTGTTCTCCTCGCGGTCCACCGCGAAGCCCTGCTCGCGCACCGTGCGCAGCTCCTCGATGAGCTTCTCGCGGTCGGTGATGGTGTGCTCGGTGAGCGCGGGCAGCGCCTCCGGGAGCATCTTGCGTACCTGCTCGTCGGTGTGGGTGGCGAGCAGCGCCTTGCCGAGCGAGGTGGAGTGCGCGGGCAGCCGGCGCCCCACGCGGGTGAAGGGCCGCAGGTAGTGCTGCGACTGGCGGGTCGCGAGGTAGACGACGTTCGTGCCGTCGAGCCGCGCCAGGTGGATGGTCTCCGTGGTGTCGTCGGAGAGCCGGTCCAGGGTCGGCCGCGCGGCGGCCACCACCTCGTCGCCGTCGATGTACGAGGTGCCCACCAGCAGGGCGCGTACGCCGATGCCGTACCGTGTGCCGGTCGCGTCCGTCTCGACCCAGCCGAGGTCGACCAGGGTGCGCAGCAGCATGTAGAGGCTCGACTTCGGGTACCCGACCGCCTCCTGGACGGCGGCCAGGGAGTGCATGCCGGGACGGCCCGCGAAGTATTCGAGCAGCTCCACGGTCCGCACGGCGGACTTGACCTGCGCACCGCCTCCGGTCTCGCCAGCCGACATCGCCCTTGACCCCTTAGATCGCCGAGAAATAGTCTCCGAGTCCCCGCCCATTCATCAGCAGAGACAGCGTTCAGTATATCGAACGCCCTGGTGAGTGGCGTACCTCTGGCAGTACTTCTGGCAGTACTTCCGGCATTACCTCTGGCATTACCTCTGGAAAGGGAATCCGCGGTGGCAGCAGCACCAGTCTGGAGTGTCGACCCCCGAACCGGGAAGCAGCGCGAGCAGGTTGCGGTGGAAGCCACAGCCGAGGAGGTCGGCCGCGCCGTCCTCGCCGCCCGTGACGCGGCGCCCGCCCTCGCCGACCGCGCGGTCCGCGCCGCCTTCCTGCGCACCGCGGCCGAGCTGCTCTCGGAGGCGAAGGACCACCTCGTGGAGGCCGCGGACGCGGAGACCGCGCTCGGCTCCGTCCGTCTCACCGGCGAACTCGCCCGCACCTGCTACCAGCTGCGGGCCTTCGCGGACATAGTCGACGAGGGCGCCTTCCTCGGCGTCGTCATCGACCACCCCGACGCCTCCGCGACCCCGCCCATCCCGGACCTGCGCCGCTACAAGATCCCGCTCGGCGTCGTCGCGGTCTACTCGGCGTCCAACTTCCCCTTCGCCTTCTCCGTGCCCGGCGGCGACACCGCGAGCGCGCTCGCCGCGGGCTGCCCCGTCGTCGTCAAGGCCCACCCCGACCACCCGGGCACCTCCGAGCTGGTCGCCTCCGTGCTGCGCGGGGCCGCGGCGTGGCACGGCATCCCGGAGGGCGTCCTCGGCCTGGTGCACGGCTTCGAGGCGGGCGTCGAGCTGGTCAAGCACCCGCTGGTCGCCGGCGCCGGGTTCACCGGCTCCATCCGCGGCGGGCGCGCCCTCTTCGACGCGGCCGCCGCGCGGCCCGTGCCGATCCCCTTCCACGGCGAGCTGGGGTCCCTCAACCCCGTCGTCGTCACCGAGGCCGCCGCCGCCGAGCGCGGCGAGCAGATCGGCGCCGGCCTCGCGGGCTCGATGACGCTCGGCGTCGGCCAGTTCTGCGTCAAGCCGGGCCTGGTCCTCGCCCCCGAGGGCGCGGGCGGCGACCGGCTCGTGAAGTCCCTGACCGAGGCGGTCGGCGACACCGAGGCCGGGGTGCTCCTGGACCACCGGATGCGGGAGAACTTCGTCGCCGGGGTGCGTGAGCGCGCCGAACTCCCGGAGGTGGAGGCCCCGGTGACGCCCGGCGCCGACGGCGAGCACGCCGTCAGCGCCGGCTTTCTCACGGTCCCGGCAGCGCGGCTGACGAGCGAAGGGGCGTACGACGTGCTCCTGGAGGAGTGCTTCGGCCCGGTCACCGTCGTCGCGCGCTACGCCGACGACGCGGAGATCACCGCCGTCCTCTCACGCCTGCCCGGCAACCTCACCGCGACCGTGCAGCTCTCCTCCGACGAGGCGGCGGGCGTCAGCGACCGCGGCGCCGAGCTGGTCGCCGAGGTCACCCCGCTCGCCGGTCGCGTACTCGTCGACGGCTGGCCCACCGGCGTCGCCGTCGCCCCCGCCCAGCACCACGGCGGCCCCTACCCGGCGACCACGTCCACGTCGACGTCCGTCGGCGGCACGGCCATCGAACGCTGGCTGCGCCCGGTCGCCTACCAGAGCACCCCCGAGGCCCTGCTCCCGCCCGAACTGCGCGACGCCAACCCACTGGGGCTGCCGCGCCGGGTCGACGGCCGACCGGAACACTGACCGGCCGGGCGCCGGCTCAGACCACCACGCGACACCCCGTGGCCGCCGCGCGTCCGATCGCGTCCAGCAGCCGGTGGTGCCGGGCCGCGTGGGCGAAGTCCGGGGTGTGGGCGGTGCCCTCGGTGAGGTCGGTGTGGATACGGGCGTACCGCGCTCCTACGTTGTACGCCACCTCGTACGAGGGCAGCCCGCGCAGCTCGTCCAGTTCCGGGATGTCGAAGTAGCGGGCCGGTACGGGGAGTCCGGTGAGGCCCGTGTCCGTGCCGCGACCGCCGCGCACGGTCACCGCGGCCTGCTGGAGGTGGCCGGAGTCGCCCGTGACGACGAGGTCCCCGTCCGTGCCGTTGATCTCCCAGTGGAAGTTCGTGCCCCGGGACAGACCTGAGCGGAAGTGCGCCGTGGCGACGGCGCCCGACTCCAGGCGTCCCGAGACGGCGACCTGGTCGGCGGCCGTCATCGGCGCGGCGCGCCCCGTGCCCGACTCGCGCACGACGGGGCGCCGCGTCGCCAGGGTCGCGGAGACCTCGGTGAACTCCCCGAGCGCCATGGTCACCGCGTCGACGGTGTGCCCGAAGGGGATCGTCAGCATCGTGGCGCCGTTCTCCTCGTCCAGCAGATACGCGCCGCCCGGCTCGAACGTGGGCCCCCACCCGCGTCCCGAGGCGACCAGGCTGGTCGACAGGACCTCGCCCACATAGCCGTCGGCGACCAGATCCCGTACATGCCGGACCGCGGGCGCCGAGCGGGCCTGCAGGCCCACGAACGTCCGTACCCCCGTCCGGTCCGCTGCCGCCGCCAGCTCCTCGGCCTCGGCGAGGCCGTTGCCGAGCGGCCACTCGCAGAGCACCGCCTTGCCCGCGTCGAGCGCGGCGAGGACCACCGCGCGGTGCAGCGGCACGCGCACGCTCACCACCACGAGGTCGACCTGGTCGCTGCGGACGAGTTCCTCGGTCGAGCCGAAGGCCAGCGGCACCCCGTACTTCTCGCCCGCGGCCCGCGCGGAGTCCTCGCTCGACGCGGACAGGGCGCGCAGCTCGTACCCCTTGAGGCGGGTCAGCGCGGGCAGGTGGGAGCGGGGTGCCCAGCCGCCGCGGGCGGAGAGGCCGACGAGGCCGACGCGGACGGGCGGGGGAGGGGAAACAGCGGTGGAAGTCATGATCGGGACCGTAGGACGGACCGCCCGGTCACCCGCAAGGGACCCAACTATATTTTGGAAACCATGACTGGTCAGCCCCGCCATGACACCGCCCCCGGACCGCCCCGCCACGACATCTACGGCCTGCTCTGCCCCGGCCGCGCGATCTTCGAACTGCTCGTCCACAAATGGACGGGCCTCGCCATCACCGCCCTGGAGGACGGCCCGCGCCGCTTCGGCGAACTGCGCCGCAAGCTGGAGGGCGTCAGCCCCAAGGCGCTCACCCAGACCCTGCGCCGACTGGAGGAGAACGGCCTCGTCCTGCGCACCGTCCACGCCGAGGTCCCGCCCCGCGTCGAGTACGAACTGACCGAACTCGGCCGCGGCGCCCTGGAGCCGCTCGCCCACCTGCGCACCTGGATCAGGTCGAACACGGGAAAGTTCTCGGCGGGGGAATGAGCCGCTTTGCCCGTACGTTGACGCCCTGAGCGGAGGCTCCCTCCGCAGCGCCCTGACGTACGACCTGAAGAGAGCCACACATGCGCGTCGAGATCTGGAGCGACATCGCCTGCCCCTGAACCACGGGAACCATAGGTTACCGCGAAGCTCTGACCAGGGGCTATGACCAGGCAACGAAGGGCCCCGCCCATGCGCCACGGGGGAACGACGCACGAACGGGGCCCAGGCACCCTAGGGCCGGGGTGCTGGTCCCGACCGAAGGGGATCTAGGGGGTGGTACTGCGGGCAATCAACACGGTGACCACTGCGGCCCACGTGATCCACGCGATGAACACGAGAAGCCACCTCACAGCCACTCACCCGGCTGAAACGCGTAGTCCCGCGTGATGACCTCTCGGTACCCCGTGTGCTCCGGATTGACCTTGAGATGATCGGCGGCCCACGCGCTCCCGTCCTCGGCCCGCTCGCTGGCAGCGCTGCCCTGCTCGCACCCGAACGTCTTGCACTCCATGTGGGTCAGCACCGAATCTGACGCTGTGTCCGGCCGCAAGGTGAACGACCGGAACCGGAACGTGCGCGTTGCTCCCATCACGCTCCCTCTTGCTCATGACGGCACTGAGCACAGTTGGGGTACGGGCACGGTGGGAGCGAGTAGCGCAGGAATGCGACCATCCCCGATGCCTCATCTAGCGTTCCGCCGTACTCGACCCACCAAGGGGCCTGTATGACCGTTTGAGCCTCTGCGGGGGTGTCTGAGAGGCTGACTAGCTCTGGATCGGGTAAGGCGCCCTGTCGGGCGCGGACACGCTTTGACAGTGCTGTCATGACGGGCACTCGACGTGTTCGTACGGGCCGAGGGCGGGAGCACCGGACGCGCGGTCAACAACGACCCGTCGGCACAACTCCAATGACTTGATCAGCTTCCGGCACTTCCGGCACTTCTCGCCCTGGGGGGCGTAGGTGTTGTACTCGCGCGCCCTTGCATCAGTGTGTGTCTTCCCCGCCATGCCTGCCGTCCCCTCGCGTGGTCCGATGACAGCCACGCTAGGAACACCGAGGGGTCAACCCCCAGTCGGTTGCACGAGGTTGCACGGCAATCACGTCAGGCGCGTCAGGGCATCCGAGATCAGCGCACGGGCGTTCGCTCCGTAGACGGCCAGCGCTGCCAATTCCGCGAACGTTTCCGCATACATGGCCACTTCGCTGGGCTGAGTGATAGTGAGATAGCCAGAGATCAGCTCAACGTTGACTTGCGCCGTGTCATAAATCCAGAAGCCTTCGGCTGGCCAACGCTCCCTGTCAGGAAGCATGGGAACAACGCCCAAGCTGACATTGGGCAGCGAGGCTATCGAGACCAGATGGCCAAGCTGTCCGGCCATCACCTCAGCGCCGCCAATACCAGTGCGCAACACGGACTCCTCAATGAGGAACGCGAAACGCCGGTCACCCTCGTACAGAACCCGCTGGCGTTCCATGCGTGCGGCCACAGCTTCGGCCACATCGTCCACCATACCGCGCCGCCGCTGAATTGCTTGCAATGCCGCTGTTGTGTAGGGGCGCGTCTGAATCATGCCGGGAACGAGCCAGGATGAGTACGACCGGAAACGGTGAGTGCGTTGATACAGCGGTAGGCGGGCCTCTTGCGCCTGTTTCAGTCCGGCCCGTTCCATCCGGCGCCAGCCCACCCACATTCCCTCAGCCGTTCTCAGCGAGGCAATCAGGTCTTCGGTCTGGTCCTCAGCGCCGCATGCGCGACACCACGCCCGAATGTCGTCAGCAGATGGCGGAGTGCGGGCATTCATGATCCGTGATGACTTTGACCGGCTCCATTTGCAGCGCTCCGCAATATCAACACCGGTAAGGCCAGCATCCCGGCAGAGTTCCGCGAGACGATCCGCAAGAGCCTGCCGGGCCTGCTGAGCAGTGGAGTAGGGCGAGACAGCCATGTGTCAGGCTGGCCGGTATTCCGCGTGGGGAATGGCTCGCTCCCACGCTGCCTCATACGCCGTGGCGTACTGCCTTGCTAGTGCCGGGTCGCGCACCACTTCCATGCGTGGCCCAGTCCACTGACCCTCACCGCTGAAATGGTGCAGGATCACGGTTTCCTCATCCATGACCCATCCGTCCAACACGGGTAGCAGCAATCCACGTGCCAGCGAGCGAGGCAGCCAACGCACGTTTTCACCCGCTGCCACATTGGTGAAAGTGCCGTCGTACTCATAGCGCACGTAATCGCTGAGCGGCTCAGATACGACACGCAACCGGCGCATGACGACGCCACGGCCGGTTGTCTCGGCTACAACGTCCAACCACGGGCGCCACCACGAATCACGGTCGTCCGGGTTGTACCGGTGGCCCTCTTGCCAGCGGATGAACTCCGGGTCATCCCGCATGTAGCTGTCACGCATCTCAAGGTGCATCGCTGAGCGCTGCGCCTTAGCGAGACATTCACGTACCGCTGTTGCCACTGTTGCCCTCACTGTCCGGACGCGGGATGAACTGAAGCATGTTGGCGGGAAGCCGGATCACGGTTTCATGGTCCGGGACATCCGTGGAATGGCCGGGTGCCGAGCCGACTTCCTGTGCTTGCCGGATCGTCGCTTCGTCTGCTTTCCATGACTGGATGATCAGGTCCCCCGTCGTGTCGTCCAGCCAGATTGTGGGTGAACCGTCGTCCGGGGTGTTCGGCCAAATCCCCAAGAACTGTAGAGCCATTGGACACTCCTCTACCGAGTCGGTTGCACGTGTGTGCACGAGCCTCTCGCTGGCGCGTGATCATCGTCAAGAGGGCGTCGGTGCCCGGAAGCGCTCAGGCGACATGTTGGCTGACGATCCATCAGTTTGGATCTCGTCTGGCCTGAGCCATGTCGCCGTCCGCGAGCAGAGCAAGAGTCTCTGGTTTCCAGAACGGGAAACCGGGGTTGTCGACCAACGCCTAGGCTGCTGACTGCTCCCTCTGCGTGGGGCTGCCAACTGCCAGTGCGGAGGGAGCGTCAGGACGCAAAGACCCCCGTACCGGCCACCAGGCAACAGGTACGGGGCGTCGATTTACTTGCGCTCGGCATCTACACAAGGGTGCCCATTCAGGGCACCATCGCAACATGCTTACTAGTCTGCTGCCAGGATTCCGCCATTTCAGAACTCCATTCGCCGTCGGCACCTTGTGGGCCTTTCAAGTCTGGGTGCTGTTCGGTGAATGGATACCCGCGAAGAGTGAAGCCCAAGGTTTCATTAAGCGCCTATATGCGCTCGGAGACTTAGCCGGGCGGCCCGTAACAGCGGCTGCCATTGTATTCGCGCTGTATGTACTGGGCGACATAGTGAAGGTGTCAGCGGCAAGAATAGCTGCGAGAATCAACGCCTTGCGTCCTAGTATGCGAACGGCGCTTTTGACGAGGCAGTCATATCACGAGCTGCACTTGTTTGCGGAAACCCTTCGATCCCGTGTGGGCGAAACCTTCGATCTCATGGCCGCGATGAGCGCCGTAATGCGCGAGTTTCCAGAGATCAGGATGCGCCTCATTGCAAACCATCTAGATGTCTACCTGGAGCATGACCGCCTTGACTCGGAGGCAGAATTTCGGGTAAATCTGGCAGCCTACTCGGTCACTCTGTGGGTTATGTTGGCAGTGCTTTGGTCACCCTGGTGGCTGTTTGGCTTTACTGCTTCAGTAATGTTGGCTCTAAACGGTTTCCGGGCTCTTCGAGGAGCGAACGGAGTGCTGGTGCAGTCCCTTGCTTCGGGCATAGTTGAGTCGCGCGTGTATTCAGGCCATGGGCATCACCATCACTCCCACTCGGACAGCAATTAGGCTCCGCGTAAATCGGTCAGTTATGATTAGCGCATACCAAGATCATCCCGTGCAAATTGCTTAAGCTGCCACGCTAGAGTTTTCCCTCCCTGCCGCGCTTCTGTCAGGCCCGGAGGGGGTCCATCCCCAGGGGGCATGGGTCAGAACGGTGGCTCTTCGGTCTCAGCGTCGCGCTTCTCTGTCCAGTGCTGCCATTCACGCTGAGCCTGTGACTGCCTTCGACGCTCAGCGACAGCACCACCAGGCTGATGAGTGCCTGTCTCCCGGTTATGGCAGCGGACACAAAGGGCTCTCAGGTACTCATATGCATTCGGATCAGCAACACCACGCTTGACCAACTCCTTGCGACTCACAGGGAAATGGTCAGCAACCTTCGAAGGCTGAGCACAGAGAACGCACCACGGATTCATGTAAAGGAATGACTCACGCTTGCGCGGCCAGTCCTTGCCGTAAGTGCTGGTCCCCTTCTGCTCACGCCGTGCAGTGATCATGTGTCTGTGCTCAGGGCAAGCCCGCTCCTTACCGCTGATGCTGTTAGGGCAGTTGGGTACGGCAGGGCAATTGCGCCGGGGGCGGTATGGCATGAGGGGGCACCTACGGATTTTCGGAGGTGGGGTCATTGGTAATCGCGCTGAATAGGTCAGCGTCGCTCAGCCCATGGATAGCGGCCACAGCGTCAATGTGCGCCTGTGTGTCGTCCAGGGTGTCTAGGGCATCTTCGGCAGAGCACAGCATGTTGCGAACCGCTTGCACTAGATACGCGGCCTTTACAGGGTCTGGCTTTCCCTCAGCGAGCACGCGGCTTAGCGACTCGGCATAGTCATGTGCATAGCTCAGGGAGTCGACCAGGGAGGCCATGCGCTCAGGGGCGCTGTCGTCGGCCAGCATGGGAATCCTTCCCGCCAGCGAACACGCCAGCGAAGTCACGTTGCGGCATAAGCGCAGGTCAGGAAATGGGCAGGTTTTCGCCGGCTCGGGAGGTCTGGCGAGGACCAGGCCCGCGAGGGCGAGCGGCGGCTCGGTGAGAACGCCGCCGCGGAGGGCCTGGACTACCTCACCGAAGGCCGCGACCACGGCAGCACCTTCGACATGCACCGCGTCCTGCACCTCGCCAAGGCGCGGGGCCGGCAGGACGAGCTGATCGGTCTGCTCTACCGCGCCAACTTCGCCGAGGAGCGGTCCGTCTTCGAGGGCGACGAGCGCGTCGTGGAGCTCGCCGCCGACGCGGGCCTGGACGCGGACGAGGTGCGTGCCGTCCTCGCCGACCCCGAGAAGTACGCCGACGACGTCCGTGCCGACGAGCGCGAGGCCGCCGAACTGGGCGCGAACGGCGTGCCGTTCTTCGTCCTCGACCGCACGTACGGCGTCTCCGGCGCCCAGCCCGCCGAGGTCCTCGCGCAGGCCCTCGAGCAGGCGTGGGGCAACCGCTCGCCGCTGACCACCCTCGCGGACGCCGACGGAGGCGGGGCGTGCGGGCCGGACGGATGTGCGGTTCCGCAGAGCTGAGCGCCCACGTAGGTTGATCTTCATGACACTCATGGGGACCGACGACATCACCGGCCACGCGGGCGGCCTCGCGGGCGAGTTCGCTCCGACGACGACCTACCTCAACACCGCGAGCTACGGTCTGCTGCCGCGCCGCGCCGTCGCGGCCGTACAGGCCCTGGCGGCGGAGGTCGCCTCGGGCGAGCGCGCCAGTTCCGGCGACTTCGGGAAGGTCGACGCGGCCCGCCGGTCCTTCGCGCGGCTGGTGGGCGTGGACTCCTCGCGCGTGGCGACCGGCGGTTCGGTGGCCGTGCACGTCGGCCTCATCGCGGCGTCCGTCCCGGCGGGCGCCGAAGTGCTCCTCCCCGAAGGGGACTTCTCCTCCCTGATCAACCCCTTCGTGCTGCGCGGCGACCTGAAGCCCCGGTACGCGCCGCTGGAAAGGCTCGCGGAGGCGGTGGGGCCCGGGACCGCGCTGGTCGCGTTCTCCACCGTCCAGTCGGCCGACGGCCGCGAGGCGGACTGCGCGGCGATCCGCGAGGCCGCGGCCGCCCACGGCGCGCGCACCCTCGCCGACGCCACGCAGTCGGCGGGCTGGCTGCCGTTCGACGCGGCGGCGTACGACTACTCCGTGACCGGCGCCTTCAAGTGGCTGCTCTGCCCGCGCGGCACGTCCTTCCTGACGGTGGGCGAGGCGGCGCAGGAGTCCCTGGTGCCGCTGCACGGCGGCTGGCTCGCGGCGGCCGACGGATGGCGGTCGACGTACGGCCCGATAGGCGAAGTGGCCCCGGACGCCCGCAGGTTCGACGAACCGCCCGCCTTCCTCGCCTACCACGGGGCCGCCGCGGCGCTCTCGCTCGTCGAGGAGGTGGGCGTCGACGCGATCCACGCCCACGACGTGGCGCTCGCCGGCCGCTACCGCGCGGGACTCGCCGAGCTCGGGCACTCCCCGGTGCCGGGCACCTCGCCGATCGTCTCGGTCCCCGGGCTCGCGGACCGCGAGCCGGAGCTGGCCCGCGCGGGCGTCGTCGCGTCGGCGAGGGCGGGCCACCTGCGTGCCACGTTCCACCTGTACAACACGGAGGCCGACGTGGACCGGCTCCTCGACGTGCTCTCCGGCTGAGAGCCGCCCCCGCGGAGGCTCAGCCCCGCGCCGCCCGGTCCCGCGCCGCCGCCTCGGCCCTGCGCTCCGGGCAGTCCGCCGTCTCCGTGCAGAGGTTCGTCTCCACCTTGGTGAGCAGCCGCAGCAGTTCCGTACGCTCGTCCTCGTCCAGGCCGGCGAGCGTATGCCCCTCCAACTCGCCCCAGGCGCCCTCCACTTGGGCGAGGAGTCCGCAGCTCGCGTCGCTGGCCTCGACCAGGACCGCCCGGCGGTCGGCCGGGTCGGGGCGGCGGCGCACGTGCCCGGCCTGCTCCAGGCGCTGGAGCATCTTGGTGACCGTGGAGGGGTCCAGCTCGACGGCCTTGATCAGCTCGGACTGCCGCACCGGCCCGGCGTCCCACAGGTGCATCATCACGAACTCCTGGCCGGGATAGAGGCCGACCCCCTTCAGGAACTTGCCCGCGGCGATGCGGTGCAGCCGCGCCACTCTGCTGACCGCGTGGCTGACGGGCCCCGCCCGGGCCACCGCGGGCAGCCCGGGGGGACAGGCGGGGTCGGCGGGGGCGGCCCGGTCGGTGTCGGCCTTCATTACGTGCTCCTGCTGGTCACTGGACGTCTTCCAGAAGATTACCTTGGTCGGCCAAGGAATGGGTTACAGTGGCATCCGGCCCAGTTACTTGGCCGACCACATAAAACCTGCCCAGGAGACCTGATGACCACCGCGTTCGATCCGATCGACCTGTCCGGCACCCCGCTCGCCAACCGCATCGCCATGGCCCCCATGACCCGAAGCCGTGCTGGTCAGGGCGGTGTGGTCACGGACCTGACCGTGGAGTACTACGTCCAGCGCGCCTCCGCCGGACTGATCGTCACCGAGGGCATCCAGCCTTCTGTGGTCGGCCAGGGATACCCCGACACGCCGGGCCTGCACAGCGCGGAGCAGGTCGCCGCCTGGCGCAAGGTCACCGACGCCGTACACGCGGCGGGCGGCAAGATCTTCGCCCAGATCATGCACGCGGGCCGCATCGGCCACCCCGCCCTGCTCCCCGACGGCCTGGTCAACGTCGCCCCCTCGCCGGTCCAGGCCCAGGGCCAGGTCTACACCGCCGAGGGCCCCAAGGACTTCATCACGCCGCACGAGCTGACCGACGCCGAGATCCGCGCCACCATCGCCGACTTCGCCGCCGCCGCGCGCAACGCCGTCGAGGCGGGCTTCGACGGCGTGGAGCTGCACGGCGCCAACGGCTATCTGATCCACCAGTTCCTCGCGCCCGGCACCAACCGGCGCACCGACGCGTGGGGCGGCTCGGTCGAGAACCGGCTGCGCTTCGCCGTCGAGGTGGCCAAGGCCGTCACCACCGAGATCGGCGCCGCCCGCACCGCCATCCGCATCTCGCCCGGCAACCCCTTCAACGACATCTCCGAGCCCGACCCGGAGCCGACGTACACCGCCCTGGTCAAGGAGCTGGCCGCACTCGACCTCGCGTATCTGCACGTCATGGAGGTCGGCGAGATCCGCGAGCTGACCACCCGGCTGCGCCAGGACTTCGGCGGGACGTTCGTGCTGAACCCGCAGACCGAGGGCCCCACCGGCCGGGACGCGCTCGCCCTCGTCGAGGACGGCACGGCGGACGTCATCGCGTTCGGCGTGCTCTTCCTCGCCAACCCCGACCTGCCGGCCCGCCTGAAGGCCGGAGGCCCGTACAACACGCCCGACCAGGCGACCTTCTACGGCGGGACCGAGAAGGGCTACACGGACTACCCCGCGCTGTAGCACCGGCGACGGCAGTCGGCCCGGCACCCACGGGGGGTGCCGGGCCGATGGCGTGTACGTCAGGTCACCTCACCGGGGTGAAGTCCCGCGCCCCGATGAACTCGGGCCGCCGCACCGGCGCCGCGAACGGCTCGACCGCCGCGTTCTCCACGCTGTTGAAGACGATGAAGACGTTCGACCGCGGGTACGGGGTGATGTTGTCCCCGGAGCCGTGCATGGCGTTGCAGTCGAACCAGGTGGCCGAGCCCGCCTCACCGGTGAAGAGACGGATGCCGTGGTCGGCCGCGAGGTGGGTCAGCGTCTCGTCCGACGGGATGCCCGCGTCCTGCATCTGCAGCGACCGCTTGTAGTTGTCCTTCGGCGTGGCGCCCGCACAGCCGAGGAACGTCCTGTGCGACCCCGGCATGATCATGAGGCCGCCGTTGGTGTCGTGGTTCCTCGTCAGCGCGATCGACACCGAGACGGTGCGCATGTTCGGCAGGCCGTCCTCCGCGTGCCAGGTCTCGAAGTCCGAGTGCCAGTAGAACCCCGAGGCCCCGAAGCCCGGCTTCACGTTGATCCGGGACTGGTGCACGTACACGTCGGATCCGAGGATCTGCCGTGCCCGGCCCACCACGCGCGGGTCGGCCGCGAGCTTGCCGAACAGCTCACTGATCCTGTGCACCTCGAAGAGGGAACGGATCTCCTGCGAGCGAGGCTCGACGATGGAACGCTCGTCCGCACGCATCGCGGGGTCGTTCATCAGCCGTTCCAACTCGGCGTGGTACACGCTGACTTCGTCCGGGGTGATCAGCTGGTCGATGGCCAGGAAACCGTCCCGCTCGAACCCCGCCAGATCCCCGGCCGCGATGGGCCCTTCGGTACCCGGCTCGGACCACACCACCGGGTCCTTGCGTTCGATGAGCACCTCTTCGGCGCCTCGGGTCGGGTACAGGTCAGTGGTGCGTTCGGGTGCGGTGGTCATGGTGTTGCCTGCCTCTCCTCTCGTACGGCCCTGTGCGGGATGTCAGCCGACCTCAGCCGACCGGCGCGCGGCTCTCAGCCCTCGTCGTCCTCCGTGAGCAGCGGGTACACGCCGTTCTCGTCGTGGTCCTCACGGCCGGTGACGGGCGGGTTGAAGACACACAGGCAGTGGAAGTCCTCCTTGACGCGCATGGTGTGCTTCTCGTGCCCGTCGAGCAGGTACATGGTGCCCGGAGTGATCGTGTACTTCTCGCCGGTCGTGTCGTCGGTCAGCTCGGCCTCGCCCTTGGTGCAGACGACGGCCTCGATGTGGTTGGCGTACCACATCGACGTCTCCGTCCCCGCGTACAGGATGGTCTCGTGCAGGGAGAACCCCACGCGCTCCTTGGCGAGGACGATGCGCTTGCTCTCCCAGGTACCCGACGCGGCCTTCACATGCCGGTCGGTGCCTTCAATGTCCTTGAACGAACGGACGATCACGGTGAGTTGGTTCCTTTTCTCTTACGGTGTGAGGGACTCGGTCAGCTGCCGGCTCAGGCGGTCTCGCGTACCGCGCGGGCCAGCGTGCGCAGCCCCTCGTCCAGCTCGTCGGGGGTGATCGTCAGCGCCGGAAGGAGCTTGACGACCTCGCCCTCGGGGCCGGAGGTCTCGATGAGCAGGCCCAGTTCGAAGGCCCGCTTCGCCACGGCGCTCGCGCGGTCCTTGTCCAGGAACTCGATGCCCCACACCAGGCCGCGGCCGCGGAACTCCTTGATCTCCGCGCGGTTCTCGTCGACGATCGCGGTCAGCACCTGCTCGACCTGCTCGCCGCGGGCGCGGGTCTGCTTCTCCATCGCCGGGCCGTCGGTCCAGTACGCCTCCAGGGCGGCGGCGGCCGTGACGAACGCCGGGTTGTTGCCGCGGAACGTGCCGTTGTGCTCGCCCGGCTCCCACACGTCCAGCTCGGGCTTGAACAGGCAGAGCGACATGGGCATGCCGTAGCCGCTGATCGACTTCGACACCGTCACGATGTCCGGCGTGATGCCCGCCTCCTCGAAGGAGAAGAAGGCGCCGGTGCGGCCGCAGCCCATCTGGATGTCGTCGACGATCAGGAGCATGTCCCAGCGCTCGCACACCTCGGCGAGCTTGCGCAGCCACTCGACGCGGGCGACGTTGATGCCGCCCTCGCCCTGCACCGTCTCGACGATCACGGCGGCGGGCTGGTTGAGGCCGGAGCCCTGGTCCTCGAGCAGCCGCTCGAACCAGATGAAGTCGGGGGTCCGGCCGTCGAGGTAGTTGTCGAACGGCATCGGCGTGCCGTGCACCAGCGGGATGCCGGCGCCCGCCCGCTTGAAGGCGTTGCCGGTCACCGCGAGGGAGCCGAGCGACATGCCGTGGAAGGCGTTCGTGAACGACACGATCGACTCGCGGCCCTTGACCTTGCGGGCCAGCTTCAGCGCCGACTCCACGGCGTTGGTGCCCGTCGGGCCCGGGAACATGACCTTGTACGGCAGGTCGCGCGGGCGCAGGATGATGTTCTGGAACGACTCCAGGAAGGCGCGCTTCGCGGTCGTCGACATGTCGAGACCGTGCACGACGCCGTCGCGCTCCAGGTAGTCGATGAGCGCGCGTTTGAGGACCGGGTTGTTGTGGCCGTAGTTGAGTGAACCGGCTCCGGCGAAGAAGTCGAGGTACTCATGGCCGTCTTCGTCGAACATGCGGCTGCCCTGCGCGCGGTCGAAGACCGTAGGCCAACCGCGGCAGTAGCTGCGCACCTCCGACTCCAGGGTCTCGAAGACGCTCAGGTCGGGCTGGGTGATGGTCACAGCGAATCTCCTGGGAGATGGAAAGACGTGGGAGGTGGGGGGTGTACGGGACATGCAGGGGGGAGGGCGAGGAGGAGCGGGTGCGAGATGCGACGTGCTCGGTGCTCGGTACTCGCTGCTCGGCGCTCGGCGCTCGGTGCTCGGCGCGAAGATCAGGGGCTGATCGGGCCGATGCGGTAGAGCACCTCTGGCTCGTGCCCGTCATCGGGGAACAGGCCCGCGTCGAAGAGGACCTTCCGCTCGACCGACGCGCCGTGTCGCCGCGCGTAGGAGAGGAAGAGCCGCTCGGACGCGGTGTTGCCCGGCGTGATGGTCGTCTCGATCGTGCTCAGCGGGCGCCCGGCGGCGACCTTCGCGGTCAGCCCGTCGAGCAGGGCGCCGGCGAGGCCCCGGCCGCGCTGTCCGTGGTCGACGGCCACCTGCCAGACCAGCAGGGTGTCCGGGCGCTCGGGCCGGATGTAGCCGGTGACGAAACCGGCCGGCTCGCCGTCGGCGCCCCGGGCCACCACCGAGGTGGCCGCGAAGTCGCGGCACCACAGCAGGTAGCTGTACGAGGAGTTGAGGTCCAGCACCTTGGAGTCGCGGGCGATCCGCCAGATGGCGGCGCCGTCGGCGACAGCGGGACTGTCGAGTCGCAGCCCCTCCGGCATTTCCAGGAATTTCGCTCGCAGGTCGGTCGGTAGATCGGCTTGTGCAGCGGTCATGCGGATTGAATTTACCCAGCAATTTCTTGAATTGCATCGGGGGGAGGGGTTACGTCAGAGAGCCTTGTGTGTTATCGCGCGGGGGTGCGTGCCCGCATGAGGCCCTGGCGTTATGCCCGTGTTTGACCGGGTTATTGTGCGCAAATGGGATGCGTTGTGGAGTACGTCACATGGCCGTAACTCGCTCGTGGCGTGCCCGGATTGCGGTATTTCGCGCTGATGAAATCTTAGTGTTTAGGCTTCGAAAAAGCGGGCAGAAGGATACGGCGAGCTGTGTTCATAAAGAATTCGTGAGAATACGCGGATGAATTGAAGGGCCGTCCCGTTTTTCACGTTCCGGTTACGCCGTCGATGCGTTCCCGCAAGAGATCCGCATGGCCGTTGTGGCGTGCGTATTCCTCGATGAGGTGGACCAGGATCCAGCGGAGGCTGACCTCGTCGTCCCCGCCCGTGACGGCCGCCTCCTCGGCCCCGAGCCGCCCCGTGTCGTCGAGCGAACGCCCGGCGCAGATCTCCCGGTTCACGGCGACCTCGCCCTCCCACACCGCGAGCACCTCGGCGAACGTCCGCGTCCTGTCCACCGTGAAGCCGCCGGGCCGCGGCCCGTAGATCAGGGGTACGTCCCGTCGGGCGAACACCCGCTGTATCCAGTTCCGTTCGACCTCGGCGAGATGCTGCACGAGCCCGAACAGCGAGAGCGTGGACGGCTCCACGGACGTACGCAGCGTCTGCTCGTCGTCGAGCCCCGCGCACTTGGTGACGAGCGTGGCACGGTGCAGATCCAGCCAACTGGCCAGCATGGTGGGCTCGTCGGCGGTCAGGGGCGGGATACGACGGCCGTCGGGAAGCGTGGTCATGGCGGGCAGGTTGCCATGGCGGGGTGCTTTGAGGGAAGGGGGGCTGGGGGCGTCCGGGGCGTCCGGGGTGGGCGGGGTCGGTGGCCTGTCTGGCCCTGGTTGGGGTCGGCGTACGGTCTGCGACCGGCGGTCGCGCGGGCCTGCCCGGACGGGCCGTGGGGGCCTGCGCCAGGCGTTCGTGACCGCGCGACGCGAGGCCGTGGGGTCTACCCGCTGGGTGTTCGTCGTCGCGCGGTGCGAGGTCGTGGGGTCTGCCGTCAGGTGTTCGTCGCCGCGCGGTGCGAGGCTGTGGGGCCTACTGCCAGGCGTTCGTCACCGCGCGGCGCGCCGCCTCCAGGTCCACCGTGAGGCCCGTCTCGCCCATCGCGGCGCCCAGGGCCGCAAGGCAGGCGTGGACGACGCCGCGCGTCGCGTCGGGGCCGTAGTGGTTGACGCGGATCATCTCCTTCGCCAGCGGCCCGCCGCCGGCGACCAGCGGGAGCACCGGGTCCGCGGCGAGCGCCTTGGCGACCAGCTCCGAGGCGTCCGTGCCCGAGGGTGCCCGCAGGGTGGTGGCGACAGGGGCGGCGTCCCGCGCCTCGTGTACGTAGGGCTCCAGACCCCCGCCGAGCGCGAGCGCGCCCGCGCGGGTGGCGGCGGCAGCGGTGGCGTGCCGCGCCGTCACGGCGTCGAGGCCCTCCGCCTCGACGCGCTCCACGCAGGCCTCCAGGGCCAGCATCTCCAGCTGGGCGGGCGCGTGCAGCAGGGCCTTGCGGCCGCCGTCGATCCAGCGCTCCTTCCAGTCCAGGAGGGAGAGGTAGGAGCGGCGCGGCGCCTGCGGGTTGGCGGCGATCCGCTGCCAGGCCCGCTCGCTCACCGACACCGCGGAGACGCCCGCCGGGCCGCCCATCGCCTTCTGCGCGCCGATCACGCACAGGTCCACGCCCCACGCGTCGGGCAGCAGCGGCTCGGCGGCCACCGAGGCGACCGCGTCCAGCATGAACAGCGCGCCGTGCTCGCGTACGACCGCGCCGATCTCCGCGACCGGGTTGGTGTTGCCGGTGGCGGCCTCGGCGTGCACCAGCGAGACGAAGTCGATCTCCGGGTGCTCGGCGAGAGCCTGACGCACCTGGTCGGCCGTGACGGCCGCGTGGAAGGGGACGGCTAGGTCGACGACGGTCGCGCCGCAGTCCCGCAGCCAGTTCC
Source organism: Streptomyces sp. NPDC003032 (assembly GCF_053591415.1). NCBI lineage: Bacteria > Bacillati > Actinomycetota > Actinomycetes > Kitasatosporales > Streptomycetaceae > Streptomyces > Streptomyces sp. NPDC003032. Next base: position 12,013 of record NZ_JBSFTT010000045.1, on the reverse strand, counting down.
CGAAGGTCTGGCCGTACGGCCCGGTGATCACGTTCAGGGCGGTCGTACCGGGCCGCGCGGCGCCCCGGATGCAGCCCTCCAGGGGCAGCAGGGCCTCACCCTGCATGATCACGACGTCCTGCTCGGTGGCGAGCAGCCGGGCCACTCGCGCCTCGATGGCGGCGAAGTGCTGGGCGCTCAGCGGCGCCAGGTCCAGAAAGGGATGCGTCACGGTGCTGCTCACGTCACTGCTCACTTCGCTCACGAGTTCGTTCGGGCCGGTACCGAGCGTACCCAGCGCCCCGCACGCGGCCCCGCACCCGGCGCCCCGTACCGCCCGTCCGGGGCGCCTCCTAAGCTGCTGCCATGAGCGATCACGCGGTGCTGCACGTGAAGGGGCGGGTGCTCGTCGGGCCCGATGACGTACGGGACGAACTGTGGGTCGTCGGGGGCAGAGTGACGTACGACCGCCCGGTCGCCCCGGCGACGGAGACCGTCACCGTCGAGGGCTGGGCGCTGCCCGGCCTGGTCGACGCGCACTGCCATGTCGGCCTCGACGCGCACGGTCCCGTGGACGCCGCCACCGCCGAGAAACAGGCCCTGACGGACCGGGAGATCGGCGCCCTCCTCCTCCGTGACGCGGGCTCACCCTCCGACACCCGCTGGATCGACGACCGCGAGGACCTGCCGAAGATCATCCGCGCGGGCCGGCACATCGCGCGCACGCGCCGCTACATCCGCAACTACGCCCATGAGATCGAGCCCGAGGACCTCGTGGCGTACGTCGCCCAGGAGGCGCGGCGCGGCGACGGCTGGGTCAAGCTCGTCGGCGACTGGATCGACCGCGAGGCCGGCGACCTGACGGCCTGCTGGCCCCGCGACGCGGTCGAGGCGGCGATCGCCGAGGCGCATCGGCTCGGCGCCCGCGTGACGGCCCACTGCTTCGCGGAGGACTCCCTGCGGGATCTGGTCGAGGCGGGCATCGACTGTATCGAGCACGCCACGGGTCTGACGGAGGAGACTATTCCGCTCTTCGCCGAGCGTGGCGTCGCGATCGTGCCCACGCTGGTGAACATCGCGACCTTCCCGGACCTGGCCGCGGGCGGCGAGAAGAAGTTCCCCCGCTGGTCGGCCCATATGCGTGGGCTCTACGACCGCCGCTACGACACGGTCCGCGCGGCGTACGACGCGGGCGTCCCGGTCTTCGCGGGCACCGACGCGGGCGGCTCCCTGGCCCACGGCCTGGTCGCCGCGGAGGTCGCCGAGCTGACGCTCGCGGGCATCCCGCCGGTGGCCGCGCTCTCCGCGACGACGTGGGGCGCGCGCGACTGGCTCGGCCGCCCCGGCCTGACGGAGGGGGCTCCGGCGGACCTCGTGGTGTACGAGGCGGATCCCCGGGAGGACGTACGGGTGCTGGCGGCGCCGCGGAGGGTGGTGCTGAACGGGAGGGTGGTCGGTTAGGGGCTTGGGGCCCTGGGTGGTGCCGTCTGCGCCTTCCGTTCGTCTGTGGGGCGGGGCCGCGGGGGTATGTGCGTGTTCGCCATCTTGGTGTGGGCGTTGCTCTGCTGCTGGGCTGGTGGTTCTACTGTGCTCCGCTCGCACATACCCCCACGTCCCCTCGCGCGCGCTCGCGACTGCGGGTGCGCCACAGCCATGTCGCGGTGCCGGCCAGCACTGCGAACGTGGCCAGGTTGGCCAGGTAGGCCGGGGTGTCGCCCGACGGGGCGGCGTCGGATGAGATCCAGATGCTGATGGCGGCGGTCGGCAGGACGGCGGCGAGCAGGACGCCGGTGGTCTTCTGGACAGAGGTCCAGTGCACCGAGGTGCAGAGCAGCACCGCGCCGACGACGCGGAACACGCTGCTGCAGAGCTGTGCGGCGTGGACGTCGGGGAGGAGCGCCGCGAGGAGGAACGGGAGGGTGAGCATCAGGAGTGGTATCAGGGGGTTTACTTTGCCGCGCCGGGTGGGTGCAGTGGCCCGGGAGGGGGCTTCGTTTCCCGCCTCCGTCAGTGCCGTTGTCGCGATCGTGCGGGGGTCCCCCAGCTCCGCGAGTATCTCGCCGATCGCGGCGTCGGGGCGTTCGGCGCGCGTCACCTCGATGTGTTCGGCGAGGTCGGCGAGGAGTTCCTGGCGGCGGTCGGCGGGGAGTGCGGAGGCCTCGCGCCCGACGGTGGAGAGGTAGTCGCGTACGGGGTCGGCAGAGGTCTTCATGCGAGGTCTCCGGTGGAGGGGTGGGGAGTGGTCAGGAAGGCGTCGACGGCGTTGCGGAAGCCCGGCCAGACGCGGGTGAACTCGTCGAGCGCGGCCCGGCCGCTGTCCGTGAGCGCGTAGTAGCGGCGGGGTGGCCCGGAGGCGGACTCCTGCCAGGTGGTGGTGACCAGGTCGTCGCGGCGGAGCCGGGAGAGCAGCGGGTAGACCGTGCCCTGGCTGGTGGCCAGGGCGCCGGAGTCCTCCAAGGCCTGGAGGAGTTCCACGCCGTAGCGGGGGCGGTCCCGCATCAGGGCGAGTACGCAGTACTCCAGGACACCCTTGCGCAGCTGGGCGGCTGCCCGAGCCTGCTTGGTCGAATCACCAGGTTCCATGCGATGCAAGATAGCTGGTTTCGTAAGGGAGAGGGAAGGGGGTTCCGAGTTCTCAGGTCTGCCCGGACGCGGCGAGACCGCCCCCGTCAGGGGCGAAGCGTCTTGGCGAGCGTGGTCAGGAAGCGGTCCGACGTGGCACGGTCACGGACCGCTAGCCGAACCCAGTCGGGCCCCAGGCCAGGAAACGTGTCGCCGCGCCGCACCGCGAACCCCGCCCCCCGCAGCCGATCACGTACGACCAAGGCCCCGGGAACCCGCACGAGCACGAAGGGCCCCTCCGCGGGCTCCACCGCGCGGACACCGAAGGGGGCCAACTCCGCGAGTCCCGCGAGGAGGTGTGTCCGGTCCGCCGTGACGCGGTGCGCCGCGTGACCGGCCTCCGCCAGCGCCCGAGGGCCGACACAGGCCCGCGCGGCGACCAGCGCCGGCGTGGACACCGGCCACAGCGGCTGCGCCTGGGCGAGCGCGGAGATCACGTCGGGCGGGGCGAGGACGTAGCCGATCCGGAGCCCCGCGAGGCCCCACGTCTTCGTGAGGCTGCGCAGCACCACGAGCCCTGGGACGTCCGTGCGGCCCGCCAGCGCCTCCCGCTCACCCGGCACCGCGTCCATGAACGCCTCGTCCACCACCAGGATCCGCCCGGGCCGCGCGAGCGCGGCGATGGACGCCGCCGGGTGGAGGACGGACGTCGGATTCGTCGGATTGCCGATCACGACCAGGTCGGCCTCCTCCGGGACCACCGCCGGCCCGTCGAGGCGGAACCCGTCCTCCTCCCGCAGCAGCACCCGCCCCACCTCATGCCCCGCGTCCCGCAACGCCGCCTCGGGCTCCGTGAACTGCGGGTGCACGGCGACGGGATGACGTACCTTCAGGGCGCGCGCCAGGAGGACGAAGGCCTCGGCGGCGCCCGATGTGAGCAGCACCCGGTCCGGGGTCAGAGCGTGCCGCGCCGCCACCGCCTGCCGCGCTTCCCTGCCGTCCGGATAGGCCGCCAAACCGTCCAGGGAGGCGGCGACGACCTCCTTCAGCCACGCCGGGGGAGTGTCGGCCCGTACGTTCACCGCCAGGTCGGTGAGGTCCGCGCCGTCGTCCCGCACCTCCGCGTCCCCGTGGTGACGCAGATCGTGGCCGAGGCCGGTCCCGCTGGCGGCGTCGTCGCGGCGCACCACCGCGCACGTCGCCATCGCAGGGCGCCCGGCCGGCGCCGACTTCCGCTTGGGGACGACGAGTTCACCGCCGCCCCGCAGCGCCGCCGCCTCCGCCACGGACGGCGTCCCCACGGCGGTACGGGACGCCACGGACGGGTTCGGCACCCGCACGTCCGCCAGCTCCCGCGCCGAGTACGCGACGAGCGGCACCCCGAGCCGCGCCGCCGCCCCGACGATCGCCGGCTCCTCGGCCTTCACGTCGACCGTCGCCAGCTCGGCGACCGCCCCTTCGGAGAAACCGGCCTCGCGGACCGCGTCCCGGACGAGCCCGAGCACCTCCTCCAGGGCAGCGCCCTCGCAGGCGCCGACGCCCACGACGAGTACTTGGGCGTCAGCCATGGAGAGGGTCCTTTCCTCAGGGGATTTGTAAGAGGTGGGGAAACACGGGGCGAGGGATGTGCGCGGCAGGGGGTCAATCGGCTAGCAAGGGCGCATGGCGGTGTTCGTGGCGCTCGGCGCCTTCCTCATGACCCTGGTGGGCGGCTGGACGGCCCAGCGGGTCACCGACCGGCGCCATCTCGTCCTGGGACTCGCGGGCGGCCTGATGCTCGGCGTCGTCGGTCTCGACCTGCTGCCGGAGGCGCTGGACGCCGCGGGCGGGCCGGTCTTCGGCGTACCGGCGGCGCTGCTTCTGTTCGTGGCCGGCTTCCTCGTCGCCCATCTGGTGGAACGCCTCCTCGCGGTCCGGCAGGCCGCGCACGGCGCCGCCGAGCACGCCAACGGCCGGGTCCCGCAGGTGGGCCTCACGGCGGCCGCCGCGATGGTGGGCCACAGCGTGATGGACGGCGTCGCGATCGGCGCCGCCTTCCAGGTGGGCGGCGGCATGGGCGTGGCCGTGGCGCTCGCGGTCATCGCCCATGACTTCGCGGACGGCTTCAACACGTACACGATCACCAGTCTGTACGGGAACGCCCGCCGCAAGGCCCTCGCGATGCTGTTCGCGGACGCGCTGGCCCCCGTGGCCGGCGCCGCATCGACGCTGCTCCTCACCATCCCGGAGCAGCTGCTCGGCGGCTACCTCGGCTTCTTCGGCGGAGCACTGCTCTACCTCGCGGCGGCCGAGATCCTGCCCGAGGCGCACCATGACCACCCGGCCCGCTCGACGCTGCTGTGCACGGTGGCGGGCGCGGCGTTCATCTGGGCCGTGGTGGGCATCGCCGAATGAGCCGCCGCGCGCCTCCGAGCCGCCGCGCGTGTTCACGGCGTACATCTCTCGACGAAGCGGCGCGCGACCTCCGGCCGCGATGCCCAGTGCGTGTGCAGATAACTGGCGTGTACGTTCCCCTGTACGAAGCCTTCGACGCGCCGCTCCGGGGCGTGCAGGCCCCACGCGGGAGCCGCCCCGGCGCCGGGCTCCACCACCGTGCGGTGGAACTCATGGCCCCGCATCCGCGTCCCCACCACCGCCAGCACACTGTCCGACACGGCGACCGCCTCGCGGTAACCCAGCGTCAGCCGCTGCGACATCCGCGCCTCGGCGTCCAGCACCCCGCACATCGGCTTCCCGTCCAGCTCACGGGAGAGGTACAGGAGCCCCGCGCACTCGGCGGCCACGGGCGCCCCGGAGCGCGCCAGCTCCGCCACCGACTTGCGCAGCGGCTCGTTGGCGGACAACTCGGGCGCGTACACCTCGGGAAACCCGCCCCCGACGACCACCCCGGCGGTCCCGTCGGGCAGCTCCTCGTCATGGAGAGGGTCGAACGTCACGACCTCGGCCCCGGCAGCTCGCAGCAATTCGGCGTGCTCGGCATAGGAGAACGTAAAGGCGGCCCCACCCGCGACAGCGATGCGGGGAGCGGACCCAGCCAGAGCGAGTCCCGTCGCGGGGTCCCACGCCTCCCCCGGCAGGGACGCCGCACTCCGGGCAAGGGCAAGAAGCGCGTCCAGATCGCAACCGTCCCGCACCCGCGAGGCCAGCGCGGCGACGGACTCCACCGCCTCCCCCCGCCGCTCGGCAACCGGCACGAGCCCCAGATGCCGTGAGGGCGCGCCCACCTGAGGGGTGCGACGCAGCGCGCCGAGCACCGGCACCCCGGACTCGTCCAGGGCCTCCCGCAGCAGCGCCTCGTGCCGGTCGGAGCCGACCTTGTTGAGGATGACGCCCGCGACCCGCACCTCGGGGTCCCAGGACGCGAAGCCGTGCACCAGCGCCGCCACCGAACGCGACTGCGACGACGCGTCGACGACCAGCACGACCGGCGCCCGCAGCAGCTTGGCGACATGCGCCGTCGACGCCAGTTCGCCCTGGCCCGCGGCACCGTCGTACATCCCCATCACGCCCTCGACCACGGCGAGGTCGCACCCGGCCGCCCCGTGCGCGAAGAGCGGCGCGATCAGGTCGGGCCCGCACAGGTACGCGTCGAGATTGCGGCCGGGGCGGCCGGTCGCCAGCGCGTGGTAGCCGGGGTCGATGTAGTCGGGCCCGACCTTGTGCGGGGAGACGGCGAGCCCGGCCGCCGTGAACGCGGCCATCAGGCCCGTCGCGACGGTCGTCTTGCCGCTGCCGGACGACGGCGCCGCGATGACGAGGCGAGCTACCACTCGATGCCCCTCTGGCCCTTCTGCCCGGCGTCCATGGGGTGCTTGACCTTGGACATGTCGGTCACCAGATCGGCGAAGTCGATCAGCTCCTGCGGCGCGTTGCGGCCGGTAATGACGACATGCTGGGTGCCGGGGCGGTTCCGCAGCACCTCCACGACCTCGTCCGTGTCGATCCAGCCCCAGTGCATCGGATAGGCGAACTCATCGAGGACGTACAGCTTGTACGTCTCCTCGGCGAGGTCCCGCTTGACCTGCTCCCAGCCCTCGCGGGCCTTGTCCTCGTTGGTCAACTCGCCCTCGGCGGGGGCGCGTTGGATCCACGACCAGCCCTCGCCCATCTTGTGCCAGGCGACCGAGCCGCCCTCGCCGGAGGCGCCGAGCACCTTCAGCGCGTTCTCCTCGCCGACCTTCCACTTCGCCGACTTCACGAACTGGAAGACGCCGATCGGCCACCCCTGATTCCAGGCCCGCAGCGCGAGCCCGAACGCGGCGGTCGACTTGCCCTTGCCGACGCCCGTGTGGACGAAGACGAGCGGGCGGTTGCGGCGCTGCCGCGTCGTGAGTCCGTCGTCCGGTACGACACTCGGCTGTCCCTGCGGCATTACGCGGCCTTCCTGGAGTAGTTCCCTTGTCCTTGCACGTCCTTGACGAGTCCGGCGATCGAGTCGGCCCGCAGTTCGTCGAGGGTCACGGCCGTACCGCCCAGTTCGCCGGCCAGCTGCCCGGCCAGACCGAGGCGTACATAGCCCGACTCGCAGTCCACGACCACGGAGGCGACGCCGTCGGCCGCGAACAGCCGTGCCGCGCGCTCTGCCCGCGCCACCGGCTCCACGCCGCCCGTGGCCCGCCCGTCCGTCACCACGACCACCAGCGGCCGCCGCGCCGCGTCCCGCAGCCGCTCGATCCGCAGCACGTCGTGCGCCTTCAGCAGGCCCGCGGCCAGCGGGGTGCGCCCGCCGGTCGGCAGCGATTCGAGCCGGGCGGCGGCCGCGTCCACCGACGACGTCGGCGGCAGCGCCACCTCGGCCGCCGAGCCGCGGAACGTCACGAGTCCCACCTTGTCGCGCCGCTGGTAGGCGTCCAGGAGGAGGGAGAGCACGGCGCCTTTGACGGCGCTCATCCGCTGCCGCGCCGCCATCGACCCGGAGGCGTCCACGACGAACAGCACGAGATTGCCCTCGCGCCCCTCCCGCGTCGCCTGCCGCAGATCGTCACGGCGTACGACGAGACCCGTCCCGGAGCGCCCGCGCGCCCGCTGGTGCGGGGCCGCGGCCTGCACGGTCGCCGCCAGGTGCAGCTTGGTCAGCGCACCTCGGGGGCGCCGCGAACCCGTCGTACGCCCGTGTTCGGTACGGGCACGGGAGCGCCGCCCCGCCGCGCCCTCGCCGATGCCGGGCACGCTCAGCATCTTCGTGCGGAAGGGCTCGGCGGCGCGTACGGCCTGCTGCTCGCCCGCCCCCGCTCCCGCCCCCGTGGTCGGGGCGGGCTCCTGCGGGGCCGGTGCCTCGTCGGAGTCCGGTCCCTGCTGCTGGGAGGGCAGCTCGGGGGAGTCGGGGCCGTCCGACGGGGGCTGCCCGCCGCCACCGTCAGGACCGCCACCACCGTCAGGACCGCCGCCGTCGGGATCATCGTCGCCCTCAGGAGGCTCCGGAGCCTCGGCAGCCCCGGCAGCCTCGTCCTCGCGCGCCTCCTCCAGCGTCTCGTCGAGCTTGTCCTCGTCGAGCCCCGGCGCGTCGAAGGGGTTGCGGCGCCGCCGGTGCGGCAGCGCGAGCAGCGCGGCCTGCCGCACGTCCTCGCTCCGCACCTCGGTACGTCCCGCCCAGGCGGCCAGCGCCGTCGCCGTGCGCGCCATCACGATGTCCGCGCGCATCCCGTCGACCTCGAACGCCGCGCAGGTCGCCGCGATCTGCCGCAGCGCCCCGTCGCCGAGGACGACTTGGGGCAGCAGCGCCCGCGCCACCACGACCCGCTCGCGCAGCGCGCCCTCGTCCTCGGCCCAGCGCCCCGCGAACCCGTCGGGGTCGTCGTCGTACGCGAGCCGCCGCCGCACGACCTCGACACGCTGGTCCGTCTCGCGGGACGCGGCGACCTCGACGGTGAGGCCGAACCGGTCGAGCAACTGCGGCCGCAGCTCGCCCTCCTCGGGGTTCATGGTGCCGACGAGCAGGAAGCGCGCGGCGTGCCGGACGGAGACGCCCTCGCGTTCGACGTACGAGGCGCCCATCGCGGCCGCGTCGAGGAGCAGGTCGACCAGGTGGTCGTGGAGCAGATTGACCTCGTCGACGTAGAGGATGCCGCGGTGCGCGTCGGCGAGCAGTCCGGGCTCGAAGGCCTTCACGCCCTCCGAGAGCGCCCGTTCGATGTCGAGGGCGCCGACCAGCCGGTCCTCCGAGGCGCCGACCGGCAGCTCCACCATGCGCGCGGGCCGCGCCGTGCCGCCGCCCGCCTCGTGCGGGCCGTCGGGACAGTTCGGATCGGGCGCCGCCGGGTCGCACGAGAAGCGGCACCCGGCGATCACCGGCACCTGCGGCAGCAGCGCCGAAAGGGCGCGTACGGCGGTGGACTTGGCGGTGCCCTTCTCACCCCGTACGAGTACGCCGCCGACGGCGGGCGAGACAGCGTTCAGCAAGAGCGCGAGCCGCAGGTCGTCCTGCCCGACGAGAGCGGTGAACGGGTACGGGGTACTCACAGAGCCTCCTTGGAGAAGTGGTGCGTGGTGGCGCTCGGGACAAGGCTCATGACGGGGCTCCTCATGACGGCGCTCCGGGAGCGATGAACGGCAGCCCGGTGGGCGGGCCGTTCTCGATCAGGCCAAGGAGTGCGTCCGTGTCCGCGTGTTCCTCGATCAGGTCACCGAGCAGATCGAGCTGTTCCTCGCGCAGCGCGCCGAAGCTGGTGTCCGGCGCCGGCACGAAGCGGCGCCCGGCCGCGCGCGCCACCTCGGTGAGGAAACGGCGCCGGAACGCGTCGCTCTCCAGCGACCCGTGCCAGTGCGTGCCCCACACCTCGCCGACCCGGCAGCCGTCCAAGAAGGTCTCCCCGCCAAGGACTTCGGCCACGCCATGATGGATCTCGTACCCCTCGACCGGTTCCCCGAGGGCCTCGCCCACCGGCCGCGCCAGGGTCTTCTCGCGGGCGAACCGCACCCGCACCGGCAGCAGCCCGAGCCCGTCCACGGAGCCCGCCCGCGACTCGACCTCGTCCACGATGTGCTCGCCGAGGAGCTGGAAGCCGCCGCAGATCCCGAGCACCGGCCGCCCCTCGGCGGCGCGGCGCGCGAGGGCGGCGGCAAGACCGCGCTCGCGCAGCCACTCAAGCGCCCGTACGGTGCCGCGCGTTCCGGGTACGACCACGAGGTCCGCGTCGACGAGTTCCTCGGCCCGGTCCACGAACCGCACGACGACGCCCGGCTCGGCGGCCAGCGCGTCCACGTCCGTGAAGTTGGACATCAGCGGCACCGCGCACACGGCGACCCGCAGCACGTCCTCGCCGACGGGCGGCGCGACCACGGACTCGCGGACCGCGCCCCTCAGGGAGACCCGGAGGCCGTCCTCCTCGTCGATGCCGAGCCCGTGCTGGAACGGCAGCACGCCGTACGTGCGCCGCCCGGTGAGGCCGTGCAGCATGTCGAGCCCCGGTTCGAGGAGCGAGACGTCGCCGCGGAACTTGTTGACGAGATACCCGGCCACCAGCTCCTGGTCGGCCGCGCTCAGCAGCGCCGTCGTCCCGAAGAAGGAGGCGAACACCCCGCCCCGGTCGATGTCCCCGACCACAAGGACGGGGAAGCGGGCGGCCCGCGCGATGCCCATGTTCACGATGTCGGTGCGCCGCAGATTGATCTCGGCGGGGCTGCCCGCGCCCTCACAGATCACGGCGTCGTAGCTGCCCCGGAGTTCTTCGAGGCAGCCCACGACGGTGTCGAGTAGCGTCGCCTGGCGCCCCCCGCGCAGTCTCTCCCCGGGGGACGACCCCCCCGACCCCCCGAAGAACCCGCGCGCGCTCATCTCGCCCACCGGCTTGCCCATGAGTACGACCTGACTCGACCGGTCGCTGCCCGGCTTGAGCAGTACGGGGTTCATCAGGGCGCTCGGCTCGACGCGGGCGGCCTGCGCCTGCATGGCCTGCGCCCGGCCGATCTCGGCGCCCTCGCGGGTGACGAAGGAGTTGAGGGACATGTTCTGCGCCTTGAACGGCGCGACGGCGACGCCCTTGCGGGCCAGCCACCGGCAGATCCCCGCGGTGACGACGCTCTTCCCGGCGTCCGAGGTGGTCCCGGCGACCAGTAGTCCACCACTCATGAGCTTCTTCACGGGGTTCTCCTTGACCGTGACCGACGGAGTATTTCCCGCGCGCCCACCGCGACGCCGAGCGCCAGCCAGCCGACCCGGCGGGAGAGTTTCGCGGCCCGCTCGATGTCCGCGGCGTCGACGTCCCGTCCGTCCGTGTTCAGGACGGGCCGGTGCTCGACCCGTCCCGCGTACGAGAGGGTCCCGCCGAGCCGCACGCCGAGAGCGCCCGCGAAGGCGGCCTCGACGGGTCCGGCGTTGGGGCTCGGGTGCTTGGCGGCGTCCGCGCGCCAGGCCCGCAGGGCGCCCCGGGGCGAATCCCCGGCCAGCGCCGCGAGGCCCGCCGTGAGCCGCGCTCCGGGCCACCCGAAGACGTCGTCGAGCCGTGCGGAAGCCCACCCGTACCGCCGGTACCTGGGCGACTTGTGCCCGACCATGGCGTCCAGGGTGTTCACGGCGCGGAAGGCGACAAGTCCGGGCACTCCGCCGACGGCGCCCCACACCAGCGCCCCGACCACCGCGTCCGAGGTGTTCTCGGCGACGGACTCGACGACGGCCCGCGCGATCCCGTCGGCGTCCAGCGCCTGCGGGTCCCGTCCGCACAGATGCGGCAGCCGCTCCCTGGCCACCTCGATGTCCCCGGCCTCGAGCGCGCCGCCGATGGCCCGCGCCTCCCGCCCGAGCGAGGTCCCGCCGACGACGGCCCAGGTGGCGGCGGCGGTCAGCGCGATGGACGCGGTGGGGCAGCGGCGTACAAGTCGAGAGGCGAGCGCGGCGGCACCCGCGGCGCCCCCGGCGCACACCACGGCGTGCAGCGCGCCCCACCCGCGGTGGTCCCGCCACAGCACCCGCTCGACGGCACCCGCCGCACGCCCGAACGCGGCGACCGGGTGGCCCCGGCGGGGATCGCCGAGCAGCAGGTCACCGAGGAGGCCGGCGGCGGCGCCGTACGCGAAGTCGCGATCGGCACTCATGGGCTCAGCCGGCCGCTGTGCCGAGGAGGGAGCTGACGCTCGGGAACTGGTCCGGCAGTGGGCGGCCGCGCATGGCGATATGTCCTCACTCAGGGTGTCCGCGCCCTGGTTCGACGTGATCGGCGGCGAGAGTTCCTGGCTGACGGGAGCGTCGGGGACGGTTTCCCGGTGACAGTGGCGGGACCGCGCCGGATTCGCACCGGCTTCCTCTTCTGCCGCCGTAGTTGGCCCCGGAAGTCCACCACGCCCCGCGAACGCCCGTCAACTCGCCGTTGACCTGCGGCGGGAGAGTGTGCGGAGCCCCACAGCGGAGCCTCACAGCAGAGCCCCACGACGGGGCCCCGGACATGACGGTGGGGTTGGTGGGGGGTAGATCCCCCGGTGCCCCACACCCACCACCACAAACAAACAAACACAATCGAATAAAAAATATATACTAAAT
>NZ_JBSFTT010000044.1:0-53570 GCF_053591415.1 Streptomyces sp. NPDC003032 | reverse complement strand
GCTCCAGTACCGCCACAACATCCTCGACGGCTGCCTCACCGGCACCGGCCTCCGACGCCAGCCACCATGACGACATCACGCATTCAAGGTCAGTAGTCCAGACAGGGGTCTCGCTCTACGAGGTCCAGCACTTGCTCGGGCACGCGAACTACCAGACAACCGAGCGCTATGCGCATCTCCAGCCGGGAGCCCACGAAGCGGTACTTGATGCGTGGGAAAGCATGGATGGCCGCCTGTCCCTCGTCGCGTAGTCCGTGGGGGAAGGGCTTCTGGTTACCGGACTCCACGATGACGGGAGTCTGTTGCCGTGCGCACTTTGGAGGGCGACTACCAGATGGCATCCACTACGTACAGTGTGCAAGTGGCTGCCAGATGTAACGATGGGTCCCTAGCGCTTGCTGCCCCCGTCTGTCGAGATCGACGTGAGGCCCCAAAGCCAATCCGGTCCTGAAGGGCTGGCTATGCGTAGCTGCTGACGCTCGTTTGACGCTCTAAGGGGTTTCGGTCGTTGGATAGGACCGAAAATGTGGTCTGACCTGGGGTTTTGTGATAGTCCGATTTTTTTGCGACATCTTTTCGATGACGAACTCGGTGAACACGAATCCGGGGGACTGGTGCCGGTCGGGCACGAGGAGCAGTGCGCCGACGATCACCACGACACCAATGAGGTGCCACCCCACGGAGATGGTGTTGAAGAAGCCCACGACGCGCACCCGGAAGGTGTTCACCACGGCGTGCAGCAGCAGGATGAGGCCGAAGAGCGTGATGGTGTGCCCGGGGCTGGCGGCGTAACCGGACTGCAGGTTCAGGTAGGCGTTGAGGAAAGAGGCGGCACCGAAGTCGATGCCCGCAGTGACGGCGACCTGGCCGAGGGTGTTGAACCAGCCGGTGAACCACGCCCAGGCGGGCGCGGACTTGCGGGGGGGGCGAGCTTGTGGGCCCAGAAGTACAGGCCAGCCGACGTCGGGTACGACGAGCAGACCTCGGCCATGGCCAGCCCGACGAACAGCGTCATCAGGCCGACGAGCACCCAGCCCCACATGATCAGGGCAGGTCCGCCGGTGTTCATGCCGAACCCGTACATGGTCAGACAGCCGGACAGGATGCTGATGATGGTGAACGAGACGGCGAAGTTCTGGCGCCCGGACATGGAGCGGTCCAGGGTCTGGGTGATGCCGAGTTCGGCCAGACGCTCTTCTTCCGAAGGCGTGACGCTCGGTATGTCCAAGGGCATTCGGCTGATTCCTTCATCCTCGTCGAAACTAACTGATGGGTCGGGAAGAGAAGTTGGGACTTTGCGGCCGCGGCGCAGCTACGGCGCGGTGGCCTTCACGGCCCAGGCGCGGTGACGGGTGAACAGCGTGCGGGCGTCGCCGCAGTAGCTCCACGGCACGTCGGTGGCGTACGGGCCGATGGCGTCGAAGACTTCTCCGGCTTCACGGTGCCGGTTGGCGAACGACAGGGCGTGGGCGAGGTAGTTGGCGTCCTCATGGAACGCGGCGTGAGGACGGCTGGGTGCCCGATGGGCCCACCAGTTCTCAAACGCCTGCCAGGTCGACGGGTTGTCCGTCCAGGGGTGGACGGTCAGCCCGTAGCGGTGCCCCTCCACTTCCATGCGCCGCCGGTGTGACTCGGCGAGGGCGACCAGGGGCAAGACGTGCACCGGCAGGCCGCGTGGGGCATGCGTGCACTGTTCTTGAACCCAGTGGAACATCTCCCCTCCCGTGCCGTGCCAGGAGGGGAACATGTAGGTGAGCAGCTCGTGGTGAGCCTCCCGATTCCACGGGTCGCGCTCCTTCACCTGTCCCCACAGCTGACGCACCGTGGAGCGCCAGGTGTGGTCTCGGGGCGGCGAGTGAAAGCGAATTAGTGCGAGCATGACAATGTGGGGCGAAGGGTCGTCCGGCATCGCATCCGCGGCGGCATCGCACGTATCCCACGCCTGCTCCATCGCCTCACTGCGACCGCGTCCTCGACTGCTGGCCATGGACCGCAGGGCCAGAACGTTAGCCAAAAGGGCAAGAGCGTGCGGGGAGCGCGGCTCAGCTTGCGCCCATGTGTCAGCGAACGTCAGCCGCGCACCAGCACGGGCGAGGACCTGTAGGCGAAAGATGCGCCGATCCCAGTCCGAGCCTGTAAAAGCAAGCAGCTCCCTGGCACCTTCCCATCGGCCCATCGCCGCGTCCTCGACCACCACGCGTAACTGGGCGTCGTCACGGGCGGGATGCCTGACCAGGGCCGGTCTGTGTCTATTCATGACGGCCCCGCTCGCCCCCGAGAAGCTGCTGCAGCCCCGCACACCGGGCCTTCCGTGGCAGGGCCAGGAGGCGCGCTCCGCGCTTCGCTGCAAGCGCGGGGCGCGCAGGCTGCAGCGGGGCGGCGGCGGTTGCCGTATCCGCAGTCAGGTCCGCGGCACAGCTGGAATCGGCGTCATCAACAGTCCTTGGGTCGCATCCGGTAGTGGAAAGACCGTCAGGGCGCAGCGGTAAAGGGAGGGGAGCCAGAACCTCGCCCGCACCCAGACGGTCGGTCTAGAAGTCGAGCTTTTCGATCAGCTGTGCTGCGTCCTGCACACCGTCCCTGATGCTCGGAGCCGCGGAGCTCCCAGCCAGGAAGAAGCCGAACAGGACGCACACGACGGCGTGGCCGATGTTCAGGCCGGCTCTTTTCACGAGCAGAAAGACGATCACACCCAGGAGCACTACGGCGGAGAAGCTAACGACCACGGGCTGCCTCCAGGGAGGGGCGCATGCCGCAACGCGAGCGAGCCTGCCGTGCCGTCGCCCGCGAGCGACCCGACAGCAGGGGTTGTGCCAGCCGTACGTGTAAGGCCGAGGACACCTTGGACTCCGGAGGACATGTTCAGGGACAGCTGCGGGCCCACAGCGCGCTAGGCGCGCCCGAAAGATCCGCTCCCGGGGGGTTCGTCGGCGCCGCGCACTGCGGGAGTCCCAGAGTGATGGGAAAACGCGCGGCGCACACATTTCGCAGGTGATATCACTGGAGTGATTTCAGTTTCACCAGGCGCAGTTGAGCCCGCCAGGGCGTGGTCAGCCGGGAGGCAGAGGTGTTGGCGCAGTCGCCGCGACGCTGTGAACAGTGCGGCTATCAGCTGAGCCAGTACAACTCAGGAACGCTGTGCTCAGCCTGTCTTCGCTCGCACAGCTTCAGTCCACCCGCCCCTTCCGTGCCAGAGCGCGTTTGGCGAAGCCCGGAGGTCCAACAGGCGTTGGCGGCCTGGGACTTTGGAGGGGCAACGCAGCTTATCCGCCAACAAGGGTCACTGCGCCAAGACGACATTGCCCAACTAACGGGCCTCAGCCAAGCGTTCCTCTCGATGCTTGAAGCCGGGAGTCGACGCCTCACCAATATCGACAAGATCGCCGAGTTCCTCTCCGGCCTCGAGGTACCTCCCGAGATCTCTCCACTGCTGCTTCCTCGCCAAACTCAGCCACCTGTAAGCCTGGACGCCGGTGAGACGCTCACAGAGGGACCAAGTCACCTTCTCCTGCCCGGAGGCCGCAATCTTGCTCCCACGATGCTGCCGGCGCTAACCAGACCGGCCACCTCATTCCGTGGCGACACGCTGTGGCTCCCACTGAACACGGACACCGAGACATGGAGCCGGATGCCGCTCCGGGCACTGCTCGCCACCTCCCGCACCGTCGACGGGACACGACGGCACTTCGTCATGGACGCACGCCAAGGCGACCGGCACCAGGCGGGCGGCGTCCTCGCTATCCCCGTGGCCTACGAACTCGACGACCTCACCTACGGAATCCTGTGGGCTGTAGCGGGGTTCGATTCCGCCATTCTTGGCGACGACACAGCCCTCCACGACCTGCTGGCTCCTTCGCCGCAGCCCCGTTCAGCAGACAACGGCACGATGCCCGCCCGAGACAGCCTCGCCGACGGATCGCAGATGCTCGTCGGCTCCCAGATGTGTGCCTCGTTCATCCTCGAACAGCGCGACGCACTGGCCGACGACCCGGTCTTCTGGACCCGCGAACAGCGCGGGGAAGAGGCCGCGACATGGCTGATCTTCCAGCACAAACACCGCTACCTCCAGGAGATGGCTCCCAGACAGGCCCACAGCGGCGTCGGGCGAGCCTTCTGCATCCCCCGTTCCGAGGTCACTGCCTCGCCCACGTACGAGCGTGTCCTGCTGTTCCTCGCGCTCGCATTAATGGAGTCGTACGGCGTCACGACCTGGCTCACCGACGAGCCAGACCTCCAGCAGACGGACGGTTTCGTACTGGTCCCCGGACGCCGTGCCGCCATCGCTACTTGGGTGCGTGCCGAGCCCTCGCCCCAGACCGCTCTGGCCGCCGCAGCTCCCATGCTGAGGACGTTCATGGACCTTACCGGGCACGCGCAGGCACACACGATCACGGCTGGATCGACGCCTGGACAACGGCTGGCAGCAACCGCGGATTACCTCGGCCTCGACCGCCCGTGGCTGACCCGCCGCTGCCGACAGCTCGCAGCCGAGGGCACCGCAGGGCTGGCCAGACCTCGTAGCCGCCACCTCAGCCTCGACGCCCTGGACATCGCCTGCTCCTACGCGGCCACCGAATTGCAGCCCAAGGCTGGCGGCCATCCCGAGGAGACCCGATAGCCTGCACCGAAGGATCTCCGTCGAGTGAGATCTACTGAGATGCGAGCGGGCAGGTACGGGAGGGGAGTTGGGGCAATGGCCGACGCGACAGCAACGGTGGCGGTCTATTCACTGGGCGGCACCATCGCCATGAGCACCGACTCGACGACCGGAGGTGTCGTACCGGCCCTGTCTGCCCGGGACCTCCTCGCAGCCGTACCCGGCCTGGACCGCCGCGGCATCCACCTGCGTGTGCACGACTTCCGCCGAGTACCCGGTGCCTCGCTCACCTTCGACGACCTCACCGAACTCAGCGCGGCAATCGATAAGAACCTCCATGGTGGCGACATTGACGGAGTCGTGATCACGCAGGGCACGGACACCATTGAGGAGACCGCGTTCTTCCTCGATCTCCACCACAGCCGTCACGAGCCACTTATCGTCACCGGTGCCATGCGCAACCCCACCATGGCTGGACCCGACGGACCTGCCAACCTGTACGCAGCTGTTCTTGCCGCAGCCGAGCCCCAGCTGCGCGGAGCCGGCGCTCTGGTCCTGCTGAACGATGAGATCCACGCGGCCCGGCACGTCCGCAAGGCGCACAGCACCAGCCCCGCAGCCTTCACCTCACCTGGCACAGGCCCCCTCGGCCGTGTCGCCGAAGACCGTGTACGCCTGACAATGCCCCTGCCACGACGGCACAGTGTGGTACTGCCGCCGAGCCGTGACGCGCGTGTGGGCCTGTACACCGTCAGCCTTGGCGACGACGGCACCCTGCTGCACGCGTGGGACGGCCAGTGCGACGGCCTCGTCGTTGCGGCCTTCGGCGTTGGCCACGTCCCGCAGCCGCTCGTCGAGGCACTGGGTGAACTCGCCTCGCGCATTCCTGTGGTCCTCGCCTCGCGCATCGGCAACGGCCCCGTCCTGACCGGAACGTACAGCTTCCCCGGATCAGAGAAGGACCTTATCGGCCGCGGTCTCATCCCGGCCAACGACCTCGGCCCGTACCAGGCGAGGCTCCTGCTGCATGCGCTGCTGGCCCAGGACGCCGACCGCAGCGCGATCACCGATGCCTTCGCGACCTTTGCGGAGTGAACCACCGCTCAACAGCCCGCCTTCAGACTCTAAGGATTCCCGCATGCGTGCCCACGAACTGACGATCGGCCGAACCTTCGGCGTCACCTTCGACCACGGCGAGGACTTCTTCGACGCGCTCTCCGTGTTCTGCCGCGAGAACGAGATTCGTCAGGGCTACGTTCCCTCGTTCATCGGCGCCTTCGCTGAAGCTGAAATCGTGGGAGCCTGTGAGAAGTTGGACGACCCGGACGCTCCCGTCTGGGCCAAGACGTTCGTCACTAACGTCGAGGCTTTCGGCGCTGGCACCCTCGCCCACGATCCGGAGACCGGCGGCATCCTCCCGCATATCCACGTTTCCGCCGGGCTTAAGGCACAATCGGCTGACGGCCGAACCAGCCACCTGCTGAGCGCCAAGGTCCAGTTCCTCAGCGAGCTCTTCGTGGTCGAGGTCGTCGCGCCGATCATGACCCGGCCGCGCAACCCCGCGCTGTACGACGTGCCCCTGCTCACCTTTGGCGCTGCGCAATGAGCTGCCAATACTTCACAGTTACCCGACCGGCGCACTAGGCAGCGCCCTCACCGCAGTACGACCTGCTCGCAAAAGGATCAAACCCCATGGCGTGCCTGTACTGGGCTCTCGATGTGGCGTAAAGACCTTCAGTCGACTCGCCTCAGTGACCACGTCGAGGTGAAGCTCAGCTACCTCCAAGCAGTCAGGAACGCCACGTACGTTCAAGACGCCACCCTCACGGGAGCAAGGAATTGAACGACGCCAAGGAGTCACAGACGCTCATCCTCTGGGACATCGACCGCACGCTGCTCTACGTCGGCGACATCGACCGCCGGGTGTACCGCGAGACGTTTGCCGAAGTCGTCGGCCGCCCGGCCGAGCACCTGCCGGCCCGTGGCACCGGCGTCACCGTGCCCCTCGCGATCCGGTCCCTGCTCCTGGAGAACGGCGTGACGGAGGAGATGGTCCCAGAACTGATGCCCCGGATGGTGGGACTGCTGCCCAAGCGGCTCGCAGGTCACACAGATGATCTTCGGAGTCAAGGGGGCCTCATGCCTGGAGCGGTGGCCGCACTCCAGGCCGTGCGTCGTCACAAGGGCTGGGTGCCGACGGCCGTAACTGGGAACCTCAAGCCGAACGCACTGCTGAAGCTGGCAGCTTTCAACCTCGACAAGTACCTGGACACCGAGATCGGCGGATACGCCTCCGACGACGTCCATCGACCGGCCCTCGCCGGCATCGCGCAGAAGCGTGTGCAGGCCAAGCACGGTACGGGCTTCACGCGCAACAACACGGTCATCATCGGGGACTCCCTTGAGGACGTCCGCACTGGTCGTGAAGGAGGTGCCAAAGTCGTCGGCGTCGCATCTGGCACCGCGTCTGCCGACGCCCTCGAAGGCGCTGGCGCCAACACTGTTGTGCAATCACTTGAGGACATCGACACGGTGATGAACCTAAGCGCGACGTTTGCTCTCAAAGACGAATGTCCCTGACTGAAGGAGGAGCAAATGATAGTTCCTTCGCATCACAGAACCATCACGAGATACCACAAGGACAGTGTGTACGGGCCTCACTCATGAGGCCGAGCTCTGGAAACGAGCCCACAGCGTATGCGATCGGGATGCTCACGTTTGGCGGTGGCGCTCTCCTGCTGAGCGAGCTGTTCGGGGTGTGGATCGCGTTCACGGTTGTTGTCGCGATCACCTTTGTGATCACTCTGGGGACTATGAAGCGTCGACGCGAGGGCTGTCGTCACGACGAGCAAGCTGCATGGGAACGCATTCTGAGAGAAGAATGGGGCTATCGCAGGGAGTAGGCCACAGATCGGCGTCCGTAAATCGTCAGGCTCGGTACACGCCTGAGGCGCGCCCTCGGGCGTGCTGGTGCAAAGCCCGGGCAGATGCCAGTTCGTGCTCTTCGCACTGACAGGTAGTTCCGGAAAATCGATGATGGTGACGCCAGCGGACGTGAGCATCTCCACTCCGCCGACAGACTGCTGGCTCCGCAGGATTCACCGGATCATCGCTGCGATACTGCGCGGACACGGTGACGTGTCTCTTCCCATTTAGTCGCATGGCTACAGCCGTTCTCATCGCCAACTGCCGCGACATCACTCAGGTGATATCACCTCCGCAATGTGCGCCTCAGCGCAACATCCTGCACGGTTGAGAACCGTCGCGACGCCGAGGTCAGCATCTCGGCCGAGCTCGATTCCCGAAGCACGTTGTGTGCCCGCACGTACCGGTGGCTCATCGAGTATCAGTTCACCGTTCTCCACTACTTGCCCAGCCGCTTGGCCGACCAGCGCGGCAGCACCGCCATGCGTACAGAGAGGGATCATCATGCACGCCACACCGGACGAGCGCCCGCTCGGCCACTGGTCGCAACGCCAGATCGCCTACTACCGCGCACGGGCTTCCGAGTACGACACCTCGTACGCCGATCGGATGCGTATGCCTCAACTCAAGAATGCGCTCGACACGTGGCCGATCAGTGGTGACGTTCTGGAACTGGCATGCGGTACGGGCCAGTGGACCCAGTTACTCTCCAACCGTGCGAACAACCTGACGGCGCTTGACGCCGCGCCCGAGATGTTGGATGTCGCCCGTACCCGGATGCGGGGAGCGGCCACACGCTTCATCGAGGCGGACATCTTCCGGTGGGAGCCCGACCGCCAGTACGACACGATCTTCTTCGCCTTCTGGCTCAGCCACGTACCACCCACAGTGATGTCCAGCTTCTGGGACATGCTGCGGCGGTCCCTGAAACCAGGTGGCCGAGTGGTCTTCCTCGACGACTCGCGGGCGAAGGCGGAGATCGAAGAGCAAGTGCCCGAGGCGCAGGTACCGACTGTGCTCCGCACCCTCGCCGACGGTACGCAGCACCTCGCCGTCAAGGTGCTGTACGACTCGGCCGATCTCACCCGGCATCTGAACGACCTCGGGTGGGAGGCCCACGTCGAGCAGTTCGACCCCTACCACGTCGGCGGCATCGCGCGGCCCAGGAGCCACAAGTGATCAGCGTCAACGGCTATCCAGCGCGTCCCAGCGTGCGCGCCGGCGACGTAGTCCGACTGCATGTCGCCACAGAAGCCCCCCGGTTTCACGTCGACTTCTATCGCTGGGGGGCCACTCCCCAGCACACGGGTCACGTCGAGTGGCCGGGACGAGTGGCCGCCCCGGGCCGGTTCGACGCGGACTGGCAATGGCCCGCTTATGAGTTCCGCATTCCGCGCGACTGGAAATCCGGGGTCTACATCGCGGTCCTGAGCGCAGAGCCGACGTCCGACGCACCGGCCATGGACTCGCGGGACGCCAGGATGCTGCTGGTCGTCACACCGGCCGCTCCCTCGGCCGACAGGGTCCTCTACAAGATCCCGACCTTCACCTACCACGCCTACAACACGGCGGGCGGAGGCAGCCTGTACAGCGCCACCCGCGTGACGTTACGCCGTCCCGGAGGCGGTGTGGGAGGCCCCGTCAAGGGCCTGCCCGACCCGTACGACACCGCCTCCCCCCGCCAGACGTTCGCACACTGGGATGCGTCCTTCATCTCCTGGATGGAGGACAACGGGATCGAGGCCGACTACTGCACGGACCTCGACCTCCACGAAGGACGGCTTCTCAGCGACGGGTATCAGCTCCTGGTCTCCGCCGGCCATGACGAGTACTGGAGCGCCCAGACCCGCCGGAACGTCACCGCATTCCGGGATGCGGGAGGCAACATTGCCAACTTCGGGGCCAATACCTGCTGGTGGCGGGTGAACGTCTCCTCGGATGGAGCGGGGCTTGACTGCATCAAGTTCCCGCCCGAAGCGCCCGCCGGGACCGACCCCGACAGCTCGTACGGATGCCCGGACCACTGGTGGGAGACAGAACCCGAGAACACCCTGCTCGGAGTGAGCTACCGCAACGGTGGTGGTCACTGGGATGGCATCCGTACCCCCCTCGGGTTCACCATCACCGACGCCGACCATTGGGTATTCGCTGGAACCGGCCTGAAGACCGGCGACATCCTCGGCAGCGACAGGGCACTGATCGGATACGAGTGCGACGGCGCAGCGTACGAGATCGACGAACTCGGTCGCCCCCGCCCAGAGGGCCAGGACGGAACCCCGAAGAACTTCGAGATCCTCGGCATCGCCCCACTGCCCGCGGAGTGGAACTTTGCCGCCCGGGAACAGACGCTCAGCCCCCGAGCGGCAACCCTCGGCCTCTACACCGCTGCCGGCACGGTCTTCACCGCAGCCACCACTGACTGGGCCCGTCTGCTGGCCACCGACCCCCAGGTCGCGGCCATCACCCGCAACGTCATCACCCACCTCGCCTGACGAAGGGATCGTCGTGTCCGGACTCGCACAGCCCCTCAACGTGATCATCGGAGTCAACGGCATCGGAATGGGGCACTCAGTCAGACAGAGCGTGATCGCCCAGTACCTCCGCGACCGCGGACACCACGTGCGAATCGTCACCAACGGACGTGCGCGCGTCGACTATTTCAAGAACCTCGGCTTTCCCGCCTGGGATGGCTGGATGCCTTCGCTCCTCGCCCGCGGGGACCGCATCCACACCCGTGAGGCGGTACGCGCCAACATCCGACAGGCTCCTGCGGGCCTCGCCCAACACCTGCGCCTTCGCCACGCCGTCCGGGACACAGGCATCCCGGACGTGTTCATCACCGACTATGAGCCCAACACCTCGCGCCTGGCCTACCACTTCGGCAAGCCGCTGATCTCCATCGACCAGCAGAGCAAGTACCGTCACCTGGACCTGCCGACGGTCGGCCAATACGCCCGCACCGCCGACGAGCAGCGACTGCGCTACTTCACGCCCCGCGCCGACCGCTCCTTCATCTGCTCCTACGTCCCCCTGGACACCGACAACCAGACGCTGGAGTTCATCGCCCCAGTCGTCCCCGACCTCGTCCGCTCAGCGCCGGTCACCACCGAGCCCCTCGCCACGGCCTACTTCTCGCGCTACTTCGATCACGGCCCCGAGGAGTCCGTCCGCACCCTCGCCGAAGTCTTCCGCCAGTACGTTCCCGACCGCGCCCTGCGCATCTACGCGCACACGGATGAGATCGGGACCCTCCGCCGGTATGCCGAGGGAAAGATCGAGATCTGCGCCTTCGACCGCCAAGCATTCATCACCGACATGGCGCGATCCGAGGCTGTCTTTTCCAACGCCGGCTTCAACCTCATCAGCGAAGCCTTCGTCCTCGGCAAACCTGTCCACCTGGTGCCGCTGCCCACATATGACCAGCACTGGTGCGCCAAGGCCGTCCACGAGGCGGAACTCGGCGCCTGGGCACCGCGCATCGACCGTGCAGCGGTACTCGACTTCCTCAACCGCACTCGCGAGCTGCGCCACAACGTCGTACGCCACCGTGACCAGCACCTCACGTCCGACCCCCGTGAGCGCATCGCCTCTTACCTGGAGAGCCTGCCTGCGGCAACCGGGCGGGTCACCACACAGTCTGTCCTGTAGACGGTCATGGAGACCGCTTCGCTCCATACCGGCGTGGGCACCGCGGGGACTGCCGTCGCCGTCGTCGTCTGCTACCGATTCGCCGTCTCACCCGCCGTACGCGCCCTCGCCCAAAGGCCCAGAGCATTGCGGGCCGCCATCTATGCCGCCGTGCCCGCCGTGCTCCTTGCGTTCCGCCCGCTTCCAGAGCCGGGCTCGTTCTGGTGGCTTGCCGTCTTCATAATTGCGCTACTCACCTGGCAGGGCACCACCAGCGACTATGACGTGACCCAGCCCATCGGGCCACAGCGCCGCGACAAGCAGCTGCTGCTACTCCTCGCGGCCGCGTCGTGTCTGTGGACACCAGCCCTGCTGCCGTGGCTCGCTGTGTACTGCGGCAAGCTGCGCGGCTGGAGGCATCACGCGATGATGCCCCTGCGGCTGGTCAAGGCGTATCTCACCTGGTTCCTCGTCGCGCTGGTCGTCGGCCCCCGAGTGTCCGCGCCCGGGCTGCTTCTGGTCCTCGGCTGCGTCTCGCTGTCTCACTACGTCAAGCCGGCCTGGAGCAAGGCCCGCTTGGGGCCCCGCCCATGGTCGTGGGCCTGGCACAACCGCACCCACTACCTCATGGCCTCCGCGTACTCCTGGGGCTGGGCACGGTTCCTGCGAGCCGACACCGTGTCCCGCCTACTGCGTGGAGCACGCGTCGTCGATCGACCAGCCAACTTCCTCACGGTGGCCATCGAACTTGTCGGACTCGTCGCCTTCCTCGACCGGCGGCTCCTGATCGCGGCCCTGGTAGCCACCGCCCTGTTCAATCTGGCCGTCGCCCTCGCCTCCGGCATCCTTTTCTGGGAGAACATCTGCACCAACGTCGCCCTCGCGATCGTTGTCACGCTGTTGCCCGAGCAGGGCTACGACATGGTGTTCGGCTGGCCCGCCGCGCTGATCGCTCTTGTGGTAATCCTGCTCAGCGTCGCTGATCTCCTCTGGAATCCTTGGCACTTGGGATGGTGGGACTCGCCCTTCACCGCACGCACCCACTGGCAGGTGGAGACTGTCTCCGGCGCGAAGCTGGGTCTCTACAACGACTTTATGTGCCCGTACGAGCGTGAGTTCGGCCGCGTCCTGGGCTACTTCCTCACCGTCGAGCCCATAGTCCACGGACATCTCGGCATCGTCTGGGACCAGCAGCTACGCGATCGCCTCGTCCAATCTGACGGCGACCTCGACAAGCTGAACGCACTCAAGCAGACCTACGGCCAGAGGCAGACAGACCAGGTGCAGGCGCGCGAGCACATCGCGTTCCTGACCACGATGTTCACCCGCCTCAACACCGGTGCCCCGAAGGGCCCCGTGCCTCGGTCACTGCACAGCCTGAAGGCACCGGGCGGCCAGCTCTACTACTGGGGCGACCTCCCTCCCTACCGCGGCGAGGAGCCAGTCCGCCGCATCACCATCCGCTACGAGGAACGCCTCTACCGCCCAGGCGCAGGCGACTTCCTCCTGCTCACTGATCGCACCGTGAAGGAGATCGAACTCCTCACGCCCACCCCTGACCACGGGAGTACCCCATGCGCAAGGTCTTCGTCGACTGCGGAACGAACCTCGGAGTCGTCCTGAACCGCTTCATCAACGAGCTCCCGGACCACGACTTCTACGCCTTCGAGCCCAACAAGGAACTGCTGCCGTCCATCCACCAGCAGGTCGAACGGGCCGATCGCTCGCCCCGCGTCGAGATCTCTCACAGCGCGGTATGGACCCATGACGGGACGATTGATCTCTTCCTCGGCCATCACGAGAGCTCCACCGTGATGCCCGGCAAGCGGGTGCCGCCGATGTACGACCAGCAGATCGACTACAGCTCTCCCGTCTCCGTGCAGGCGACCGACTTCAGCGCCTGGCTACGCCGGACCGTCGCTCAGGACGATCACGTCGTCGTGAAAATGGACATCGAGGGCGCCGAGTACCCCGTACTCACGAAGCTGGTCGCCGACGGGACGATCAACCTCATCTCCGTCCTCTACATCGAGTGGCACTACGACCGCTTCCCCTCCATGAGCCGAGCCGACCATGACCAACTCGTCGCCGCCGTATCCGACTTCGTCGACGTCCGCGACTGGGACTAACCAGGGGAAGGGGACAGGCCAGCATGCACTCGAAGTACATCTACCTGATCAAGCACGGTGAGACCGAGGAGAACGCCCGCGGCATCCACCAGGGCCAGGCGGTCGGCGGCACACTCAGCAAGCGCGGACGCGACGACATCCGCACCGTTGGCTGCACCCTCGCCGCTGCCGGAATCACAGCTGACCAAATGCTGGTCAGCCCGATGTCTCGATGCCGTGAGTCGGCCGTACTCCTTGCCGCCGCGCTCTCACCGGCCGACGCACGCGTGGACGACCGACTGGCCGCGAAGAACAGCGGTCATCTTGGCGGCCGGCCCAGGGAGCTCGCGGCGGCGGAGGCGGCTAGACAGGATGTCCCCATCCACCAACTCCGCGCGCCGGGCGGGGAATCGTCCGAAGACGTACAAGCCCGCTACGTGCGCCTGTGGGACGAGGTCTGTGCTGGACCGCACCGCACAACTGTCCTGGTCGGACACGGCGGCGGAATCGCGTGCCTCCTGCTGAAGCTTACGCAGCACGGCTTCGAGCACTACCTCGAGTACGTGCCCGAATCTGGCTCCGTGACGTGGGTCGAGATCATCGAGGACGCCCCTCGGATCCGGCTGATGAACGGGCCGCCCACTGAGCTGGCCGGACACCTCACCGCCCGTACCGCCCGATGAAGCCGGGACCGGTACGGGCGCGGGAGAAGACGTCAGGCGTCGGCTCCGCCGAAACGGGTCCGGTAGGACTCCAGGTCCTCCTCCATGATTTTCGCGAAGAGGACCGGCGGCACGCTGAACGCCGTACCGGCCGGGACCGCGTCCAGGGACTTCGCCTGCTCGGCGGTGACCCAGGTCGCGGTGTCGCCCTCCAGCGCGAAGGCACTGCGCATGGCGGCGGAAGAGGCGGGGATGAACGGCTCCGAGACCACCGAGTACAGGTGGATCAGGTTCATCGCCGTACGCAGGGTCAGTGCGGCGCCTTCCGGGTCTGTCTTGATCTCCAGCCAGGGGGCCTTCTCCTCCAGGTAGGAGTTGCCCGCAGACCACAGGGCGCGCAGCGCGGCTGCGGCCTTGCGGTACTGGAGGGCATCCATGTGCTCCTCGTACTCGGCGAGCAGCCGTGCGATTTCATCGCCAAGCTTCTCCTCCACCTCGCCGGCGGCGTTGCCCGCAGGAACCTCGTCGCCGAACCGCTTCCGGGAGAAGGACAGGACGCGGTTGACGAAGTTGCCGAGGGTGTCGGCCAGGTCCTTGTTGACGGTGGCGGCGAAGTGCTCCCAGGTGAAGGAGGAGTCGTCGGATTCGGGGGCGTTGGCGATGAGGAAGTAGCGCCAGTAGTCGGCGGGCAAGGTCTCCAGGGCCTGGTCGGTGAAGACGCCTCGCTTCTGCGAGGTGGAGAACTTGCCGCCGTAGTACGTGAGCCAGTTGAAGCCCTTGACGAAGTCGACCTTCTTCCACGGCTCGCGGACACCGAGCTCGGTGGCCGGGAACATCACGGTGTGGAAGGGGACGTTGTCCTTGGCCATGAACTGGGTGTAGCGGACGGTCTCGTCGGCCTCGTACCACCACGACTTCCAGTCGCGGGTCTCGCCGTCCTGGGCGGCGTCCGCCCACTCCTTCGTCGCGCCGATGTACGCGATCGGGGCGTCGAACCAGACGTAGAAGACCTTGCCCTCAGCCGCGAGCTCCGGCCAGGTGTCGGCTGGCACCGGGACGCCCCAGTCCAGGTCGCGGGTGATCGCGCGGTCGTGCAGACCCTCGGTCAGCCACTTGCGGGCGATGGACGTGGACAGATGCGGCCACTGCGTACTGACCGAGCTGATCCACTCCTCTACCTCGTGCTGGAGCTTGGACTGCAGAAGGAAGAGGTGCTTGGTCTCGCGGACCTCCAGGTCCGTGGAACCGCTGATCGCCGAGCGCGGGTTGATCAGGTCGGTCGGGTCGAGGACTCGGGTGCAGTTCTCGCACTGGTCGCCGCGTGCCTTGTCGTAGCCGCAGTGAGGGCAGGTGCCTTCGACGTAGCGGTCCGGCAGGAAGCGGCCGTCGACCGGCGAGTACACCTGCCGGATCGCCCGCTCCTCGATGAAGCCGTTCTCGTTCAGCTTCCGCGCGAAATGCTGGGTGATCTCCA
Source organism: Streptomyces sp. NPDC003032 (assembly GCF_053591415.1). Classification (NCBI taxonomy): domain Bacteria; kingdom Bacillati; phylum Actinomycetota; class Actinomycetes; order Kitasatosporales; family Streptomycetaceae; genus Streptomyces; species Streptomyces sp. NPDC003032. Next base: position 38,177 of record NZ_JBSFTT010000044.1, on the reverse strand, counting down.
CGTTCTGCTGGCTGGAGCTGCGGCCGAAGTAGTCGAAGGCCAGCTCGAACCCGTCGTACACGGCCTTCTGCGCGTCATGCGCCTGCGCGCAGAACTCGGCGACCGGCAGCCCCTTCTCCTTGGCGGCCAGCTCGGCGGGCGTGCCGTGCTCGTCGGTGGCGCAAATGTAGAGGACGTCGTGACCGCGCTGGCGGAGGTACCGGGAGTACACATCCGCCGGAAGCATCGACCCGACCATGTTGCCCAGGTGCTTGATCCCGTTGATGTAGGGAAGCGCGCTGGTGACCAGGTGTCGAGCCATCCTTGGATGCTCCATTTCGTACGTACGGCGCCGGTGCCACGGCGGGCCCAAGTCGGGAGGCTGCAGCCGACGCGACCACTCAAGTCGCACGATGACGTCACACAGGGTGACGGATCGAGGCTGCAAGCCACGGTCATCGTATCGAACCTGGGGAACGCCCTTCCTGCGGGTTCAGGGGTTCCACGGCAGGGCTGGAAAGGCACTCGGCCGTCCGAGACAGGCGGCCAAGCGAGTCTCGTACGGCCGAGGCAGTCCCATCTTAGAGCCACCGCACCGCCGCGGTTTCGCAAGCACTGCCTTCACACCACTCCAACGAGGTGGACAGCATGATCGAGAATTCCGAGTCCCCGCAGCTCCGCGTGGTCATCGTGGGGCAGGGATACGTGGGACTCCCGCTCGCTGTCAGCGCGGCTGAAGCGGGGCACCGCGTCGTCGGCCTCGATGTTGACGTACAGCGAGTGAAGCGCCTCATGCTCGGAGAGTCGTATGTGGAGGACATCCCGAACGCACGGCTGGCCCCGCTCCTCGCATCCGGCGCCTACCGCCCGAGCATCGACGCCTCCGACTGCGCGGAATTCGACATCGCGGTCGTCACCGTCCCGACGCCGCTGCGCGACGGCGTGCCAGACCTGTCGCATGTAGAGGACGCGGCCCTGACGCTCGGCAGCCACCTTGTGCGCGGAGCGACGGTCGTCCTGGAGTCCACCACGTACCCGGGTACAACCGAGGAGTTGTTCGGCCCGCTCCTTGAACACGCCTCCGGCCTGACAGCCGGCATCGACTTCCACCTCGGCTACAGCCCCGAACGCATCGACCCCGGCAATCCGGACTGGAAACTGGAGAACACCCCCAAGGTCATCTCCGGTATCGACGCCCCATCCACCCATGCCGTCCGCCGCTTCTACGCATCCGTCGTCGAGACCGTCGTGCCGGTTTCGAGTTGCAAGGAGGCGGAGCTGACGAAGCTGCTGGAGAACACCTTCCGGCACGTCAACATCGCGCTCGCCAACGAGCTGGCGATCTTCGCCCACGAACTCGACATCGACATTTGGGCTGCCATCGACGCCGCGTCCACCAAGCCGTTCGGGTTCATGCGCTTCACCCCGGGCCCGGGGGTGGGAGGCCACTGCCTGCCCATCGATCCGTCGTATCTGTCCTGGCGCGTTCAACGCGCCCTTGGGCGCAACTTCCGCTTCGTGGAGCTGGCGAACGACGTCAACAACCACATGCCCGACTACGTGGTCCGCCGCCTCGTCGACGGTCTCAACGAGCGCAAGAAGTCCGTCAACGGATCCCGCATTCTGCTCCTTGGCCTCGCCTACAAGGCCAACACCGGAGACGCGCGGGAAACCCCGGCAGCACGGATCGCCGAGATGCTCACCAGTATGGGAGCAGAGGTCCAGGCGGCTGACCCGCACGTCCTCGACGACGCGCACCCTCCCGCCGCCAGCCTCACAGCCGTCCAGCGAGTCGACGTCACCCCCGAGCGCCTCGCGGCGGCCGACGCCGTCGTCCTGCTCGCCGACCACGACGCCTTCAACTACCCCGCGATCACCGCGCACGCCACATACATCCTCGACTGCCGCCGCCGACTCGTCGGCACACACGTCGACTCTCTCTGAAGGGAAACCCCTCCGTGGACATCGTGATCACCGGCGGCGCCGGATTCATCGGCAGCAACCTCGCCAGGACCCTGACCGAGCACCCCGAGATCAACCAGATCCGGGTGATAGACAACCTCTCCACCGGCTCCAAGGAGAACCTCGCAGACCTCGACATCCGCTTTGTCGAGGGCGACATCCAGGACGCCGAACTCCTGGACCAGACGTTCCACGGCGCGGACGCGATCGTCCACCTCGCTGCCCTGCCATCCGTACCGCGCTCCGTGAAGGACCCCCTGGCCAGCCACCACGCCAACGCGACCGGAACCCTCCAAGTCCTCGAAGCCGCCCGCCGTGCCGGCAACCTGCACGTGATCGCCGCTTCTTCCTCCTCGGTCTACGGCGCGAACCTCCACCTTCCGAAACATGAAGACCTCAGCACTGCCCCGATGAGCCCTTACGCCGTTACCAAGCTAGCGACCGAGGCCTACCTGAGCGCGTACCACCACAGCTACGACCTGCCGGTCCTGCCCTTCCGCTTCTTTAACGTCTACGGCCCCGGCCAGTGCGCCGACCACCCCTACGCCGCCGTCATCCCGAAATGGATCAGCGCCACGCTCGCCGGCCAGCCCATCACTGTGTACGGCGACGGCACTCAGACCCGAGACTTCACCTACGTAGGCACCGTCTGCCAGGTTCTCGCTGATGCCCTCCTTCGCCGAGTTGTCGAACCCCGTCCGGTGAATCTGGCCTTTGGCACTCGTATGTCTTTACTGAACGTGATTCCAGTGATCGAGGCGGCGGCGGGAATTCGCGCTCGCAGGCAGCACCTGGCCCACCGAGCCGGTGATGTCACCGATTCCCAGGCTGACAGCACTCGCCTGCGGTCACTCTTCCCGCGAGTCGAGCCCATGCCGATAGAGGGGGGCATATCTGCGACGGTTGAGTGGTTTCGCCCTCGCTCCCGGGAAGCCCTTGCTGGCTTCTCCCCGGGATCTCGGCGGTGAGCCCGGCGTGAATGGGCAGCGAGTCCGCGGTCTGGCCTCTCCCGAGCCCCAGCACGCCAGCCGGGGCAGGCAATCCCCGTGATCGTGAGACTTGCGTGTGAAGGGCCATGGCTGTCACCCGTAGAAGGCCCGTCAGAGTTCATGCCGGGTGCCGGCCGCCACTAGCGGCGGCTAGTTCCTGCCAGTTCGGGAAATCCAAGCCCGTACCACCACTGCGGCACGCGCCACCACTCCCTGATCTCGAGGGCCTGCTTGACCGCTAACGTGGATGACGGACCAACCGTCGGGGAGGCAGCGCGCATGCGTGGTCTTGGGGATCACCTCAGCATCGGAGAACGGATCGCGTTCTACCGCGAGCGCCGGGGCTATACGCAGCCTGTGCTCGCCGGACTCGTCGGGCACAGTACCGACTGGCTGTCGAAAATCGAGCGCGGTGTGCGGAAGCCGCCGAGGATCGACAAGCTCACCGAGCTCGCCCGTGTACTGCGGGTCCCGCTCGGCGACTTGATGGGGCAGCCCGTCCTCCTGGAGGACGATGAGAAGCACATGGACGACGTGCCAGCCGTCCGCGATGCGCTGATGAACCCGCGCCGGCTCTCCAAGCTGCTGTTCGGCCGTACGGCGGAGCGGCAGTTGCCCCGGCCGGATCAGGCGCAGGTCTTCGTCGAACGCAGTTGGGGTGACTACCAGGCCGGCGTCCTTGGGGACGTCATCACCGCCCTGCCCGGACTGCTCAGGAGTGCCCAGGAACTGGAAGACCTTCCCCCTGGCGATCAGCGCCGACGCGGCCTCGCCGTCTCGGCTCGTACGCACCACCTGGCGGCGACCACCCTCGCCAAGGTCGGCGAGTCCGACCTCTCGTGGCTCGCGGCCGAGCGAGCCATGCGGGCCGCTGACGAATCCGAGGACCCGCTGTCGCTCGTGTCCGCTGCCCGCTCCGGTACACACGCACTGCTTGCCAACGGGCGCTACTCGGACGCCCTCGAACTGGGCGATACCGCAGCGGCCTGGCTGGCCAGTCAGGTTCGTGCCGACGACCCGGCCGCCTTGAGCCTGCTTGGCATGATTCATCTGCGAGCCGCTGTGGCCGCCGCACGTCACCAGGACCGCCCCACCGCCAACTCTCTGCTGGAGAAGGCCAAGCGCCTCGCCGACCGGCTCGGCTCCGACGAGAACCACTGGCAGACATGCTTCGGCCCGACGAACGTCGAACTCCACCGTCTATCGATCGAGCTCGACCTGGAGAACATCCCGTACATCGTCGAGCACGGCGACATCGACGTCTCACACATGCCAGCAGAACGCGCCGTGTCCCACCGCATCGACTACGCCCGCGGCCTCTGCCTGAAGGGTCGCGTCGACGAGTCCTTCAGAGAGCTGCGGGAGGCCGAACGTACCTCGCCGCAGCTCGTGCGGAACAATCCACGCGTACGCGAGACCCTTCGCGATCTGAGGAAACAGTCCCCGGTCACGGGCGGCAGCCACTCGTCCGAGCTGCTGGCCATGGCCCAACGATGCAGGGCGGTGCAGTGAGTTCGGTGCGAGGCAAGGTATTGGGCGTCGTGGGATCGAGCGCCGGCGGGGTCGAGGAACTGCGTACAGGGCTCGTGATCCCAGCGCTCGAACGGGGCTGGACGGTCGCGGTCACGCTCACACCGACCGCCGACCAGTGGCTTCGCGTGAGCGGGGAGACCACGGAGCTCGAAGGACTGACCGGGCTTCCCGTACGGGCCGAATCACGCCTGCCGGGTGACTCCCGTCCGCATCCGCCAGTGGCCTGTTACGCCGTTGCCCCCGCGAGTGCCAACACCGTCGCCAAGCTCGCCCTCGGGATCTCGGACAATCAGGCGTTGACACAGGTCAACGAGGCCATCGGGACACTGGACCTTCCGGTAGTCGTCTGGCCCCGGGTGAACGCTGCGCATACCCGCCACCCCGCCTGGGAGGGGCACATCAAAGCCCTTCATGATTCGGGGGTGCGGTTGATCTACGGAGATGAGGTGTGGCCGCTCGCCGAGCCGCGGGCGGGGATGCCGGGGCGCCCGTATCCGTGGAGAGCCGTACTGGATGAGGCAGGCAGGGCTGTCTCCTGACAACCCTGCAATGAGGTTGAAGGCAAAAGGAATTGGACCCGGACAGTCTGTCCGGGTCCTTCGTCTTGGCCGGCGCCACTCTGAGGGCATCACCGACCAACGGAGGCACGGGATGCCCGATCAGGGATTGAGTGCGGCGCTCCCCGGCGCAACGATCTGGGGCGACCCATCCAGGGGCTGCCCGACCACACGCACAGGTGTGGACGCTTCCCGGTCTGCGGACCCCAGGGCGAAGCGTCTTGTCACCCCACCGGAGAGCCAGGTGTCGACGACGCTGCCCTCCACACCTGCTGGCGGCACCCGGTTCTGCGGCCTCTGCCGATGCCGTCTGAGCCGGTACAACAGGGAAGACCTGTGTGCCGGTTGTAGCCGGGACCACCGGCGCCAGGAACCAGCCGAGTGCACCGTCCCCACGGGCGTCTGGCAGTTACCCGATGTCCGCCAGGCTCTGGTCAACCGCGAATTCGGACGCATGTGCCTGCTGATCAGACAGCACGGTGGGGTCCGCCAAGACGACATAGCCGCAATCACCGGCCTGAGCCAAGCTTTCCTGTCGATGCTCGAGTCCGGAGCTCGCAAGCTGACCAACATCGACAAGATCATTCAGCTGCTGGATGGCCTGCAAGCTCCACCAGAACTCACCGGACCGATGCTGCGGCCTAGCATCCATTACCAGCCTCGTTGCTCTACGCCTACGGCTCTCTCGCGTTGCTGACCTCGCCGTCCTCATCACAGCCTGCGAGGTGCTAGCCGTCACCGGGTGGATCGTGGCCCCTGCCCGAACCCCGTGAGAACCCGTCGCGCGGTCCGATCTGCTTCCCTCACCCTGACGGAATGCCGAACACCATCACCCCGCGCCTCCAGTACAGCGCCACGGCCGTGCGCTCGCGCTGAGACGACCGCCCACAGGCCATCTGTCGGCTCATCTCCCGCCGCCTGGACGGCGTGGTGGATGCAGGGCCGAGCGCCGGGAGCGGGTTCACCAGCGGCTTCGCCGCCGTGCTCCGTGGAGCTGGCGAGCTCCGGGCTTCGCGCGGCGTTCACGCTCGTTCACCGGGCCTCTCCTGGGCTACGACGTAGTGCGCTTCGCGCTTGTCGCTGAGGCGTGAACGAGTTCATTGTGGCCTTGTTCAAGCTGCTGCCGCAGTAGAGTCCAGAGGAAGGGGCTGCGATTGCTCGGCGGCCAGAATCCGTACGCCCCACTCGCGGAGGATCGGGATCGAGCGGCCGTACTGCGGGTGCCCCGCGAGGCTGGCGTTGGGCCGTGGAACCACGATCACTGGCAGTCCTGCCCCCAGTGCCTCCGCGGCGACGGAGAGAGGGTGTCCGCGATGCCGGCAGCAAGCTTCTTGATCGTGTTGAAGGCCGCCGGGGCCACGACCACGGCTTGTGCAGTGAGCAGCTCCACTGGGTCGTCGGGATCGATCTCCCAGCGCACGGCCAGCCCCGAGCACTGCCCGGCCGCGGCAATGTCTGTAATGAGCCGTCCGGTTGGGCTGGTGATGACATAGGAGCCCCAGCCATCTGCACGCAGGGCGGCTGCGAATTCTGGGAGGTCGCCGATCGGGCGCGTTCCACACCCCACGAGGTGCAGTACTGGACGCATGCGCTGCTCCCCTCCAGGTGAGGCGATCACGCCACGTATGGGTGGGCGGGCAGCGAGGTTTGAGGGGCTCCCGGTGCATCCGGGCTGACCAGCAGGCCAACCATCGTAGGCGGATGAGAAGGTCGGGGCGGGGGACGGGGGTTCACAAAGGGGGCGAGGGATGGTCGAGGATTCGACGTGCGGGGCTTTCTGCTTGTGAGTGATCACGAAATTCCCCAGGCAGGGCGGGTTCACAACTGCGTGTCCAGACTCCTTGCGCTCACACCGCAGCGGCGATCCGGTGCGCACGTGGCGGTGGATACGGGATAGGTCCAGTCGGTTCCAGGAGAGGGTGAGAAGATCACATTTGGCAAGTTCGGTGAACGGCAGGGGTGGGGCAAGGGCATGGCAAAGAGGTCCGCGTTGCGGGGGTACTTGCTCGAGGAGGCCCTGGCCTGGTTGCTCCGGCACAGCGGTTACCGGCTGCTCGTCGACTATCGACAGGACGATGCCGAACTCATCGGATCAGGCGGTTCTCTGCGTGTTCGTGGTCGTGGCGCTGTCCATCAGGTTGACGTGCTGGGTGAGTTCGCCTTCACCCCAGCCTTCTCCCTCCCCGTGCGGATGTTCCTAGAAGCTAAGCATCACTCGACCCCGTGCGAACTGGAGGTCGTGCGCAATGCGCACGGCGTCCTGCACGACGTCAACGAAAACTTCATGAGTCATGCCGGTACGCGGCCCCGACGGCGGTACCAATACACCTACGCGCTCTTTTCCGCCAACGGGTTCAGCCCGAGCGCCCAGCAGTATGCTCTCGCCCACCAGATCTCCTTGGTGGACCTGTCCGGAGAGTCCTTCACATGGCTGCGCAAGGCGATCCGGACCACTGCGGCCAGCCTTTACTCGGCGCAGAATGCCCATGCCGTTGCCCGTTTCCCTGTGACATGGATGCGCAAGGTACTCCGCGAGGCTCTCGGCACATGGCCGACAGGGGTGCCGCCACTGCCGGTCACTACCAACGCCGAGCAGTTCAAGGCTGCCGCCTCCGTGATCCTTACCCAGTTCGTCGATACCTTGGAACAGCACGCTGCGGCTGAGCTGCTGCTCGGTTTCCCTGCGGCCCCTTTCATCCTGCCGCTGGCCGCCGAGGACCAGGAGCAGTTCCTCTCTTACGCCGAACAGTGCCCCGACCACGCTGTGCGGTTGCGCCGGTCTGGGCAAGCCGCAACTGCTGAGTGGACGCTTTCCCCGCGAGAAGACGAGGGCGCATATCGCCTGGCCTTCAAGCTGCCGGAACACATTGAGGTATGGATCAGCGGGATTGAAGAGAAAGAGCGGCAACGCATCCTGGACATCAAGCAGCAATTCCTGTCGAGCATCACGATCTACCGCATGAACGGCAGCGGTGTCCGCGCCTACCAACTCAGATATGAGCCGAGCGAGTTGCGGCCGTCTCCAGGCGGAGGGCAATAGCGGATCAGCGAGGGGAGGGAACTGCACCGGCAGTAAATCGCCTGTGTGCCGGGCTGTTCAGGTGCCCCATTCCATCCGTACAGGCTCGCGGGCTGCGGCGAGGGCGCCGTCGAAGTCGGCGAGGCGTTCGGCGAGGGTGGTGGTGGCGATGCGGGGCGGGAGGGCTACCGAGAACTTCAGGCCGCGGACGGCTCGCGGGTCGACGGTGGGCAGGGTCAGGGAGTCGGGTAGTTCGGCGCGGGCGGTCTTCCAGTCGGTGGGGGCGAGGTCCTGGCGGAGCCGGACATGGGTGTCGGTGGGGCGCTGCACGGGGTCGGCGAGGTTGCCGAGGGAGGCGGCGAGGGTGGCGTTGGCGCGGTAGCCGGCCCAGGTCCACCAGCGGGTGGCGTCGGCGTCGCGGACCAGCAGGGTGCCTGCCGGGTGTACTTCGTGGGGTGCGAGGTCCAGGCGGAGTTCGGCGAGAGCCGCGATGGCGCGGCGGGTGAGGCGGACGTCGGGGTCCGTGCCGAGCAGGACGTCGCGCATGGCGCGGGTGAGGACGTAGGACAGCCCGCGGGCTTCGCTGCCCTGCCATTTGGCGATGCCGCCGTCCTCGACGGGCTCCACGAAGGCACGGCGTCGGGCCCAGTCGATGAACGTGACCTGCCAGCTGCGGCCGGCCAGCAGCAGGCGGCGTGGGCCCGGTCGTTCTTCGGTGAGGACGGTGGGGTCGGTGGTGCCGATCTCGGTGCGTCCGGCGAGCACGGTGAACTCGGGGGGTGCGGTGAAGGATGCGGTCAGCTCCATGAAGTGCCGGCGGCCGAAGTGCTTCTCGGCTTCGGGGCCGATGAACAGCATGCCGCCGTCGTTGTCGAGGAAGTCTTCCGCGACCAGGTGCGACAGGACGGGCGCGGCGGACTGGTCGAAGGGAGCCAGGCCGTTCCACTGCTCTGGCCACAGCCGGTCGCCGATGCGGTGTTCCTGCAGGGTGACGGCGAGGAGTTGCTGTGCGACGAGATGGCGGGGTGAGGGCGGCGGGGTGACGGGCTCCACCCAGCCTCGGGCCCACAGAGTGAGCAGGCCGGCTGCTTGGAGCAGGGTGTCGGGCCGTGTTGCGAGGAACAGGCAGTTGCGGGAGGTTCCGGAGCGGCGTCCGGTGCGGCCGATGCGCTGCAGGAAGGAGGCCACGGTGCTGGGTGAGTCGATCTGGATGACGCGGTCGAGGTCGCCGACGTCGATGCCGAGTTCGAGGGTGGAGGTGGAGACGATGACGCAGTCGCGAGCTTCGGCGAATGCCTGCTCGGAGCGTGTGCGTTCGTCGGTGGAGAGGGAGGCGTGGGAGAGGAACACGGTGACGTCGCGAGCGCGCAGCGCCGCACCGAGTTCTTCCACCTGCTTGCGGGAGTCGCAGAAGACAAGCCGTTTCTCGCCCCGGTGCAGGGCGGAGATCACCTTGGCGGCGTTGGCGAGCGATCCGACGTAGTCGAGCTCCACCTCTCCTGCGGGACGCGGGAGTTCGGTGCTGCTGGCGTTGCCAGAAGTGGCGGGCAGAGTGACGCCGGGGGCGACGACCCGGCCGGGGCGGTCGGCTGGGCTCGCGCCTTGGAGCCAGGTGAGCAGGGCGTCGGGGTTGCCTACCGTGGCGGACAGGCCGATGCGCTGGATGCGGTGGCCGGCGAGCCGCTCCAGGCGCTCGAGTACGGCGAGCAGGTGCCAGCCACGGTCGTCCCCGGCGAAGGCGTGCACCTCATCGACGACGACGGCACGCACCCGGCCCAGCATGTGCGCGTGGTCGGTCTTGACGCTGATGAGCATCGCTTCGAGGGACTCGGGCGTGGTGAGAAGTAAGTCGGGGGACTCGGTGCGGATGCGACGGCGTACGGACTCCGGGGTGTCGCCGTGCCAGAGGGCGGCTCGGCGCCCCAGCCACTGGGCGTAGCTGTCGACCCGGTGCACCAGGTTGTTGAGAAGCGCCTTGAGCGGGGCCAGGTAGAGGACGGAGGTGCCGGTCCAGCGCTGCTCTCGCATGGCGGACAGCAGCGGGAAGGTGGCGGCCTCCGTCTTCCCTCCGGCCGTCGGGGCGAGCAGGATCGCGTCCTCGCCGTCCATCAGCGGATACACGGACGCCTTCTGCAGGGGTCGTAGATCGGGCCACCCGAGCGTGTTGACGATGTGGTGCAGGACTACCGGGTCGAGGCGCTCCACCGGGTCGGTGCCGCGCGGCTGCTCCTGCACGTCTGTAACTCCAGGGCTGCTCGTCAGAGTTGGGGACTTCAGAAACTGGGTCGTCAGAGGTCGAGGTCGAGGTCGTCCGCCGACGCGGCCGGTGCGGGCGCGGCGAAGTTTCGTTCGGTGGCGGTGAGATCACCGCTGCCCACGGTTAGCTTGTAGTGCGTGCGCGGGTCGAAGTCGGGGAACTGGTCGATCCGGTCGAGTACGTCGCCGACCAGCTTCTTCAGGTACAGCCGCGGTGCGACCCCGACCTTCCCGCCGAGAGCTCCGCCCACAGCTCGGGCCAGGTCGGTGAGGTAGACGTCGTCGGCGAGCTGCTTGATGCGATCGGGGGACTGGGAGCCTTCGGCATACAGGTCACGGATGGTGGATCCGAGTCCGACCAGCGATTCCTCGGTGAATCCAGGCAAGCGGATCTGGACGGCCCGCGGATTGTCGAACCGCGGGTCCGTGGTGAAGTCCGTGGCGAGGCGCTGGGCGAGCGGCGCGAGTCGCTGGACGCCCTGCTGACCGTCGTAGAAGGCGGGCGTGCCGGTGATCACGAGGTACAGGCCAGGGAAGCGGCCGGAGTGGACCTCGTCGATGAGCTGGCGCAGGGCGTTGAGTGCCTTGTCGCGGGCGTCGGAGCGGACCCGTTGCAGGGTTTCCACCTCGTCCAGGACGAGGATGAGTCCCGCGTGGCCGGCATCTCGGAGCACGGTGAGGAGGCCCTGCAGGAAGCCGAAGGCGCCGAAGTGGTCGAGGTCGCCTCGGACGCCGGCGCTGCGCCGGGCGGCTGCGGCGACGTGCGGCTGGCCGCCGAGCCAGGACATCACCGCGGCGGCGGTGGCCTCGTCGCCGGCGTCCAGGGACTGCTTGTATCCGCGTAGGGCGGTAGCGAAGGCGGGCGCGTGCCGGGACACCTCGGCCAGGCGGGCAGTGAGCAGCCGGTCCACCGCCTGCGCCAGCTCCCCCTCGCCGGTGCCGTCGTCGAGGGCGTCTTCTTCCAAGGCGTAGAACCAGGCGTCGGTTACCGGGCGCAGAGCGCTGGGCGGGAAGCTCGAGGTGGTCAGGCGTTCGGTGAGGCGCCGGTAGACGGTCTCGAGCTTGTGCAGGGGTGTCTCGGTCTCCGACACCTGCACTTCGGCCACGGCGAAGGTGCGACGCTTGGCGCGTTCGCCGAGCCAGCGAGTGAAGAAGGTCTTGCCGGAGCCGTACTCGCCGCGTACGGCCTTGAACACCGAGCCACCGGCGGCGACGGTGTCCAGTTCCTCGTCGACTGCCTGCTCGAACCGGCCGAGTCCGGTGGCGAGCAGGTCGAGACCGCTCTCGGGGACAGCGCCGCGCCGCAGCGCGTCCACCACGGCGCGTCGGCGTACGGCCCCGACGGGGGCGGTGGCACCGGAGGCTGAAGATTCAAACCCGTTCACCGGAACAGTCTCCCATCCGGCCGGACGCGGTCCCGCCGGTTCGAAGGCCGATGGGGTCGGTGGCATGTGTTCACAGACCGAACTGCTCGATCAGCTGGGCCCGGTGTAGGCGCAGGGTGCGGTTGTCGGGGAGGATCTCCAGGATCTGGGCGCCGTCGTAGTTGAGGATCTGGGCGAGCGTCGCAGCGAAGCCAGGGGCGCGGGTGGCCGGCTGGCCGGCGCGCTCGGCGAGGGCGGTCATCGACAATGTGCCTGCTTCGACGAGCGCAGTCAGCGCCTTCGGGAGAACCGTCTTGTCGCGTGGCTGACGGGCGAGCAGGTCCAGCTGCGTCCGGTACAGCTCGGTGGCCATGAGTCGCTCCACGAGTGTGGTGACTGGGTCAGCTGCCGGGGCAGGGGAGGGGGCGACCTCCGTCTTCGAAGGCTCGGCAACGGCCTGCTGTGCAGGTTCGGCAGTTGCCTGCGGTGTCGGGGGCGCCACCTCCTCTTCGCCGAAGAGGCCGATGACGCCCTCGGGCACGGGCGGGGCGGACTTCTTGGACTGCTTACGCTGCGGGTGCACTGGGGCAGCGTCGTGGGTGGGAGCCGCTTCTTCCTCTACTTCGACTGCGGCCTCGGCGCCCTCCCACCACATGGGTGCCGGGTCGCCCAGCTCGCGCCAACCTGCGGGCGGCTCGGCGCCGAACGGCAGCAGGGCGAGCAGCGGGATGGTGAACTCGGCGAGTGTCGCACCGCCGTGATAGCCCGCCTTCAGCGCGGTGTACCGGGCGTCGTGGTCGCGCAGCGCGACGATCCGCGCCCCCGGTTCCGGCCAGATGACCCGGGGCCCGGCCAGCTCTACCTCGGCCGGTGCTACGGGTCCGCCGGGGGTGCGATGGCGTGCCGAGCCGACGGTGCCGCCGACCACATCGAGCTTGCTACTGCGCCGCTCCACGACATGGCCGTGGTCGGAGGTGATGAGCACGGTCATGTCGTTCGCTCGGGCGGCGCGCAGCAGCGGTTCCAGGCCGCCGATCTCCTTCGCGGCCCATGCGCCGTCGCCAAGCTTCTGCTCCTTGCCGAGTCGGTCGTCCACGGTGTTGAGGACGACCGCGACGTGGGTGCGTTCGTCGGCCAGCGCCTCGGTGAGAGCGGTGGAGAAGGGCGAGCCGGTGTCGGGCCCGCGCAGGTCGTCCTTGTGAAATACGGCAGCCGGGGCCCCGTTCCAGCAGGGATGGAGAGGGAAGAGCCGCTTCTCGTCGTTCTGGTCGCCCTTCATCAGGGTGCCCGCGAACAGAGAGGTGCGAGAGATGGTGGTCAGGGTGGGCAGTGCGGCAGCCACCGCCCGTCGGACCGGCAGACCGGTCGCGTCGGTGAGGGGGTCGAACTCGGCCCACTGGCCCCGTAGTTCTTCGCCGAGCTCGGCGGCGATCGCGGCACTCATGCCGTCGATGAGGAGCAGCAGAACCCGTCGGCCAGGACTCTGGACGACAGGCGTGACGACGCGGTTGAGGAAGCTCTCCACGGTGAGCATGGAGCGGGGACCGGTGCCGTCCGCGGTCCACACCGCAAGCCGCTCGGAGAATGCCTGGTCCAGCTCCCTGCGCCGCTCGCGGACCTGGTTGCCGATCCGGCTGTACGCATCGGAGAGTGCGGCGTCCGCGTCGCCGCCCGCTTCCAGGTGTTCCAAAGCTCGGTCCACCCAGCCGAGTTCGTGGATCTGACGGGCGGTGCCGTCGGCCACCGAGGCGATCTCGGATCCGGGCTGGGTCGTGAGCCAGCGCCGCAGCCGTGCTGCCATCCGTACCCGCTCGATACGGGCCTGGTTGGTGCCGTCCGCGGCCAGTGCGTGCTCGACCAGTGCGGTGACGGCGGCTGTGACCTTCTCCGCGTCTCCGTCGGAGAGTGCGCGGCCCGCGGCCGTGAAACGTGCGTCGAGTCCGGATTCGAGCAGAGGGCTGGCCGAAGCGGCAGCCTGCGCCCCGAACTGCGTGACGAGCTGTGCGGCCCGCGTCAGGACGGGGTCGGCGAGCCGGTGTTCTCCCCGGTCGACCAGGCTGCGGACGTACGTCTCGCCGTTCTGCCCGAAGGAGGTCAGGAGCCTGTCGAGTTCGTCACCTTGGGCGGGCGGCGCTTCGCCGAGCCACCGCTCGGCACGCCCGCGCGCCCGGTACAGGTCGTGGTCGGCTTCTGCATGCCCCCACAGCGCTGCGCACACCACCGCATACGCCGCCGCGTCCGCCCCGTGCTCGGCGTCCACCAGAGCGGTGACGATCCGGCCGGTGGAGCCGCCTTGTTCGGGCTCGGACAGGAAGCGGGCCAGACCGGCCCGTTCCGGGCCGCGCAGGTCACGCAGGAGGTCTGGGCCGCCGGGGGTGAGGGTCCACTGGAACAGTGCGACGGGATCGATGCGGTCTCCGTCGTCGTGAGCGGCTGGCCGTCCGAGTGGGTTCGTGTCGTGGCGGCCGAGCCGCAGGCGCCGCCGGGCCAGCCGGGTGAGGGCCTCGTCGCGGGAGAGCAGGCCCCTGCCGAGTGAGGGCCATCCCCGGGTCGCCGCGGCGTCGAGGAGTGCTTCGGCCGCCCACTTCTCGCCGCGCAGCCGCCCGTCGAGGCCGCGCGCGTCGAACGCTTCCTGTACGACCTCCCAGTTGTCGACGGATCGGATCCTGCCGCCGTAGACGCGGGCGAGCAGCCCGGGGTCGAGGTCGGTGTCCTCTCGATCGGTGAGGACAACCAGGACCTTGGGATCGACGGGCTCCGCCGCGTCGAGGTGACCCAGGATCTGCTCGTGCACGGCGAGCACCGAGGGAGCCACGGCCACCCGCACCTGCAGCCCGCCCGCCGTCCGCTGCACCACGGGCGCATCCCAAGACGGAGCGGCCCGCAGCAGCAGTACGCGGGGCGTGCCATCGCCGAGCCGGCTGCGAGCGGCGACGTACTGACGGACGGTTCCTGCGGACAGTCGGGCGGGGCCGACGGCCGCAGGGACTGTGGTGACCGTGTCGGGCATCAATCGACGACCTTCCAGACGACCTCGACGGTTGCGTTCGGGTTCTCAGCTGCGAGCGCCGCGATCTCCGCCTGCAGTTCGGCGGCGGCTCGGGAGGCGGTGGTACGCCCGCCGCCGGAGCGGGCCGCGGACCGCGACGGAGTCTGAGGCCCTGGCCCCGGCCCTGGCTCCGGCAGTACCTGCGGGTGGGCTGAACCAGTGTTCAGATCCACGCTCTCGGAGCTGGGCGGCAGTTCGGCGGGCGGCTGGGGCTGCTCGGCCGCGGTCCGCCGGGACCTCAGCAGGGACAGCACCTCCCGGCCGGCGGCGGTCAATACTCCGGGCAGGTCGGGGTAGTCACCGGGGTCGCCGGCAGCGGCGTCCCGCACCCGCTCCAGGACCGCCGCGCCGTCCACGCCGAGGGTGTCGGCCAGGCTCAGCTGGTCCCAGACGGTGTTCTGCAGCGCGCCGGCGACCTTCCCGGAACTCATCAGCGACATGCCGAAGCGATGTGGGGTGAAGTCGCCGAGGTCGAAGCGGGCGAGCCGGTCCACCACGGACTTGGCATCGATCCCGGCCTCGGTCACCTCCTTGACCAACTCCTGCGCCCGTCGGGCGAGAACGAGCCGGGGCGAGTCGTCGCTGAGCTGGAGGAAGTCGCGGTGCTTCTCCAGCTCCCCGACGAGCCGTCCGGTGTCCTGCGCGAGCGCGGCGGCAGCCTGCCTGATCTGTCCGGCGAACTGGTTGACGATCCGCCCGCGCCGCAACTGCGGTGCCCCCTTCCCGAGCATCGGCTCGAAGCGCTTGCGCGCTTCGTCCCAGTCGCTCTCGCTGGGCAGCTGCTGCTCGCGCAGCGCGTAGTCCCGCTTCAACTCGTGCGGTGCGGGCGCGGGTTCGATGGGCACCCCGCCGCGCACCCACACCCGGTCGGTCATCTCCGCATACGCGGCGGCAACCAACCGCTGCAACGGCTCCGGCAGCCCACGCCGATCGGGCAGCTCACTCCAGTCGCACAGCTTGACCAGGGTCGGCTCGGCGACGCCGTCCCGGCGGGCCTGGGCGTTGAAGTGGTCCGGCCAGGCGGTGGACTGCCGGTAGTACGCCTCCCGCATGGCGCCGAGCCCGAGCCCGCCCGCGATCCGCGCCATGACCTTGCGGTCCTTGGCTTCGACCTCGACCTGTCCGTCACGGTCCTCGGCGGCCTTACGGACGTACTCGAAGACGCTCCTGATCTCGGCAGGCTTCACGGGCCTGCCCGAGCCCTCGGGGTCCAGATCAGGATGAGCGGGGTACTGCTGCGCAAGGAGCTTGCCCACCAGATCGCGGGCAGCGGACTCCAGCGGCGCGCCGAGCGGGAGCCGCAGATCGGCTGCATCCTGCTGGGCGACCAGATGGTTCTCGAAGCTGAGGTCGACCACCCCTTCCTGCTTCTGCGCAAGCCCGTACGCCTGCCGCAGGGACAGGTTGACCCGCTCAGTGAGGACGACGAGTTGCGACTGGAGCATGCCCTTGGCACGCTCCTTGTCGTCCGCGTTCAGGCTCCGCGCGTACTCGGCGTCGAAGCGGGCTTCGTCCGCGAGGGCCTTGTCGATGACGACGAGACGCTCGAAGTCGGCACGGGAGGCATCCGTCAGATGGGTGGGAAGCCAGGCAAGGGTCCGCGAGTCACCGCCAGGCTTCTCCCGCAGGGCGCGCAGCCGCTGCAAGTCATCCATCGGGCCGAACTCGCCCTCGTCGTACGGGAAGTCGACGACGAGGCGCCAAGCGTCGTCCTGGCTGGGGCGCAGAGTGGTCTCGGGCAGGGAGTCGGGATCGGCGACGTTCCCGAAGACCACCTCGACCTGCCGCTCGGTCCCCTTCCACACCAGTCCGAGCACGTCGTACGCGTCGAAGCCGCCGGGGCCATCGCTGACGCCGAGCGCATCCTTGAGCAGGGCACGCATCTTGGTCCGCCGGTTGCCCTGGTTGTTGTGGACCTGGGCGTTGGCGAGGACGGCGTCGAGGTCGACGCCGGTGAGCTCCAGGCGTACCACTGCGCCCGGCCCGGTACCGGTGACCTTTATCTCCGGGAAGTTCACCGCCCATTCCTTGACCTTGTGCTCAAGGCGGCCGACCTCAGTGCCTGCGATACGGGTGGTGATGGAACCGTGGTTGAGGGCGTGTAGCCGCGCGAGGGTGAGATCCGCGAGAGCGGGCACACTCGGCGCCAGCGCGGACAGCAGCAGGGTCTGCAGCAGCCGACTGTCACCGGTGAAGTCACGGCAGCGAGCAGTGAGTTGGGGATCGTTGAGGGCCTCGGGATGACGGCGGTACGCCTCGACCTGGTCCTCGGTGACCTGGTTGGCCTTCAGCAGATACGGGCGCAGCTTGTCCCGGTACAGCTTGTCGGCGGCCTCGAAGTGGACACTGGTCTCCCCGCTGAACGCCTTGTCGCCGCCCCCTGCGATCGCCGGGTACAGATCACCGAGCGGCACGAGCTGCCCGAGCCGCCAGTCGTCGCGGTGGTCGACGAGCAGCTGGCTCATCAACTTCAGGCCGGTACGGGAGCGCTGCAGCGCGGCGGAGATGTGCACCAGGGTGTCCATGAACGTCGGCGGGAACGGATACGTCCGCCGGAACGCGGTCTCATCCGCCCCCGTGGTCGACTTGTCGTGACCGAGCAGGGTGTCCCACACGTCGGAGCCGAGCTTCTTGGCCTCGGCGAATGCGGCCTCCACCTTTGCCTCGGCCTCGTCGGTGGCGGGCTTCAGCAGTCGGGCCTGGGCGATCTGCGGAAGGTTCCGGTCCTCGAGCACCACCTTGTCGAAGCGCCCGCCACTGAACTTCAAGGTGTCCTGTACGGCAGCCTCGGCGGCCCCCGACATCTCCTCGCCGACCAGCTCGCGCAGATCGCGCTGGCGGGCGATGAACGACACGACCGGGATGGCGCGCCGTTCGTCTGCGCCCTCCACAAAGTTCGTGATCTTGTCGGCTTCGCGGGAGACGAACTTCTGGTCGTGGATACGGGAGGCCAGCCACAGGATCAACTCGTCCATGAACAGGACGAGCCCGTCGTAGTTGAGCTCCTTGGCGTGTGCGGCGATGATGCCGAGCCCCTTGTCCAGGGAGACGAACCCGTCGGCGTCCTCGGAGGCGTTCCGCGCGAAGGAGGGGAACAGGGTCTGGGTGAGGTCCTGCACAAGGCGGGCCCTCAACTCCTGTGGCGTGGAGGGGTTCTCCAGGTCGAGACTCTTGGTGTTGTCGTGCTCCTCCTGCGCGGCAACCGCCTGGTCGAGCAGCTCGGTCGTCCAGGCGAAAGAGTCACCCCACTCGTCCTCCTGGCCGCCTCCGGCGTCGGCGAGCTGTTCGATCACCCGCTCGTCGCCGTTTCGTCGGCGCTGCTCGGCGAAGTCCTCGAACAGCCCGTCGGTCAAGTAGACCTGGGGCAACGGGCAGCCGGGGTGCAGTTTGCGTACATGCTCCACATACTTGCCGAGCACGCGCTGTTCCAGGGACTTGGAGCCAAGCATGTGGTAGGGCACCAGCAGGAACTTGCGGTCGTCGGAGTCCAGCCAGGAGTGCCGCGTGCGTACGGGGTCGAGATCCGCGCGGGCTCGAGCGGCCTGATTCCGCGAGAGCAGCGCGTATAGCACCGCCATGAAGTGCGACTTACCGGAACCGAACGAACCGTGCAGGTAGGCGGCCTTGGACGAGTGGCTGTCCAGTGCCGACTTGATCAGGTCTAGGGCCTCGTCGAAGTTTCCGAGGAGGCGGTCGGTGACGACGTAGTCTTTCAGCGCCGCCTCAGCGCCCTCGGGAGTGACCGCCTCGTTCAGCTTCAGTACGAAGTCGGAGGTGGACACCGACTCCGGGATGTCGATCAACTCGCGCAGCAGCGGCCGGTCTTCGGGGCGCGGGGTGTTCTTGCTCATGAACGCCATGGTGTGTTTGCTCCTCGCCCTGCTCAGTGGGACTCAGTGCCGGTGGCGGCATCGGTGGTTGCGTCGGTGGTGCCGGCCGTGACGGACGTTTGGGCGGCGGCCTTCGCGCCGGTGCGCTTCTTCGGGGCGGCGGCCTTCTTGGCGCCGCGTCCGCGGGTGGCAGCCGCCGGGCGCCAGGCCCGCAGTGCGTCGTCCGTCAGCCCGAGCTCACCTTGCTTCGACTGCCGGAACGCCAGGATCTCGGCGGCCGGCGACGCCCCGAACTCCGGGTCGTACTCGCCGTACCACTGCTCCAGCCAAGGCTGCAGCTCCAGCAACCCGGCCAGATACGGCACGAGTTCGTCCTCGCCGAGCCCGGCCTGCTGGATGTACGAGGCGAGGGCGAGCGCCTGCTCCAGGTGATCCCAGCCGGCCCACCCGTAAAGCTCCGGCGACTGCGCGTTGACCGTGCCGTACGACACGAACCGCTCCTTGGGCACGTCGAGCTTGCCGCGCGCACGCCAATAGCTCGGCTTCAGGAAGTCCGCGGAGGTGTACTTCGGCGGTACGGGAATCCGCTCACGGATCTTGCGCTTGGCGGGCTCGTCGGGCGCGGCGTCCTCCTCACGCTGGAGGCCCCAGACGTGCTCCCAGTCGGCGCGCTTTTTCAGTCCGGCCGGCTTGTAGCGAAGGGCCGGGATGAATGGCACATGCTCCTCGGATACCAGCTCCCGTACGGTCTTCACGAGGTCCTGACGGGGCGCGTACAGCTCGGCGACGGACGTGAAGTCCTCGTCGGCGGACAGGCTTTCGGCGAGGCGGGCGAGGGTGGTGACGGTGGGGTTGCCGTTGACGTCGAACCAGTGCACACGGCCCTCGATGCGGTCGAGCAGCCAGGACTTCAGCGCTTTCTGACGCATCGAGTCCCAACCTTCGGTGGCCCAGCGCCGCTTGTACTCGGGGCGCTCGACCATGCCGATGGCACGGTTCGTCTCGATCGCGTCGATCCGCTTCTGGACGAGTGCCCGGTAGTCGTCGGACCAGTGGGTGGGGATTTCGGTGATCGGCGTCGACTCGTGCCGTGTGAACCATTCGCCACTGGCCTCACCAGCGGCGACCCGCCGCGCGAGCACAATCTCGAAGGCCCGCTCACCAAGAGCGAGTTCGGGTACGACGGAGGCGCCGGGCAGGTGCAGGTCCTCGGCGTGCAAGTTGTAGAGGGAGTAAACCTGCCAGTCCAGCTCCTCCTGAAGGGCGATCATTTGGGCGCGGGTGGAGATATGGCGGGCTTGCGCTTCGCGAAGCCTGAGAGCAGTAGGGGTTTCAGAGGCCGCGATCTGTGAGGGGTCGGTTTCGGTGAACTCTTGTGACAGAGATTCCAATAGTGAAGCAAGGGCGGTGGGATATGAAGCGGGAAGCGGGAAACGCTCTACGTTCCCGCCGGTGAACTGATAGAAGTCCTCGAAAGGTACCGTGCTCTGCCGAGCCCCCTGAGAGTCAACAGTGCTTCCTGCGTTATGGCTGACCTGCTTGAGCCAAAAACATGCAGTCGAACTATTGAGGACACCCAGAATTCCAAAATGATCTTCTGGGCTCGCCGCTTTAGGGAGCTTGATCACAGGAGCAGAGCGATTGAAGACCTTCCCGCCGCGGGCAAGCACGAAATGGTTGTGCGTAGCAATGAATGAGTATGCGATTGCCCAGGGGTGAGCTGCGCCATTCTTAGGTAGACGGTGCCACTGCCACCAGGAGAACCCTGATTTGAGATAGTTTCCTTTGCTCCCCGCTGTGCGGTGCCACAAGAATGACCTCAGAGGCCAAAAGTGATGAATGAATTCATGGTTGAGTTCTGCGGCGGGGAGCAGTTCGCGATTCGTGTCGTATGGCATCGCGAGGAACTCTTTTTCCGTGAAGTTCCATTCGCGAGCGTGATCGCCTCGGTGGCTTTCTAGAGCATGTAGCTTGCTAGCCTTTGCGCCGAGCGGCCCCCCGGTAGGGAGAGTGAAGGCTTCATCCGCGTGAGTATCTCCGTCGAATCCGACGCCCCAGGTCCTTGATCGAAGGGTCAATTCGGATGCCGATTCGATAGCCTCCTTCACTTCGGGGGATCCCCCGCCAGAGAGGCTCCATGGGTGAGCTGATAGTTCGGCGCGTTCGAGCTCCTGAGTGCTTACCCATTGAGATTCGCTTCCAGGGAGATCGATTTGCTCCACGATGGCCTGCCATACGACTCCCTCGGCAGGTGTTTTTGGGGTGGAAGGCTCTCCTTGGATACTCATCACGGCGCGGATGGTTGCGCCACGTTCCTTGCCGCTGCGAGGTTGACCGACCAGGATTACTGTTGGTGTGCCGTGACCTGGGATGTAGGCGCCTGATGTGTCGATTACCTCGGTTAGCTCGACGTGGTTGGCAAAAAACTCCTCGATTAGACGCTTGCCGAACTTCCGCTTCATGAATGAGCTTGCAGTAATTTGGCCAACGCGCCCAAATTTTTGGTCGTCTGACTTGTAGGCTAGGTCGAAGAATCGTTCTGCGAAGGGGACTGAGAAGCTGTACAGCCCAAAGCAGCTACCGTAGAGATCTCGATACGCCGCATTGAGGCTTCTGTCCGTTACCTGGATGTATGGCGGGTTCCCCACCACTACGTGATAGCGCCCCGGCCGCAGGATGTCCGGGTACTCGTGCACGTCCTCTGTCTCGTACTTGAAGTCGGCGAGCTCGTCCGCGCCGGCCTCTTGCGAGTCGTCGAAGAGGTTGCCCTGCCGGTGTCGGTGTTTCATCAGCGAGTCACCGACCGCCAGATGGATCGGCCACTCATACTTCCCAGCCTCCGGCATCGTCCGCACTCCGCTCGCCGCCATCGCCGCGACCAGAAGCCGGAACCGGGCGATTGCCACCGCGAACGGGTTCAGGTCCACCCCATGGACCGAGTTCAGGGCTGCCCGCACCCGGTCATGTGCGTTGCCCCCCGGCTGACTCTCCGCCCACAACCGAATGAGCCGCTGGAAAGCTCCCAGCACGAAGTGGCCCGACCCGCACGTCGGGTCAATCATCTTCAGCTCTTCGAAGCCGAACTCCCGTACCGCAGGCGTCATCGTCCGGTCGAGGATGAACTCCTCCACGAACTCCGGCGTCTGCAGCAGCGCGTATGTCTTGCGGGCCGCCTCGCTCAGGTCCTGGTACAGGTCACCGAGGAACCGGGTGTCCCACCCTTCAGTGCCGTCCTCACTCAGAGGGTCGCTGAAGTCGTGCACGAGTACCGGGCCGCCGCCCTCACCGGGCTCGCCGTCGCCCACTCCCTCGCCGGCACGCTGCTCCCGCCAGAAGGAGAGCAGCGCACCAGCCCCGTCATGCGAAAGCGGGATCTGGTACAGCGGGTTGTGCTCCTGATCGAAGAGCAGCCGCCCCGCCTGCCCAGCCCCCAACTCGGCGAACGCGGTCTCCAGCCACCCTCGATACGTGGGGTCGGAATCCTTCTCCAGATATTCCTCGTACCGTGCCTGGGCGGTCTCCCGCCCCGCCACATCCGGCGCCGTGATGTACGGCTCGGCGATCAGCCGGTTGTCCTCGCTGAAGCGGACGAACACCGTACCCAGTACCCAGGCCACCGCGACCTGTGTGATCCGTTCGCCCAGCCATGCGTTCCACGTCGCCGCCGTCCGCCCCAGCTTCCGGGCCTGGTCGTACTCGCCGCGTAGCCGCGTCCCGACCTCGGGGACAGCCTTGACCTGCTGCTCGAGGTCAGTCTCTGCCGCCTTGACCTGCTTCTGCAGATCGGCGAGGAGGCTCTTGCGGTCGATCACGTACGGCTCCTGTGGAGAGTGGGAGAGAGCGGAAGAAGATCAGGTAACGAGGGTCGGGCGTCAGGTACGAGGTGCTTGCGGGTGACCCAGGCATCCGGCACGACGATCCACTCGTCGAACCCCGCCTGGTAAGGAACACTCTGCCCGGCCAGACGCGGCGCCCGTGCCGGATCGGACTGGGCGACGAGCAGCCACAGTGGGTTGCCTCCCTGCCGGGCCTCCTCTGCGAGCCGCCCGAGCAGGTCCAGCGCGTCGTACCGGATCAGCGCCGCGGTGTCGGTGAGGAGCAGTGGGCCGGGCCCCTCCGCCAACCGCTCCCGCAGCCGCGGCTCGATGCGCCCCCACGCCTTGTCGGTGCGGATGCGCAGCTGTTGATGGGCCCGGCTGCCCGATTCGGCGGCGTCTGCCTTGAGGACGGTCTCCCAGGTGGGACGCTCCGCCTCGCTGACCACCCCGCGCAGTTCGTCAACGAACAGTCCGGTCAGCGACACCGGCCGCGCACCGAACGGTTCACCGGCCAGCCATCGCACCGCGTCCTCGGCGCGCCGCTGGGGCACGGTCAGCACCCGGAAGCCGTCCTGCCGCGCCGAATGCGTCAGCCGCTGGTCGGCCTTGACCGCGGCGGCGACCGCCGCGTCCGCGTCGTACTGGGTCGGGGCCGAGCGACGCGCGGCCGAGGCGCCCCAACTGGCCGAGGTCAGCCCGGCGGTGGCGTCCCCGGACCGGCGGTCCGGGACGAGACGCAGGACCTTGTCGTAGCGCGTGGCCAGCTTCAGCTCAAAGCCGGCCTCCTTGAGGGCGCGCACGAGGGCGCTGCCCGTGGGCAGCTCGCGCGGCACCAGCGGATCCGTACCCAGGTCGGGGAAGCGGGTCGCAACCCGCTTGTGCAGTGCGTCCACCGTCAAGCCCGGAAGGCGGTCCTCCTCAACGCCGGGCTGCACGGCGACCACACCAGCCTGGGTGATCCTCAGAGCGCGCACGAGGTCCAGGTCGCGCGGGTAGATCTCCAGACGCGGGGTGAGCGCAGCCCGCGTCGAGGCGGCGACCGCGATCTCGGCGGTGCGCCGCTCATCCCAGCCCAGGTTGCCCGGCGGCCGGCGCACCCCGTCCAGCTCGGTCAGGACCGTGCTCGCCGTCGGAAGGGACTCGAGCGCTGCGAGCCGGTCGGCACGTGCGCCCAGGTTCAGCGCGTACTCCTGCAGGGCAGGCAGCGACGGGGTGTCCGGTCCATCCACGCCCTCCCGGACGTCCAGGGCGAGCAGGCCGATCACCGGATCGGCGCCCTTGGGCATCCGAGCGTGGAAGTAGCGGAAGAGCTGCGGGGACTCGTCGTCCCCGCTCTCGCGCTCCACCAACGCCCGGCTCTCGCGCTCCACCAACGCCCGCAACAGGGACAGCGCGAGCGCACGCCGGTCGCGCCGTCCCACATGCTGAGTTCCGCGCCGGGCGATCAGTGCGTCAGCGAGTTCGATCACCGGGGCGACCCGGCCTCGCTCGGCGAGGAGCTCCACCAGCTCCTCGCGCAGCAATCCGAGGGCGGCATCCTCGTACCAGCGCTCGCGTGCCTTCTTCACGATCTGCGGGATACGGCCGACGGTCAGGCCCACGGCTTCGGCGACGTCCCGCTGACGCACCCACGCGAGACCGTCGGGCAGGCGGCCCTCGTCGTCGGGCAGGCGCAGGAGCAGCCGTACGGCTTCGCGCTCCTTGGCATTGGAACGGGCGTTGCCGCCGGACGGCCTCGGCACCAGACGCGCGGCGAGCGCGTCCAGGCTCAGGCCGCTCAGCGCCTGCGGGACGGCGACGTCTACGCCGGCCTCGGCGATTGCGTCGGCGGCCGCCCGTTCCAGGGCGGTGCGTTCCTGGTTTGCCGCCTTGAGGGCCGCTGCGCTCAGCGGCGGGGGCGCGGTCTTGCCGAGCCGGAGGTTCCACTCCTTCTGCCGGCGCTGGATCTCCTCCCGGGTGCGCGAGCCCATGCCCGGCGCGGTGAGGAACTTCTTTGCCGAGTACTCCAAGACGTCCCCGACGGTGTTCAGCCCCATTGCGAACAGCTGCGACTGTGCCGCGACCGTCAGACCGGCCACCGACAGCGGCGTCTTCCGGTCGGCGCGCTCGGCCTGCTGGTCGCGGACCTGCTCGGCGGAGACGTCGTCGTCCTCCCGCCCGATCCGCGGTTGCGCCGCCGACTCGGCTCCTGCGTCCGTGCCGCCCTTCGCTCCGCGCCCTGATTTCTCGCCGTGACCGGTGCTCGGTGCCGTCGTCTGCTGTGCGTCAAGGAAGATGCGCTGCCAGGCGCGCTCCATCGGCTTGAGATCCGGGAAGCGATCCTTCACGTCCCGGGCCAGGGCCTTACGGAAGAACGCCACCAGGCCGTCCCGGACGGCCGGTTCGAATGCGTCGGCCGCGAGCCGCGGGTAGGGCCACTCCTTTGCATCTGTCTGCCGGGCCGTGACCGAGCCGTCGCCCCAGCGGGGCAGTTCATTCGCCGCCATCTCGTGCAGCGTCACGGCCAGCGCGTACCGCTCGGCATGTCCGTCGTACGAGCCGCGCGTGATGATCCCGACGAACGGGTCGAGGTAGCCCTCGGTGCCGGCCTCGATCTCCTTCGCCGGATATCCGGCGAGCGAGAAGTCGATCAGCACCAGCTGGCGGGTGCCGTTGGGGCGGATACGGATCGCGATGTTGTCCGGCTTCAGGTCCCGGTGCCAGATTCCCTCCGCCTCCAGGTGCTCCACCGCGCCGAACAGGTACTTCCCGTACGCCTCCAGCTGGTCCATGCCCAGGCGGCCGTTGTCCCGCAGCTGGCGGGCGACGGTGTCCTCACGGCGGCGCGGCCCCTTGCTCGTACTGCCGTCCTGGTCCTTCAGCTCCCGGCTGTCGCCCACGTACTCCAGGACCAGGACCCGGCGCCCGGCCAGCGTCAGCGGCTCCGGTTCGTACAGCGAGATGATGCTGGAATCCCGGTGGATACGGCGCAGGACCTCCGCCTCGCGATCCAGGACCGCGTGCTTGGCCTCGCTCAGAGCGACCTTCAGCACAGCCACCGGCAGGGCGCCGCTCCGCCGCGGCTCGCCCTCCAGATCTCGCACCAGGAATGCCCGTGAGGTCGAGCCCGTGCCGAGCCGGCGCATGACCTCCCAGCGCCCGGCCAGCACATCCCCGGCCACCGCCTCCAGCGGGTCCTTCTCCGGCTCGGACCGCTTCTCGCCCGCTCTTGTGGCTGAGCCGCCGTCCCCGCCTGCGCCTGCAGCCGCATCCCTGCCGCCCGGGACCTCCTCGACGAACGCCTGCTCGACGTACTCCAGCATCTCCAGAAAATCGTCGACCGTGGACAGACGCCGACCCGGTTCGTACGCGGTGGACGTTTCCACCAGATCGTCGATGTCCGGATTGAGACCATCGACCAGCCCGCTCGGACGTAGACTCTCGCCTGCCTCCAGACGCGCCATGACCTCGCTCTGACTCGCGCCCGGCGCCTGCCCGGTCACCAGCAGATACGTGAGCACGCCGAGCCCGTACACATCGAGGCGCACCGGATCGGCCTTCGGAATCCTCAGCTCCGGCGCCAGATATGGATCTGCCTGCTCCGCGACATGGAACCCCGACACGTTGGTCGGAGCCAGAGTCAGCGGCCGACCGCGGCTGGCACTTGCCCCAGTGGCGATCTGCCAGTCCGCGATCTGCGTCCACGGACGCAGCCAGCGCTGCTCTTCGCCAAGCTCCCGCCCACGCGGGCCACGATCGCGCGGAATCACATGCACCGCGTGCGCCGACAGCGTGCGGTGGTGGACCCGCCGTGAGTGCGCGGAGCGCACTGTCTCGGCAAGCTGCCGCACCAGCGCGAGGCGCCCCTGCAGGTCGAGACCCTCCCCACGCTGGACGAGGTAGTCGTCCAGGCGCAGCGTCTCCGGGTGGTAGTCGAAGAGGATCGCGGGCCCGGCGGGATGCCCCGACGGTAGATAGTTCTTCAGCTGTACCGCACCGGGATGACGAAACCGGCTGAGTACCGACGCCTCGCGGGCGGCGGCTCGTTCCACCGAGCGCCGCTCATCGTCGGAGGCGCCACGCTCACTGAGGAAGACCCGTACCCGCGCCAGATCGTGCAGCTGGGAATGGCGGCCCAGATAGTCGGCCCAGGTCATCCCGGAATCGAACGCCTTCGCCTCCAGGAGGTAGGAGCCCACCTCGTACTGGCGGCGGATCGGCGCGATACGGAGCTTCTTCAGAGCCGCATCGACACGGCGGGACGTCTCGGCTGTGGTCTGGTACCGGGCGTCTCCCGGCGGTACGGCCAGCATCTCCACCAGCTGCTTGACCGTGAACACGCCGTTCATGTCGGCGGCCGGAAGGTTCACACGAAGCTGGTCGTCGGTGAAGCAGACCGCCTCGCCCACCCAAATTTTCGGCCGATTAGCGGGCTGACCGGAGACACCGTTGATCAGGCCCGACAGCTCCTTGGCCTTCCGGTTCGACAGGTGCAGCGGATTGCCGTGCCGACGGCTGGTCCCACCGGGTGTGGTCTGCACCCAGTCGTTGCCCCCGCCGTGGACGGAGCCGTGCCAGTCCTTGAGCTCGACCAGGAACACCCCGGCCGGCGCCACCACCAGAAGATCGACCTCACGGACGTGCCCGCTGTTCGCGGTGAACGCGAAGTTCGACCAGGCACGCCACGGCTCCTCGTCCGGCAGGCGCCTGCGGATCGCCTCAAGGCCGCGGCGCTCGTGCTCATACTCGGACTCGGTGACCGTCGTCCACCGGTCTTCCAGCATGCGGCTCCCCGTCCGTGTCTACTTGTACGTCTGCCTGCCACATTCCTGTCGGCGTGTTCAGGAAGCCCGGCTCAACCTCGGACTGAATTCTAGAGGGTGGCACTGACAACAAGAGCGGACGGATCCCGTACCGGCAAAGGCCCTGTAGACCAGACTTGGAGGCGCCGAACCGGGGCAGAATGCACCACGAACGGATTCAGCCAGGCGAGCCAGATCGATTTCGGCCGCAGCGATGCCGAGTCGATACGGGCACGTGTGAAGCGGTGGGTGGCGGGTCGGCGGTCATGTCGCCGTGCACGATGACGTTATGTCTTTGTGCCCCAGCGTGCCCTGACGGCGCCAGGTCAGAGCAGCGCTCACGTGCCACCGGCGGCCGATGGGGGAGGGGCAATGGCTGGTTAGTAGGTGCGGGCTGTCACGGTGGTGCCCTCTGCGTAAGATCCAGTGACTGTGTGAAGATCGGCCTTGAGTGTGGGAGGGGCCGGGTGACCGGAGGGGAACGCCATGGGCGATTCAGGGACGCAGCTTTCCAGGCATATCTGGTCGCTCACGGATCTTCTTCGCGGAGACTTCAAGACATCTGAGTATGGCAGCGTTGTTTTGCCGTTCACGGTGCTGCGGCGCCTGGATTGCCTCCTCGGACCCACGCGGCAGGAGGTGCAGGACGCCTTGGCGAAATTGGTGGATAAGGGTGCATATCCGGACTCTTACCTGGAAAGCGTCCTCCATCGTGCCTCGGGCCGCCCGTTCTTCAACACCAGCCGCTATGCACTGGACGCGGTCGCCGCCGATCCGGGCAACTCAGAGTGGTTGCTGCGCGAGTATGTGCACGGTTTCTCCGAGAACGTCAGGGACGTGTTCCAGCGCTTCGAGTTTGACCGCACCATCGAACGGCTCCACCACACTGGGCTGCTGTATGCCATCGTCAGCCGGTTCCTCTCCATAGACCTGGGGGGACCTCTCTCTGCCGACGACATGGGGTTTGTGTTCGAGGACCTCGTGCGGCGCTCTGCCGAACAGGCAGGAGGGACCGGCGCGGATGAGCACGTCACCCCTCGTGACGTCGGCCGGCTGATGTCCGCCCTTCTGGTGCTGCCCGACCAGGATGAGCTCGCGCGGCCCGGCGTGCTCCGTACGGTCCACGACCCGGCCTGCGGAACCGGCGGCCTGCTCGACGAGGTGGCTGAGCGCATCGAGTCCGCCCATGCCGGGGCGCACGTGTCTCTGCACGGCCAGGAGATCAACGCCGAGACCTGGGCCGTCGCTGGCTCCAACATGCTGATGAGCGGACGCGACCCGGCGCAGATCCGGTTCGGGAACGTCTTGCGGGACAACGTCTTCGTCAATCAGCACTTCGACTACCTGTTGGCGCACCCCCCGTTCGGCCTGAGCTGGAAGAACGCCGAATGTCAGGTCCGCGCCGAGCATGAACTGGGCGATGAGGGGCGCTTCGCTGCAGGTCTGCCGCGTGTCAGTGACGGGTCGCTGCTCTTCCTCCAGCACATGCTGGCGAAGATGAAACCGGCGGACGCTTTCGGCGGCGGAAGCCGTGTTGTCGTCCTGTTCAGCGGTGCCCCCATGCAAGGCGGAGCTTCTGGCTCGGGCGAGTCCGACATCCGGCGATGGATCATTGAGAATGACTGGCTCGAGGGCATCGTCGCCTTGCCCGACCAGCTCTTCTACAACACCGGCATCAGCACGTACCTCTGGATCCTGAGCAATCGCAAGAAGCCGACGCACCAGGGCAGGGTGGCCCTGGTCAAAGCGCAAGACCACTGGCAGAAGACGCGGCGGTCATCGGGCAGTAAGCGGAAGTACCTCGGCCCCGATCAACTCAGTAAGATCGTCCGGCTCTATGAAGAGGCGCTGTCAGCTCCGGTCGGCGGATCCCCCCGCGGCCACGTGAGTGTCGTGCGGAACGAGGACCTGCTCTACCGGCAGATCGTCATCGAACGCCCGCTGCGCCTGCGCTTCGAATTCACCACCGACGCCTTGCACCAGCTTTCCTCTCTGAGACCGATCCAGCGAGGAGACCATCCCGAAAAGCTGATTGGCGCGCTGAGTGGATTGGTCGGAACGTCTTGGGCCACAAGCTCCGACGCTTTCTCGGCACTGCGGCGCGCGGCCGTGGCCGTCGGCCAGCCCTGGCCGCGAGGTGCCGCCTTCGAAAGGAGCGTCCGGAACGCGATCGGGGTACGCGACGATCAAGGAGAAGTGCAGCAGCGCCAAGGCGTGAGAGAACCCGATCCGGAGCTGCGTGACCTGGTCGTCGTGCCGTTGCGGGACGACCCTGATCGGTACTTCCGCACAGAGGTGCTGCCGCATACCCCGGATGCCTGGCTCGACCATGCGAAGACCAGGGTCGGCTGCGCCATCCGGCCCTCGCTTTTCTACGTCGCGGAACTCGACGGAGCGTTCGGGCCGTTGCGGGCCTTCGCGCAGCTGGAGACGGAGCGTGTCAAGCTGCGCCCTCCGCGGCGAGGTGAGGCGGAGCCCATCCCGCCCAAACACCTCACGGCATCCTATCTGCGCAGCGTCGACTCGGCCTTGGAACTTCCAGATGCGGAATTGGATGACTCTGAACTGACGCCTTGCGCGGGCGGTGACTTGGTCGGGCGCTCCGGTAACTGGCGCCTTCTGCCTGCAGGGTTCGGTGACGCTGTCACTCGGCTGTTCGTGCTGCACCCCACCGAGGGAAGCGGCCGTGTGCTATGCGAATGGCTCAACTCTCGCAAGGGGAGTACGGCTTACCCGCAAGCTCGAGAGCTGCTCGACACGCCAGTGCCGGTGGAGCTGGTCATGGCCCCGGAGGTTCAGAATCTACTTGCAGAAGTACAGGAGGGGCGCCATGCGCTACGCATGGCGACGGAGGGCATCTTGCCGAACGTCTTCGAGAACCCCGAGACGCGCGTTGCGGAGATCCGTCAGTCCATCCGGTTTGTCGCCCGCGAGGCGCGCCTCGCGGCACGATTGGTGCGCCCTTTCGACGACCCCGTGTGGCGTGCGGAGGCGAGCTATCCATTTCACGTAGCCGCTCTCGCACGGCGTTACCGCGTGAGCACCCACCCGGCCGAGAGGAAGGACGGTCTGCTCAAGCTTGGTGAGGGAACGGCACGCACCCTGGGCATCCTTGCCCTGCGTGAACTGATTGCGCACCACAATGGATTCACTAGATCTCTGCGCAACAACCTCGGCAAAGGGGCGACCTTTGGCACTTGGACCACGCTCATTAAGAAATTCATGGACGAGGTCCCAAATCCTCGACTGCCGGAACTTGTCGCGCTCCATGAGCGCGATGTCACGCTATCGCTTCTGAATAAAATCAGGGATTCTCGTAACGATTCCCACCATGCTCACGGGGTGCGCGGGAGCCATGAACTCGATGAGGATGTCGAAAAGCTTGAGCCGTATGTGGTCTCGGCTCTCAGCTCAGTCAACTGGCTGTCGAGTACAGACTGGTTCTGGGTGGAGCGCTGCGAATACCTCGATGATGCCTCCTACCAGGTTGTGGGCCTGAGGCTACGAGGGAGTCACCCGAGCTGGGAGCCGTTTAGTCGGTCGATCGACCATCCTCTGCGACGGGAGCGGGTCTATGTCGACGGCACCCCGTCAGGTGTACCGATCGATCTATGGCCATTGGCGATGGTCAGCCTGTGCCCGGACTGCCGCACGCGGGAACTGTTCCTGCTAAATAAAATTTCAAATGGCATGGCGATCCTGCGTAGTCTGGAGGAGCACGAGTTGACAATCCCGTACCCCACTCAAGCTCAGAACTGAGATTGCGAGCGCCTTCAATTTCGTATGTGTTCCATGCCTGGTACGGCGAATCCCGGGCTAACGGCTCATCTCCATACCGTCTGAGTGCGTCGAAGGCTGAAAAGCGAAGCTGAAGAAGCGACGGCGTACAAACAGGTGAAAGCCCAGCCAGCGGCTCTTAGATGAGGCGCAGCACGCTTTCGATGATGGCGGCTTCCTGTTCAACAGGGTAGCCGCGGTCGAGGCAGCCTTGGGCGAGTGCAGCAGCTGGACCAGCCTGGGCTGTTCGCAACGCCTCCCAGACGGGGCTGTCCGGCGCCCATGGCCTCTGCCGTACATGGGCAGCGGATCCAACGTCGCAGAACACGCTTCTGGTCTGGGCTGCGGGCGGCAGAGCTTGGTAGACGGCGGTGGCGATGCGGATGCCGCCGAGGTCCGCGTCGGGAGCGATGACGATCGTATCGCCGGCCGCTGCGAGGTGGGCGATGCGACCGAGGACGGCTGTGCTGGGCATTCCCCCGCAGTACGCGATGCCGACGTCGCTGCTCGTGGTTCTCACGTTCAAGGCGTCGCACAGCGTCTCGGCGGCCTGCAGGTTCTCGACGACGATTAGGCGGGCGCCGGTGAGAGTCAGGCACATGTCGGTCTGTTCGGCGCGGAGGAGTATGGGGCCCCGAAGATGAGCCAGGGGCAGGCTATGTCCTGCGGTCTGAAGGGCGATGGCCCCTCCGGCTCCGATGCGGCTGTCGCGTTGGAGTCCGATGGCGGTGGCCACGTCGCGGGCGACACCGCAGTGATTGAGGATGCTGCGGGCGTCGTCCCAGGTTTTCGTGTGGCCTGTGTGTGCTTGGGAAAAGGCCCGAGCATTGGGGTGGGTGGTGCCCTCGCACAGGTCGCGGGTGACTGCGATCAGGATGCGTGAGCGTTTCGGCGCGGGTGAGGGTCGGTCCAGTTCTGCTTGCAGCGCGGATCGCAAGCTTTCCAGAGCCGTTTCGGTGAGCCCCTTCATCGTGGAGAAGCGGGTGGTCGCGTCACTCAGGCGGGCGCGCAGCGTATCAACGGCCTCCTGGACGCTGGCGCGGAGCTGATCGCGCGTGGCGGTCTGCTGAGTTGAGAGCTGGGCGGCCGTGCGGGTGGCGGCGTCGGTGCGATACCAGCGGATGGGAGCTCCGAGGGCCATCTCGGAGGCGGTGACGTTGCAGCGCAGCACGACCACGCCGGCGCGGGTGAGTGTTATCGCGGTCGCCCAGGCGTGCCTGCCGTAGCGCCGCTGTATGGCGCGCCACTCGCGGTGCGCGGCGTTGAAGACGAAGGCCCGGTCACCGCTGCTGGCGAGGGGCGGGATGGCGTCGGTGGCAAGGTGTTCCGGCAGCGTGGTCGCGGTGAGGTCGACTTGGGAGTAGTGGGGCATACCGGTCTGGCGTGCGTTGACGAGACGTCTGGTTCCGTCGGCGGCGTGGTGGGTGCGTACGACGGCGTGTGCGGTGAGTCCTTGGGGGAGGCCCTTCAGGGGGATGGTTGGACCGGTGGGCTGCATCGTCTACCACCAGGTGCGTCCGGCTAGCAGAACCTCCGTGGTCAGCTCGATGCGCTCGCCGTTGGCGTCGTAGCCGAACATCCGGGTGGGTGCGTTGAGGGCTTCCGTGTGGCTGGGGTAGTTGAAGTAGAGGAGTTCACCGCTGTGTTCGGTGGCGTCGTCCAGAAGGGATTCCTGGCAGGTGCCCAGGATGGTGATGCCGTTGCCGTGGGCGCTGGTGGCAAGGGCGCCGAGGACCTCGCGGCGGTGGTGGGAGCCGAGCGAGTCGCCCAGTTCGTCGAGGATGAGCAGGCGCCCACGTGGGTGTGGGGAGGCGAGCAGGGAGGCCAGGACCAGGTGGATGGAGAACAGCTTCTCTTGGGCCGAGTTGGTGATGTTGTCGTAGGGCAGCATCGGGCCGTGCGGGGTACGCCGCCAGCATGGGGTGACTTCGCACCTCCACATGTCCTGCAGAGTCGGGGGCGGAGTGAGCGTCCGGCGCAGTTCGGCACCGTACAGCCCGGCGTCCCGGTTGAGCGTGACCAGCGCGTCCTCTATGTCACCCAGGGCTTGTTCGAGCCGCAGGGCGATACTGCCCTGCATGGTGCGCAGGCTCTCTCGCAGGTCGCCGACCTTCTGCTCACCGAAGGCGATCCTGCTGGCCCGTTGGGCGCGCTCTTCGGCGATGCGGTTCGCGGCTGAGACGTCGGACTCGGCGAATCGGGCTAGCCAGTCCTTCAGGGCGCGGACGGGCGCCTCGAACGCGGTGGCATCGGCGAAGCGGCGGCCGCCGGCATCATCGGCGAGGTTGTTGCGGAGCCGGATCGCGTCCTTGAGTGCGCCGGTCGGGGCGCCGACGCCGGTGTCGACGTCGATGCCGATCGCTTCGAGGGCTCGTTCGAGATGGCGGCCCGCGCGCTGGCGCAGAGTGTTCTCACTGCGGCGTTCCGGTTGGACCTGTGGGCGATCCGAGGTGGCTGGTGAGGCGGTGGGCCAGCGCAGGGCGCGCAGAGCGGCTGCGCGGCTGCCGCCGTGTTCTTGCCAGTAGCTGATGTCGAGATCGTCGATCTGCTGCTGGACAGTGGTGAGCTGTTCGGCGGCTTGTGCTTCAGCGGCCTGGGCCGTGTCGATGGCGGCTTGCGCCTGGGTGTGCTGGAGCGCGAGGGTCTTGTGGGCGACGAGGGCATCTTGGAAGGCGGCTTGTGCTGCGTCCCTCTCCTGCTGGCGCGCGGCGGTCGCCTGGTGGAGGGTGGCGAGTTCGTCTTCCAGAGCGGGGCGCTGGGACCGCAGGCGCGCGGCGAGTGCGGCTGCTTCCAGGCGGCGGACGAGTTCGGTGCTCTGCGCTTCGGTTTCCACGGCCTGGTCGCGCTGCCGCTGAGCCTGGTCGAGGTCTTGTTCGGCTTGGTCCAGTGCGGCGCGCAGGCGGGTCAGGAGGGAGGCTCGCCCGGTGAGCGGCTCGGCGTATCCACCCAGTACGTACAGACCGAGAGCGTTGTCGACCGCGGTGTCCGGGGCGTGTTCCAGGTGCATGCGCGCGGCCAGGATGTCCAGGAACCCTTGGATGGGATCGTGGCCGTGGCGGTCCGTGTCGGGTACACCGATGAGGAGGGCGCCGGGCTGGCCGACCAGGGCCGCCCGGGCGGTAGCGACGGAGGACGTCGCGATGCACACGGCGTCGCGGTACAGCGCCAGCCGGGGCTCCCAAGCGGTGCGTTCCTCGGGAGCGAGTGTGAGTCCGTCGAGCAGTCCGGTGGCGTGGATGCCGGCTTCGCCCAGGGCGCTGATCGTTTGGCCGACGGTGCCGTAACGGCCCTCGCCGGCGCGGGCGAGGTCATCTTGGGCGTTCTGGCGCAGCGTGGCGGCCTGGGTCACACGGGCTTCGCAGGCGATGGTGTGCTGGCGGGCCTGTTGGGCTTCGAGGCGGGCGTCGTCGAGGTCCCCGTGGACTCCCGCTGCGGCACCCTCCGCGTCCTGGAGGGCTTGATCGTGTGCGGCCAAGCGGTGACGGGCGCTGCTCTCGTCGTCCCGGGCCCGGGTGAGACGCTGCTCGGCGCCCTCTTCGGCATGCGCCGCCTCGTCGTGTCGACGGGCCAGGCGCTCGGGGTCGTCGAGGGCGCGCTGAGCGGCTTGGGCTGCTTCCCGGTCACCCCGGGCGCGTGCCCGTGCCTCTTCTTGTTCGCCCAGTGCGGCCTGCAGCTGTTCGGTGCGGTCCAGCGCGTCTAGCAGCCCCCGGGCGTAGTGCAGGGGCCCACATGTCCTGGGCTCGGACGAGCTCTTCTCGGGCGCTGATGCGCTGGATGACGGTGTGCAGGGCCCGCTCCTCGGCCGCGTAGCTGGTGATGTCCTCGCTCCGGCTGGTCAGCAGCTCGCGTTCTGCTTCGCTCAGGTCGTGGCGCAAGGACGCGTCGGTGTCCAGGAGAGTGGCGCGGCCGGTGAGGTCGATGAGCGCGGTGCCGATGCCGGCCGGGGTGAACAGGCCGGTGTCGAGCTTGAGGAGGGACGGGCCGCCGCGTCGTTTGCCCCGGGAGGTCAGGAACGCGAGGCAACGGGGAACGGGCCCGTACAAGGCAGTCGCGTACTGGGTGGCGCCCAGCGCGGACGCGGACGGCAACGCGCGGTAGATCTCGGCGGCTTGGTCATGGCGTTCGACGTCGTCCTGAGCGGTAGCCAGATGGATGCCCGGGGCATGCCGGACCTCGACGTACGTCGGGGTGGCGGACAACTTCAGCCACACGGTGTGGGCGCTGGCGGGGACATCATCCGGGTCGGCGAAGAGCCCGGCGATGTAGCCGGTGGTCGCGGGCGCATAGCCCTGGGCGCCGATCCCTGCGGTCTGCGGTTCGAAGAGCAAGTCCGCCACCGACGCCGGGCCGCTGCTGTGCATCCGCCATTCCGGATCGCCCAGCAGCAACGAGACGGCGGCCAGCCAGCTGGTCTTGCCGGACTCGTTCGAATCCGTGGGCCCCTTACCGGAGACGGCGATGAAGCAGCCGGGGATGAGACCGACCGCGGCCGAGGGGTGCCGGGCGATGTCGAAGGTCTGGGCGCACAAAAGTTGCCGTTCCCCGATGATCCCGAGGCTGATCGGGACTTCTTCGGGGGGCTGCGTCTCCTGCGGTTCGGTGGCAGTGTTCATGGTGCTACCTCCCGCGGGGCGGAGGAGGGTTCGGGCGGTGTCTGCTCCTGGCGGCGCTGGCGGATGGCCCGGGCGTACATCGAGTCGGGCTGGGTGACCACGACCAGGTCCTCCCACAGCCGGGCCGACTGTGCTTCCGTCAGCCGCAGCAGCGCCGGGCCCGGCAGTAGGGCGCGGTGAAAGCCTTCTCGCAGCAGGCGGCGTGCCTTGAGGCGGCGCACCGCCGGGCGCAGCTGCTCGTAGGTGAAGTAGGGGTTGGCGTACAGCTCCTCGACGCTGGTGCCGGGCCCGTCTGCGAGCCAGGTCGCCGACCCGTGGACGCCGCGGGCGCGGGGGGCTGCGACCGTGCGCAGCAGGACCAGTACCAGCACCGCCCGGTCCACGGGCGGCAGGACTCCGATGCCCTCGGCGGCCAGGCGTTCGCCCACGGTGTCGTCGTAGCCGCTGGTGAAACCGAATATTCCATGGTGTTCGCGGACCAGCAGGACACGGCCGAGGCCGGCCAGACGCCGGGCGACGACCGCCCGCAGCGCATCGGTCTGTAGGGCGGGAAACGCTGCGCCGGGCACCAGTCCGTCGGCGGTCTCCAAGGCTGCGAGGGCGGACTGGACGTGGGCCTCGTCGACGTCGGAGAGCGGTATTTCACTCATCGTCGTCCTTCTGCATCGGCGGGGCCTGGCCTGCGCCCGGGAGCTGGTCGTGGAAGCGCCGCATGGTTTCGGCGAAGGTGGCGGGCAGAGCGGCCACCGCCGGCCCCAGCCGCAGCCGCTGTCCCTCGCGGACGATCAGCAGCAGCAACTGCAGCTCTCCGTCGAGGGCGGCTTTGGCGAACTTCACGTCCAGTCCGATGTCCCCGGCCGCGTCCAGGATGTCGGCGCGCGCGAACGGGCGGCCAGGGTAGGGGGGCCAGTTCAGGTCGGGCCACGCCCGGGCCAGGCACAAGGCGAAGGTGATCATCTGGGTGGGAGTGAGCCGGGCGACGGGGTAGGTGCCGAGTTCCTCGGGAACCGGCGCTTGTGACCAGCCCAGCACGAGCGCACGACCCAGCGGGCCCGGACGGCCGCCCGAACTGGCCGGGGTGGGCCACGGGCAGTCGCATTCCATGAGGCTGCGCCCTGCGATCCGGGCCGTCTCATCGGCCTCGGCCAGCAGCCCAGGCGGCAGGCTCCGGGGGCGAGCGTGCCACCGGCTCGGGCGGCGGCAAGGATCAGGGGCACATCAGCGTTCTTCATCGGTGTGCTCGCTTGTCACCAGGTCCTCCGGCGCGGTAGCCGCAGGACGCTCCATGCGGTGGACCGTGACCGGATGCAGATACGTCACCCACGCCTCACGGTCGATGATGAGCTCGGAGCCGATCTCCAGCCGGTACGGAGCGTGGGGGTCGGCGTCCAGCATGATCAGATCCGTCAGGAGCCGGACGGCCCGCGGCCACCGCGACCGCCGCAACTCCTCCGTCACCTCGACGCGGTCACGCTCCAGAAGCATGCGATCGGCAGCCCGTTCGCGACGTGCCCGTTCCCTTACCCCTCGCTCGACCACGGCGCCGAACGGATCCCGCTCCGGCGACCCCTTGGGCATCTGCGGCCGGTAGCGCGCCCGGTGGCGCGGCGCGAACGCATCCACAGCGTCCACCACAGCCCCCGCATCCACCCACACCTGCGGCGCATCCACCACCAGCGCGGCGCCGGCCTCCGCGAGCCGTTCCGGTGGGGCGTTGCGGGCCGCCTCCAGGTACTCCTCGGCCGATAGGACATCGAAGTCCAGGGCAACCCCGGCGTGATCCAGCACCCGCAGCAGCGCTTGCGCGACCCAGTGGCCGTACTGCTGCTCGGCCTCGACCATGGCCACGGCCTTGTGGGCGAGGTCGACGTCCTTCGGGAAGTGCCGGTTCACGTCACGGTTCAGGCGAAGGACACGCTGGTCCAGGTCCTGGTGGTTGTACTGCCGTTGGTCCTCGATCAGCTCCTTTAGCGAGCCGTCCAGGACCAGCGCCTCGAGCTGAACCGCGAACGTTGCGAACACCCACTGGCAGAAAATGATGTTGCGGGCGACTGCATCCCGGTCAGGATGCTCGCGGTCGAGCAGTTCTTGGGTCCGGTCCAGCAGGCCGATCAACTCGTCGATGCCGCCGTGGCTCTCCAGCCGGTCGCAGATCATCAGGAAGACAGTGCCCAGCGGATGAAAGGAGTGCCGCAGTTGGTGCTTCTTGGACCGGTAGGGGCGGATGAGTTGCTCGCTCTCGAAGACCTGCCAGCGTGACTCGAACAACTCCGCCGGGTAGGCAGGACGGGTGTGCTGTGCGATCCACTCCCACACCTGCACCTTTGTTGCCCCGCCCTGGGCGCTATGAGCGGCGAACCCCTCTGCGATGTCGCGCGTGATCTGCAGATGCACACGATCGGTGACCGTGGCTCCAGTGTGCCGTGCCGCCGCCGCAACGAATGTCTGCAGGTTGCTCGACCGCTGGGAGTCGCTCAGCGGCCGGCCGATGTCATCATCCGGGTCTTAAAGGTGCTAACAAAGCCGTTGGACGTGGCGGTGGGTGATCAGGCAGACGGCGAGGCCGAGGAAGGCTTCATGGATGTCGTCGCGTCGTTCCCAGCGGATGCGCAGGCGGCGAAAGCCGTGGAGCCAGGCGATGGTGCGCTCG
>NZ_JBSFTT010000043.1:0-54249 GCF_053591415.1 Streptomyces sp. NPDC003032 | reverse complement strand
CACCTGGTAATTCTCTGTCGAAACGTTATGAACACGGCGCGCGCCCGTGTCATAGGACACAGGTCACTCCGTATGGCCTACGACAACTGCCGTATGGTCCTGACGATCGCCGCCGTTGAGGGCCGGTCACACGTACATACCTGCGATGTGACGGGCGTGCGCCTCCATACGCTGGATCGTCTCCCAGTCGGGCGCGGGCGAGGTGGACCCATTGCTCCACTCGTCACAGGTCGCGGTCCCTACGGCCACCCCAGATTCCCCGGCTGTCGCAGCCGAAGCTGGAGTTACTGTCGCCCCAACTGCGAGCGTGGCTCCCAACCCCGCAACGGCGAGAACATGACGAACACGCATGATGTACCCCTCTCCATAAAACCCCGCCCTGATGCGGGCTGAGTATCTGGACCCTGACAGGAAATTGCCAGCAGCGACTCCGAGAAACAGATCTTGTCCAGTACGCAACCATGTTTGTCTCATCCGAGACCCGCCCGCCGCCCCGGGGCCCTTTAATGCACAACACGCGACGCCCATCACCCCGCCGAACCCTGCGGGGCGTTGGGGCTCACAGCCCGGTACTGCCTTACGCCGGAGGTGTCCCTGCGCTGATGGTCTCCAGTGCTTCGCGCCGGACCACCGGGTCGTCGATGATCGCCAGCGCATAGTCAGAAAGCTCCAGGAACAGCGTGACGGTCAGCGGCGTGAACGCCTTGAGTTGCCGGGTACGAGCGTCGGTGAGTTTTGGGCCCTGGCACAGATCTTGGGGAGCCGTCGCGGAGGGTGACGATGCCGTTCGTTGAGGGGGCAGCCGCGAATCCCGCCTGCCTGACGCGAACGCACACCTACCTCCGTGACTGCCGCCGTCGCACTCAACGGCTTTCTCGCGGGGTACTTCGACGGCGACCTGGCGACCTCGCCGGTGAACCTCGTCCGGACGGATGCGCCACCATTCCTCATCGCGCACGGGGACCGGGACGAGCTGGTGGACACCGAGAATTCCAGGGTCCTTGTCACCGCCCTGCGCTCCGTCTCCACCTCGCCAGTCGTGTACGTCGAACTGCCTGGCGCACACCATGCCTTCGACACTCTTCCACTCCTTCCGGTCTGAGGCGCTCATCGACGGCATCGAGGACTTCGCCGCGTGGGTGACGGTCCGGAAGAAGGCGGCCTAAGAACTCGTTACACGATCTTGTCGAGATGCCCTGGTTGGGCGTTACCAGCGTGACGCTGCGGCCATTCGTGACGGTGTGAGGCTCGACCGTGGAT
Source organism: Streptomyces sp. NPDC003032 (assembly GCF_053591415.1). NCBI lineage: Bacteria > Bacillati > Actinomycetota > Actinomycetes > Kitasatosporales > Streptomycetaceae > Streptomyces > Streptomyces sp. NPDC003032. Next base: position 52,989 of record NZ_JBSFTT010000043.1, on the reverse strand, counting down.
CGTGGACGACGACTTGTACGAGCTGATCGAGCCGCTGCTGCCACCGTGGCCGCAGCGGTCGCCGGGGCCTCGGCCGGTGGATGACCGGCTGTGTCTGCAGGACATCCTGTACGTCCTGATCAACGACATTGCCTGGCAACTCCTGCCGCTGGAGCCGGGGTTCGGCTCCGGGCAGACGTGCTGGCGCCGCCTGGATCGTTGGCAGCAGGCGGGCGTCTTCGACGGCTTACACCGTCTCCTGCTCGCCGAGTTGAACGCAGTCGGCGAACTCGACTGGTCTCGCGCCTGCGTGGACGGCTCCCATGTCCGCGCGAAAAAAGGGGGAGCCGCGACCGGCCCGTCACCGGTCGACCGGTGGAAGACGGGCAGCAAACACCACTTGATCTGCGACGGACGCGGCACCCCGCTTGAGGTGATCACGACTGCGGCCGACGTCAACGACGTTACCCAGACCCTCGCCCTGGTCGACGGCATCCCGCCTGTAGCGGGCCGCCCCGGTCGGCCACGCCGACGACCCGACGCCCTACCCGGCGACAAGGCTACGATTCCAACGCGCACCGTGACGAGCTGCGTCACCGGCGGATCTTGCCCGTCATCTCCCGCAAGGGATCAGTCCGCTGGGAACGTCGCGCTGAACTCCACGACGCCTTCACCTCTCTGGCCTGCGGCCTGCGGCCTGATCTGCTGGAGACGCCTCAAGAAGCTCAGATCATGATCGTGTTACGAGCTCTAAGAAACAACTACTAAAGCACCACGCTCCCCCACTCGCCAGCGCGATCCCACCAGAGGCGCTGAGTAGCCCCTGGCGGCCAATCAAGGCCCTCCTCGCCCGGTGAGCCCCGCTTGATGTGTGAGCGCGTCGCGGTCACTGGGCATCTGGCCCTTCAGGTGAGGCCGAGGGGGAGCGCCACGCCTCGCCATTGGGGAAGATCCACTGCCGCGTGGTCGGCTGCCATCGAGCGGAGATCGTGATGCTGGGTATATCGGGGTTGGGGTGAATGAGTGCACTCCATGTGTCGTCGTCCCAGACAATGGCGACTTCGTCGGTGCCGAACGCACTGATGTCTACCTCAAGGAGCATAAGAGCAGCGGCAGTTCGGCGATCAGGTTTGTCCTGCAGGGGAAGCATGAAGGACACGTTCAAACCGTCGGGGCGTAGTGCGATGGCGTAGTTCGGCGCTGGGCGATTGAAGTATCTTCCTCCTTCGAGGGCCCTGTTCGTCCCCTCTTCGCGTTCCCTCATGAATTTCCCGATGGCCTTGCGGAGTGCGCTCTGCGACAGTTCGCTTACGGCTCCGCCAAATCCGGCCGTGATCGCTTGTATGAAGGGGCCGAGGGTGAGTGTGATCAGCACGGTCTCCCAGACATGCGAGAGAGGGTGGACTTCACCCGGCGCGTAGTACGCAGGTGCTGTGACGGTCGCGTCGACCATTTCCGGGTGCACCGTAAGCAGCTTGATGAGCTCAGCCGGAGTTGGTTCGAGAGTGTCGCTTATGTGTCCAGTCAGACGCCCCTGACAGAGAACCCGACGGTCCCTGCTCTCAAACAGGGGAAAGCGGAATTCGTGCCACTCACTATTGAAGTCCGGGTGCTCGCGATATTCACCAGCGAGCATGAGCACAGTGCGCCGGGCGCTCGCCAACGCAAAACGCTCCAACGCAGTTCCGTCCGAGGCGATTTGCGGCTGTGTTGCGCCAAGTACGTACATGGCCTCGACCGCTTCGAGGATCCCTCGCTTATGCCAGAGATCGGAGCGCCTAGCCCCCGCGCTCTCAGAGTGATCGTCCGCAGAGTGCGCTTCGGCCTCGTCGAAGCGGGCTTTCAGGAAGGCAATGATCGGCAGGTCCGTCATGCTCGGCAGCGTAGTTAGGAACCGGCGGACCACACCACCTGATGTGGGTGGGTGAACCGAGGCATCGTGTCCGGGCCTTCGTCGTGCCCCGGAATCTTCCTCCCGGTCGCTGCTGCCGGGGCCCGGACTCCGGCCTTACGGGGTGAGGGAGCCGTGCCCGCCATAACGAGACGCAAGCACCTGAGTCCTGATCACTGCCCGCCCGCCATGTCGAACTCACGCCGGAGGCAGTACCGATGACCACCCGCCAGTCATTTGGCAACATCCGCCCCGATCGCCACTACGTTGAACACGACGCCACCTTGGGCCAGGGCCGAAGCCCCACAGGGACGCTCTCCCGCACAGAGAGAGCCACAGGAACGCCCACCGCGAGGCGCTCACCACCCCCACGAGGAGGACACCACCACAGGTGTCCTCCGTCCTCGATCCCCCTGCGCAAGGGAGCAGCATCATGACCCAGGACAACGTTCCCGCACCCGCCCAGCCGCTCATGCGCGTGACCATCGACCACCGGATCTAAACGATCTTGGTCATGGGTCATGAGGACTCGTCGCCGCATCCGTGGACACGAACGCCTCCACGAGATGAGCGAATCACTCATCACCTGGGCCTCGATTACCTTGATGACCCGACGCCTCACCCGACGCACGAACCGTCCCGCCGAACTCCGTGACCTCGCCCACGGCTACGTCATGCCAGAGGCTGCTTGATCACAGATGGGCTCGACGTGTTCTCGCCGAGCCACATGGCGCACTGCTGCATCCGAAGGCGGTCGTCCGGGAACCAGCCCTCCCACGGCTCGTCCGACCTCAGCCACGCGGCAGTCTGTCCCTCTTCCGAAACCAGGGGAGTATGGCGCTGGGCCGCCTCGCGTTGTGTCTCGCCGGGATCAACCTTGCCACCGGGCGGGACCCGTCCACGCCAGCGGTGATTCGCCAGCAGGATGTGCGTCAGATCCCTGTCGAACGCCCGGCCAGGTCGGTGCTGCCGTCCACGGCCCCGTCGATGTCCCGCAGGCCGTCCACCGCACCGCGCCGCGCCGCGCAGAGCGTCGGCGTCGGCGTCGTGCAGCCGTACGGGATGGCCTGGGCATGACGAACGAGGAGGCGTCGCTGGGCACGTAGATCAACGCCTCGGCGAAGTCCTCCGGTTCGGCCGGCCGGCCCAGCGGGACGCGTGCGAGCATGGCGTCGCGGGTCGCGGTGGCCTTCTCGTCGTCTTCGTACATCCAGGCGGTCGACTCCGAGCGGAACACCGTGGGGGCCAGCACGTTCACCCGGATTCCGGCACCGCCCCACTCGGCGGCGAGGCTGCGGCCGAGCAGGTCGACCGCGACCTTGGACGGGCAGTACGCGGAGTATCCGGCGGGGTGACCCAGCCGGCCGCGGGTGGAGGACACGAGCACCACGCTTCCCCCGCCGCCGCGACCGAGCATGTGCCGCCCCGCCGCCTGGCACATCAGCCATGAGCCGCGCACGTTCGCCGACTGGACGGCGTCGAAGTCCTCGACATCCATCTCGATGATCGGCGCGACGTGGTTCATACCCGAGGCGACGAACAGACCGGGCACGTCGCCGAACGTCTGGACCGCGGCCGAGAGGATCGTCTCGGCGTCGTCCGGGGTGTCCGGCCTGCGCGGGAGGGTCTCGACCGGTCCCGGGCCGTCCAGCTCCGCGGCCAGCGCGTAGAGGCGGCTCAGGGCAGGGCCAACGGGTCGAGCGCAGTCCTTCGGCTACGTGGTCGGGGGCTCTTGGCCCGGTACGGACGTCTCGACGTGGCCGTGGCCTTCTTGCACACTGACCGCCACAGCCATGGACGAGTCGCACCGTTGGGAATGGGTGAGAGCACCTTGGACGACTCACTCGTAGGTGAGCCGCGGCATCCCGATGAGGAGCCTTCGGCGGCGGAGGAAGGAGGCGCCCCGATGGCCCGCCGCGGTTCCGAGTCGCACACCGGGCCTGTGCTGGGCCGCGCACTGCGGATCCTCGGTGCGTTCAGCGTGAACTGTCCGGAGATGACGTTGAGTGAGCTGGCCCGGCGGTCGGGGCTGCCGGTGTCGACCGTGCACCGGATGCTCGGCGACCTCATCGCCTGGGGAGCGCTGGAGCGCGGTGACAAGGGGTGCTACCGCGTCGGCCTGCGGCTGTGGGAAGTCGCCTCCCTCGCGCCGCGCGGGCAGGGCCTGCGCGAGCGGGCCCTGCCGTTCCTGGAGGACCTCTCCCGGATCACCCGCGAAAACGTACAGCTCGCCGTGCGCGAAGGTACCGAAGTCGTCTTCGTCGAGCGCATCGCGGGGTCCGGTGCGGTGCCCGTGCTGACGCGCGTGGGCGGGCGTTTCGCCCTGACGGCCACCGGCGTCGGGCTGGTGCTGCTCGCGCACGCCCCCGCCGAGGTGCAGGAGCAGGTGCTCGCCGGACCCCTCCAGCGTTTCACGCCGGGCACGGTCACCGATCCACGCGCGTTGCGGCGCATGCTGGCCGAGGCGCGGACCAACGGCTACGCCGTCAGCGACCGCCAGGTCACGATGGACGCCCTGTCGGTCGCCGCCCCGGTGTACGGCGGCGGTGATGCGGTGATCGCCTCTGTATCGCTGGTGGTACGCCATGGCAGCACCTCCGCGCACGCGCTGGCCCGGCTCATTCGTACCAGCGCCCGCGCGATCTCCCGCGCCATGATCACGCCGCAGGTCTGAACGCCACGGCCGCGCGTAGGCGGCCGCGGTTGTTTCCCGGCATCCGGAAAGGCCCCTGGTGCCCCGGGGACGGTGACCCCACGATGGTCCGCACCAGTCGACACCCGGCCCGGTCCGCCGGCACCGCGCACTGAACTCCCCGCTCCGAAGGAGACGGTCATGACTGCTTTCGTACGTAATCAGTGGTACGTCGCCGCCTACGGCCGCGAAGTCGCGCGCGAGCTGCTCGGGCGCACCGTGCTGGGTGAGCCGATCCTGCTGTACCGCACGGAGAGCGGCCGGGCCGTGGCGATGTCGGAGCGCTGTGTGCACCGGCGCTTCCCGCTGTCGCAGGCGCCGAGCCGGCTGGACGGCGACCGGGTGGTGTGCGGGTACCACGGCTTCACCTACGGCCCCGACGGCGGCTGCGTCTTCGTGCCCGGCCAGCGGCGCATCCCGCGCACAGCGCGCCTGAAGACGTACCCGGTGGTCGAGCAGGACTCCTTCGTGTGGGTATGGATCGGTGACCGCGAACCGGGGGGTGCCCTGCCGCCCCGCGCTCCGTGGATGGACTCGCCCGGCTACACCGTGGTGTCCGGCATGGAGCCGATCGACGGCGACCACGGCCTGCTGGTCGACAACCTCATGGACCTCTCCCACGAGACGTACCTGCACGGCGGTTACATCGGCACTCCCGAGGTGGCCGAGACCCCGATCAACACCGAGGTCGACGACGCGGCCGGCGTCGTCCGCGTGAGCCGTCACATGGACGACGCCGAGTGCCCTCCCTTCTACGCCAGTTCCACGGGCATCGAGGGCCGGATCACCCGCTGGCAGGACATCGAATACCACGCGCCGTGCCTCTACCTGCTCCACTCGCGCATCGCGCCCGTCGGAGCGCCCGGTCCGCATCCCGACGGCAGCGATCCGCACGCCTTCCACGTGGAGGTCGTCTACGGCATCACCCCTTCGACGGAGAAGACGACGTACGACTTCTGGGCCGTGGCCCGCGACTTCGCCCTCGGTGACCAGGAGGTCACCGACTTCCTGCACAACAACAACCACACGGTGGTCATGCAGGACGTCGTGGCCCTCAACGTGCTGCAGAAGTCCCTGGACACCGAGAAGGCCGGCTATCAGGAGCTGAGCGTCGACATCGACACGGGCGGACTCGCCGCCCGGCGCATCCTCGCCCGCCTGGCCCAGGAGGGCGAAGCGAGGCAAATCCAGGAAGGGGACGCGACGCAGGCCCGGCCGGTGGCCCGATGAGCCCACTCCATCCTCCCGTCCTCTCCGGCGAGGAGATCTACCGGATCCACTGGGTGCTCGGTACCGACCGGCTGCTGGGCCACCCCGAGGGCCACCACCCCGGCCCGGCCACGGAATCCGCTCCCGCGTCCGCCCCTCAGCCTCGCCACGCGGTCTTCGCCTGATCTGTCCCGGCCCGGAAAGAGAATCACCATGACCGTCACGAGCCCACAGCGCACCGGGGGCGAACCCGACCTCGATCTGACCTTGGTGCGCAAGGAGCCCCTCGCCGAGGACGTCGCCCGGCTCACCCTGACCCACCCCTCTGGTGGGCGGCTGCCCTCATGGAGTCCGGGGGCCCACATCGACCTGACGCTGGGCCCCGGCCTGGTACGGCAGTACTCGCTGTGCGGCGACCCCGAGGACACCTCCCTCTTCCAAGTGGCCGTGCTGCGCGAGCCGGAGAGCCGGGGCGGCTCCCGCTACGTGCACGACACGCTGGCCGAGGGCGACGCGGTCCGGGTGAGCGGCCCCCGCAACCACTTCCAGCTGGTCGACGCCCCGCGCTACCTGTTCGTCGCCGGCGGTATCGGCGTCACCCCGGTCCTGCCGATGATCGCCGCCGCCGAGCGGCGTGGCGCCGACTGGCGTCTGGTGTACGGCGGGCGCAGCCGCGCCACCATGGCCTTCGCCTCGCGGCTCACCGAGGACCACCCCCACCGGGTGGAACTGTGCCCACAGAACGAGAGCGGCCTCCTCGACCTGGACGGGCTGCTCGGCAGCCCCTCCCCCGGCACCCTCGTCTACTGCTGCGGTCCTGAGCCCCTGCTCGACGCGGTGGAACGGCGGTGTGCCTCCTGGCCGGAGGGCACGCTCCACATCGAGCGGTTCACGCCGAAGGGGCAGGAGGACGACGCCCCTTCGGTCTCCTTCAAGGTGGAACTCTGCCGGAGCGGCATCACGGTGACCGTTCCGCCGGACAAGACCGTCCTCCAAGCGGTCGAGGAGGCCGGCGTGCGGGTCCTGTCGTCGTGCCGGGAGGGCACGTGCGGGACCTGCGAGACCACCGTCCTCGACGGGGTGGTGGACCACCGGGACTCTCTGCTCACTCCCGCCGAACGGGCACGCGACGACACGATGTTCCTCTGCGTCTCGCGCGCCGCCTGCCCTCGCCTCGTCCTGGATCTGTGACCCGCCGGCACCTGGCATGTGCGCTGGCGGCCGGCTCCTGCGTGCTCCGAGCGCTACAGCCCCTTACCGTCGGCCGCGATCCTGCTCATCAGGCGGTCCAGGTGCGAGCGCATCACGGCGATCAAGTCGAAGGTACGCCCGCCGGCCAACCACTGCAGCCGTAGTCCGGCGTCGACCGCCGCGCACTCCCTGGCGATGTTCTCGTAATCCAGGCCCGCTTTGAGTTCACCCGACTCGGCGCCGGCACGCAGGCGGTCCGCGAGTTCCCGTACGCCCTTCTCCTGCCAGTGGGAGAAGAACTCGTGCGCGGGATGGTCGGGAGCGGTGGCCTCGGCACCCACCACGACGGCGAGTTCGAGGATCCCCGGCATGTTCAGCGCTCCGGCGGTGTCCTCCAGGTGGCAGCGGAAGGCGTCCCGCACGGAGTCGGACACGCGTACCCACTGCTCATCGAGCCGCTCGTGCCAGTACTGCACCACGGCCAGCAGCAGTTGCTGTTTGTCGCGGAAGTGATGGAGCAGCCCGGCGTCGGTGATTCCGGCGTCGCGGGCGACGCGGGCCAGTGAGGTCTTGCGGTAACCGTCCTGGCCGAAGCGCAGCAGCGCGGCCTCAAGGATCTGGTTACGCCTGGCCAGTCCCGTTGCGTAGCCGCCGCGCGGCCCCCGTGGTGTCCCCATGCGGACAACGGTACCGAGGCCGTCGCCCCCGCTCTCGCGAGGAGTGCTGTCATCGCCCGACAGGGGCGCCCTGACGTCCTCGCGGCGTGACGTGCGCCACAGCCACAACACCTAGCGAACACTAGGTATTGGCTTCATCATCGTCCAAAAGCGAGGGAACGTTTCGAGCCCGCGGCCGGATGTGAGCCCTGGGTGACGGCATGCCGTTCCGCACACGAACCCGACCTTCCCTGTTCGCGAAAGGAGCGGCTTCATGACATCGACGTCTGCGAGCCCCCCGCTCGACGCAGCACCGTCCGACGACACCGCGAGATGGACTCCGCGGCTGATCGCCGTACTCCTGGCGCTCATCTGGCCGACCCAACTCCTCGCCGCCGCCGGCATCCTGGGCGCCAATGCCACCGCTGACGTGGCGCAGAGCTTCCGCACCACCCATGTGGCCTGGTTCACGCTGACCGTCGTCCTCGTCTCGACATTGCTGACGCCGTTCGTGATGAAACTGGGTGACCGGTACGGCAAGAAGCGGCTCATGCTCGTGATGACCGGCTTGGGAGTCGTCGGAGACGTCATCGCCGCGGCCGCGGGCAGCTTCTGGCTCCTGCTGGCCGGGCGGGCGATCGCCGGCTGTTACGGCCCGTTCGCCGCCCTGTCCTTCCCGGCCGTGCGCGACATCTTCCCTCCCCGGCTGGTCAAGCCCGCCAGCGCCGTCCTGGGCAGCAGCATCGGCCTGGTGGCCCTGGCCGCGCCGTTCCTGGCCGGCCGGCTGGTCGACGGCTGGGGCTACAAGGGCGTGATGTGGTTCCTCGCCGCGGCCTCCGCCGTCGGCTTCGCGCTGATCGCCGTCCTGGTGCCGCGGACTCCCCGGCATGACTTCCGGCCCGGCTTCGACTGGCCCGGCGGTCTGGTCCTCGGCGGAGGGCTGACCGCCGTCGTCTACGCGGTCGGCCAGGGGCAGAGCTGGGGGTGGGCCGACGCCAAGACCCTCGGCTGGCTCGCCGCCGGGCTTGTCGCACTGGTCGCCTTCATCTTCGTGGAGCGCTCCAGCGCCCACCCGATCCTGGACCTGAAGGTGCTCAGCCGCCGCCCGGTCGCGCTGGTCCTCGTCACCGGAGGGCTCGCGCAGGCCGTCGCGTACACCCTGCCGAGCATGGCGATCCTGCTCGCCCTCTACCCGCGCATCCCCGGGGTCTCCGCCGGTCTCGGGTGGACGGCACAGCACAACGCCGCCGTCAGCGTCACCTGGAACGTGGTGATGTTCGGTGCCGGACTTGTCGCCAGCCGCCTCCTGCGCACGACCGACGCCCGCCTGCTCTGGTGGACGGGGCTGGCTCTGATGGCACTCGGCTACGGCCTGGTGGGCTGCTTCCACGCCGATGAGACCCAACTGATCCTCACCTCGTGCCTGGCCAACCTCGGCTCCGGCCTCGTCGTCGCGGGAGCCCCGGCCCTCGTCGTCGGCGTGGTGTCCAAGGAGGAGCAGGGACTGGGCAGCGGCATGCTCAACATGCTCATCAACTTCTTCGGCGCCCTCGTCACCGCCCTGTCGTTCGCCACCCTCGCGACCCACAGCACCGTCGTGGACGGCACCGCCTTCTACCAGGACAGCGGCTACGCCTGGCTCTTCTGGACAGGAGCGCTGCTCACCGCGCTGACCCTCGCGCTCTCGCTGCTCATCCCCCCACTGCGGGACCCCGCGGAAACCGACGCCGCCCCCGTCATCTGAACGCCCTTCGCCTGGACGACCGTAGCCCACCCACCACGAGAAAGTCGGACATGTCTCATACCTGGACCGCTCAGGTCATCACCCCCGACTTGCCGGAAGAGCCGCCGGGTACGGCGGGCCGCCCGGCCGCCCTGCTGCGCGGTGTGTTCACCGTGGGCAGCCAGGTGAGACAGGCGGAGCTGCGGGTCACCGCCCTGGGGGTGTACGAGATGCGACTCAACGGCGCCGTCGTCGGCGACCACGTCCTGGCACCGGGCTGGACCAGCTACCACCACCGCCACCGCTATCAGTCCTTCGACGTGACCCGGATGCTGCGCCGCGGCCCCAACGCCTGGGGCGCACACCTCGCGGACGGCTGGTACCGGGGGCTGCTCGGATTCAACGGCGGCAACCGCGACATCTACGGACCACACACCGGCCTGCTCGCCGAGCTGCGGATCGAGTACGCCGACGGCAACCTCCAGACGGTCACGACCGGCCCCGGCTGGCGAGCGGCGGCCGGGCCGATCACCGCCGTCGGCCTGTACGAGGGAGAGGACTACGACGCCCGCCGCGAACGCCCCGACTGGAGCGAACCGGGCTTCGACGACGCACACTGGCGGCGCGTTCGCGTGGTGGACTTCGACACCTCGGTGCTCTTCCCGGCCGACAGCCCTCCGGTACGGCGCATCGAGTGCCTCCCTCCGGTCGCCGTCACCACCTCGCCCACCGGGCGCACCATCGTGGACTTCGGGCAGAACCTGGTCGGCAGACTCCGCATCCGCGTCCGCGGAGAGGCGGGTCGCACAGTGACTCTGCGGCATGCCGAAGTACTGGAGGACGGGGAGCTGTGCGTACGTCCGCTGCGCGGTGCCACGGCCACCGACCGCTACACCCTGCGCGGCGACACCGACGGCGAGCAGTGGGAGCCCCGCTTCACCTTCCACGGCTTCCGCTACGCCGAACTCGACGACTGGCCCGGCGAACTCGCCCCTGGGGACGTCACCGCTGTGGTCCTGCACAGCGACCTGCGCCGGACCGGCTGGTTCGAGTCCTCCGACCCGTCGCTGAACCGGTTGCACGAGAACGTGGTGTGGGGGATGCGAGGCAACTTCCTGGATGTCCCCACCGACTGCCCCCAGCGCGACGAACGCCTCGGCTGGAGCGGCGACATCCAGGTCTTCGCCCCCACCGCCACGTTCCTCTACGACACCAAGGACTTCCTGCGCTCCTGGCTGCGCGACCTCGCCGCCGACCAGAGCGAGGACCCCGACGGCATCCCACCGGTGATCAGCCCCGCCATTCCCTTGAACATCCCCGTCCCGGTGCCTCCCGGCAATCCCCCGATGGCCGGCTGGTGCGATGCCGCAGTCATCGTCCCGTGGGTCCTGTACGAGCGGTACGGCGACGCGGAGGTGTTGCGCACCCAGTACCCGTCCATGCGTGCCTGGGTCGACGCCGTCGACCGGATCGCCGGCCCCGGACACGTGTGGGGCGAGGGCTTCCAGTTCGGCGACTGGCTCGACCCGACCGCGTCCCCCGACGACCCGGGCGGGGCGACGACGTCTTCCCGACTCGTCGCGACTGCCTGCTTCGCACACTCGGCCCGCCTGCTCGCCCGCACCGCCGAGGTGCTGGGCGAGAAGGACGATACCGAGCGCTACCACGCTCTTTCCGATGCCGTACGGCAAGCTTTCCGCGCCCGATTCCACACCGGCGGCGGCCACTTGGTGGAAGAGACCCAGACCGCCTACGCCCTCGCCCTCGGCTTCGGCCTGCTCCAGGACGCCGCCGAGCGAGCCGAGGCCGGAAACCGGCTGGCCGCCCTGGTGGCCGAGCGGGGCCACCGGATCGGTACCGGCTTCCTCGGCACGCCGTTGGTCTGTGACGCGCTCACCGCCACCGGCCACACCGACACCGCGTACAAGTTGCTGCTTGAACGCTCCTGCCCCTCGTGGCTCTACCAGGTGGACATGGGTGCCACCACGATCTGGGAGCGGTGGGACAGCCTGCTCCCGGACGGCAGCGTCAACCCCGGAGAGATGACTTCCTTCAACCACTACGCGCTCGGCGCGATCGCCGACTGGCTGCACCGCACCGTCGCGGGTCTCGCGCCGGCCGCCCCCGGCTACCGCCGCCTACTCGTCCGGCCCCGCCCCGGCGGGGGCCTCACCTGGGCGAAGGCCGCGCACGAAACACCGTACGGCCGGGCCGAGGTGGCGTGGCGCCTGCACGAACAGCGGCTCACCGTCGACGTCACCGTCCCCCAGGGCACCGAGGCCACCATCGATCTGCCGGGCGCCGAACCCACCCGCGCCGGGCCTGGCACCCACACCTTCCACACCCTCCACCGCACCACCGAGGAGCAGCAGTGACCCACCCGTACCAGGACGCCGGCCGCAGCATCGAAGAACGGGTGGCCGACCTGCTGCCCCGGATGACCCTGGAAGAGAAGGCCGGGCTGCTGTTCCACCACGCGACAGGCATCGGAGCGAACCCCGCGCCCGTCGGCCTCACCGCCGAGCAGATGATGTCCGACCATCTCATGTCCCACTTCAACCTGCTGGGAGCGGGCACCCCGCGCGAGATGGCGCAGCTCCACAACCGCCTCCAGGAGCAGGCCGCCGCCACCCGGCTCGGTATCCCGGTCACGCTGTCCACCGATCCGCGCCACGCGTTCACCGACAACCCGGGCACCGCGATGATGGCCGGCCCGTTCTCGCAGTGGCCCGAGGCCCTGGGCCTGGCCGCCGCCGATGACGTCGACCTCATGCGCCAGTACGGCGACACCGTGCGCCGCGAGTACCTGGCCGTCGGTCTGCGCGTCGCCCTGCACCCACAGATCGACCTGGCCACCGAGCCGCGCTGGTCCCGTATCCCGGGCACTTTCGGCGAGGACGCCGACCTGACCTCCCGCCTGGCCGCCGCGTACATCGAGGGCCTGCGCGGGCCGGGCGAACAACTCGGCAAGGGCAGCGTGGCCGCGATGGTCAAGCACTTCCCCGGCGGTGGCCCGCAGAAGGACGGCGAGGACCCGCACTTCCCGTACGGCAGGGAGCAGGTCTATCCGGGCGGCTTCTTCGACTACCACCTCAAGCCGTTCAAGGCGGCCATCGCCGCCGGGGCCACGCAGGTGATGCCGTACTACGGCATGCCGGTCGGCACCCCGTACGAAGAGGTCGGATTCGGCTTCAACCACAGCATCATCACTCGGCTGCTGCGCGAGGAACTTGGCTTTGACGGCATCGTCTGCACCGACTGGGGGCTGCTCACCGACGGCCCGATCATGGGCGAGACGCATGCCGCTCGCGCCTGGGGCGTGGAACACCTCACGCCCGCGGAGCGGGCACTGAGGGTGCTGCACGCCGGTGCCGACCAGATCGGTGGCGAAGCGTGCCCCGAGCTGATCACCGGCCTGGTCCGCGACGGACGGCTGGCGGAACCCCGGCTCGACTCCTCCGTCACTCGCCTGCTGGCGGAGAAATTCCGCCTCGGCCTGTTCGACGACCGCCGCTACGTCGACCCGGACGCCGCCGAAGAGATCGTAGGACGCGCCGACTTCCGTACCGCCGGCGAGGCCGCCCAGCGCCGCTCACTGACCCTGCTGGAGAACCGCGCCGCCGTACTGCCGCTGTCCGGCCGCCCGCGACTGTACGTGGAGGGCGTCGACCCGGCCGTGGCCGCCGAGTACGCCGACATCGTCACCGACTCCGCCCACGCCGATCTGGCGCTGCTGCGCCTGAACACCCCGTACGAGCCCCGCTCGGGCCTGTTCGAGTCCTTCTTCCACGCCGGTCGGCTCGACTTCGACCACGACCGCCTCGAGCAGATCCTCACCCTGCTCGACACGGTGCCCACCGTCGTCACCATCCACCTCGAACGGCCAGCCGTCATCCCGGAAATCGCCGATCGCTGCGCCGCACTGCTCGCCGCGTACGGCGCGGGCGACCGGGCGCTGCTCGACGTCCTGTTCGGCCGGGCCGCCCCCCAGGGCACGCTGCCCTTCCAGCTTCCCCGGTCCATGGCCGAGGTGGAGGCCGGCCGGCCCGACGTCCCTCAGGAGAGCCCTGATCCGCTCTACCCCTTCGGGCACGGACTGCGGTACGCCGCCGGAACCACGGCCGGACCGGACCTCACCACCTGAAGCCGGCACCCTGCTGCTCGGCCCGCCGGCCGGCCTGTGCCTCGGTAGCGGAACGTCCAGCCAGAGACGAATACGGCAGCCACAGCTGTCCGATTCGTTACTTCTCCCGCTCCTCCAGCTCTTGGTGAGGTCGTTGTTGACGTTGCCGCCCTCGACGAAGCCGCCACCGAGCAGGAGCGGGCCCGGCAAAAGGGGGCGGCCCGCCAGAACAGAACGGCAGATCCCGTGGTGGGCTGACGAGCAAGGTTCATCTCGCCGCGGACAAGGCCTACTCGTCCCGCGCTAACCGCTCTTACCTGCGGAAACGTGGCATCAAGGCAGTCGTCCCGGAGAAGAAGGACCAGTCCGCCAACCGGAAGAAGAAGGGCCGCCCCACACGCCACGACGGCGATCTTTACAAGGAGCGGAACACCGTCGAGCGGCTCATCAACAAGTTGAAGGCATGGCGCGGTATCGCGACTCGATACGACAAGACGCCCGAGAGCTACCTCGCCGGCCTCCACCTCCGTGCCTCGATGCTCTGGATCAACGACCTCCTGAAGGCAACTGGCTGATCACAACGACACACAACCCCTAGTGGAGTCGACGAAGATCGGGTGGCCATCGGCTTCGGGGGCCAGGAGTGCGTCGGTGTACGCGCGGTTCCCGGCGAAGGGGTACGCCAGCCGGTGTGTGCCCCACTCGTCGTCAACCTGACCGAAGACGATGCTGAAGCGCAGCGGATCGTGGAACGTCATGCGGTCATCAAGTCCGGCCTGCTCGTCGAGCCAGAGCTTCCGGGCCCGGTAGACGAGGTAATTGTGCAGGGGGCCGCCCATGTCGCGTTCGCGTACCTCGGCGTCGTCGACGACGCGGGCGACGTTCCTGGCGATGATGGGTACAGTCAGCTCGCGGAAGACCTCGCGCATGCGCTTGGAGATCACGCGGGTGAGTTCGAAAAGGCCGGGTGTGTGCGCGGTCAGCCGCAGCCCGTCGTACAGCTTGGCGCTCATCGGATTTTCCGTTCTCGGGACGCTCATATAGCTGTCAGGCAGCTGAAGCGAGGTTGTTTTGAGTGATGTGCGTGGCCGGTGTGTTGGTCAGAGCGCGGTGGACCTCTCGGGCCACGATTCGCTTGAGGCAGCGCATGATGTCCTTCTTGGACAGCCCTGCTTTGGTACGGCGTTCGACATAGGCGCGGGTGCGTTCGTCGAAGCGCATTCGGACCAGCACGATGGTGTGCAGCGCGTTGTTCGCGGCCCGGTCGCCGTCGCGGTTGAGGCGGCGATGGTGAGCGCGGCCGGACGAGGCCGGGATCGGAGCGACACCGGCGAGGTGCGTGAACACCCTCAGACCGCATGTGTTCGGAATTGTCCCGGGCCGAGGCCAGCAGCTGGCCGGCGGTCTTGGGGCCGATGCCGAACAGCTCCGCCAGCGTGGGGGCCGCCTGCTTGACTAGCGGGCCGATCTCGGCGTCCAGGGCCTGGTGGCGGCGGGCGGTCCGCAGCACCCGCACCGCCTCGACCACGCCGTCCCGGCTCTTCGGTGTGCCGGTGGCCAGCCGGACAGCACGGCCGTCGCGGCGGCGTTGAGGTCGATCGGGTCGGACTTGCCCCTCATCCGCCGCGTCTTGCGGTCCGGACGGTCCATGTCCCCGACGGTGACACCGGCAGCAGCCAGCACCCGGGCGAGCCCGGCACCGTAGGCGCCGGAGCCCCCGTCCACATCGACCGGGGGGCGACGGAAGCAGGCGGATGCTCTCGATCAGGTGCGGCTCGCGCCCTTGGGTCCGGCGCCTGCACCCGCAGGCGCACCGGCTCGCCTGGCACCGGCGGGATCGGTTCGACGGTCAGGATGTCTCTGCCCTGCGTGTCGGCCTGCGCGTTCAGGTCCTTGTGGATCAGCGTGCGCAGCCCGATCGGGTTCATCGCCGGACCTCCTTGACGCTCGGGGTGCCGTTGAACTTCGCAATCCACGATCCGGGCGGTCCGGTCAGGCGGGCCGTTGCGGTGCCGTCCGGGCTCGACGTCCAGCCAGCCATCGCCGTCCGGCCGCCTCGATGTTCGCCCTCCAGGCCGCCGGATACCTGGACACCACTCCCGAGACGGACGTGCGAGACAGCGCAGGGGATGGCACATGAAGTCCTCGCGTGATCAGCCGCGACCTCCCCACGGCCGAGCGCCCGCGCCCACCGAGCAGGACGCCAATCTGTGGCGGCATCGGCCCTTCCGCCTCGGGTGCGGTTCCTTCGAAGTGATGGTCGGGATCAGGCATTGAGGCTGCAGTTCTGCTGGTCATGGCTGGGGTAGAGGTGTTGATGTTCGCGGGCCGCGTGGAAGTGCCTCCCGCGCCTGAAGCTCTTCCGGCAAAGACGCCATGACACCCCACCTCCACCCCACCACGGTAGAAGTACGACGGCACCGACCACACACCCATCAGCGTCTTCCCAGCTCAGCTATCCCTCGAAAGGAACTACACCCGACGGCGTTCTGGTGTCCTTCATCGCGTTCGACGCATTGGTGGTGCCTCACGGGCACCCGGTGATGGACCTGCCCCTGGAGCAGCGGTGGGCTCTGCTGCTGGAGGTGCTGGCGCAGATGGCGCCGCCGATCCAGCCGGTGATGGCGACCGTGGACCAGGCGGAGGCCCTGGCGATAGTCGCGGCGTTGCGGGCCACCGGCGTCGGGCCAAGAGCTGCGGCCGCCACATCGCAGCCCCTGCCGCAACCTGCGGCTTGGTACGTGCGGGATCAGCCGCATCCGGTGGTACGTGGTCCGGGCGGGTGGCCTACGGGGCCCCCGGGAGGCAGAGCTCCGCGCGGACGCGTTCGGCCAGGCGGCGAGACCCGGCCGAGGAGCGGGACGGCGTTGTCGTTCATGTCCTGGCCCCTGGCTTCGCGGGAGCCCGGGCCGGTCGCACGGGCCCGGGCGCCCAGGGCGATTCCACACCAGCGGTCTGCCGCGCGGGCTGGGCGTTCAGGAGCCGGTGGTAGTGGCCGTCGTGGCGGACGAGTTGGTCGTGTGACCCCTGTTCGCTGATCCGCCCGTCGTGGAGGACCAGGATCAGGTCGGCGTGCCGGACGGTGGAGAGCCGGTGTGCGATGACCAGGCAGGTTCGTTCGCTCAGGAAGGGCCGCAGCGCCAGGTGCAGAGAACGTTCGGTGGCGTTGTCCAGATGGGAGGTGGCTTCGTCCAGGATGACGATCTGCGGCTCCCACAGCAGCATGCGGGCGATCGCGAGGCGTTGACGCTCCCCGCCGGAGAGTTGGACGCCACGGTCGCCGAGCACGGTGCCCAGTCCCGCCGGGAGGCGTTGGACCAGATCCAGGATCTGGGCGGTCTCGCAGGCTGCGAGCAACTGGTCGTCGGTGGCGTCGGGGCGTGCCAGGCGGAGGTTGTCGGCGATGCTGCCGTGGAAGAGGAAGGGTTCCTGCGTGACGACACCGATGTGACGGCGCAAGCCGTCCAGGGAGAGACCGGCGATGTCCTGGCCTCCGATCTCGATCCGGCCGGCTGTGGGTTCCCATGAGCGGGTGAGCAGCCGGGCGAGGGTGGACTTCCCGGTCCCCGATCCGCCCACGATCGCCACGGTCATGCCTGCCTCGACGGTGAAGGTGACGTTGCGCAGGACCGGACGGGGTTCGTCTGTTTCCCCGTTCTTCCGCGTGTCCTCGCCCTCCGTCCCGGCGGCCAGCAGCGACGTGGGGGTGTTGCGGTCCGGCGGGGGGTAGGTGAAGGCAACGTCGGCGAAAGCCAGATCGGTCCCGGCGACGGCTCGGGCGCCGGGGCGGTCGGCGATCAGAGGCGTGACTTGCATGATTTCCCGGACCCGGTCGAAGCTGACCATTCCTCTGACCAGTTCCAGACGGCAGACAGGAAGGGCCGCGACCGGCCCGTACAGGAGCGTGAGCAGACTCGCCATGGCCACCAGGGTGCCCACGGACATGGTGCCGTCACTGACCATCGCGCCGGCGCCGACGTAGACCGCGGCGGTCGCGGACGTGGTCGCTACCGTCAGCGCGGCTCCGATCCGGGCGTCCAGCAACGCGCCTCGCATCATCGTCTGCCGCAGCCGCACGGCCGCGGCCCGGAACCGGGCGGCCTCGCGGGGGGCGGCGCCGAAGAGCCGGACGGTCTCTGCGCCGCCTGCGCTCAGTTGCTCGGCGGCCAGCGAGTCGAGGTCCGCAGTGGCTCCCAACTGCCTCTGGGCGATGCCCCGCAGGACGCTGCCCGCGTGCGCGGTGAGCGCGTACACGACCGGGACGAGGACTGCGACGGCCAGCGCGATGCGCCAGTCGAGGAGCAACAGGGCGACGCCCGTCACAGCCAGAGTGACCAGTGAGGAGACGACCGTGCGCAGGGTGCGGGCGATGAGGTCGTGGACGCCTTGGACGTCTCCGCTCAGCCGGGAGACCAGCGCACCGGTGCGTGCGGCGCTGAAGAAGGCGTCGGACTGGCTTTGGAGGTGCTGGAAGAGATCGCAGCGCAGACGTACGGTCACGTCCTCCGCGAGCCGGACCACGAGCCAGCGTTCGCCCAACGCGGCGCCGGCGGCCAGCAGCCCCGCGGCCACCAGGGCGGCGCCCAGCGCGTAGACGCGCGAGAGGTCCCCTGGTATCGCGCCTCCGTCGATCAGGCGTTGGGCGATGAAGGCCGGAAGCACCGCTGCCGCAGCGTTCACGGTGACGAGCAGGGCCGCCAGAGCGACCCGGCCATGGAACCGGGCGAGGAAGCGGGCGAGGGACGCGTAGGAGTCCTCGGGTGCCATGGGCGGTCCCTTTGTCGAAGGCGTACGGAGGGCGGAGGGCCGGGAGTGGCGGCGTGGCACAAGGTGGGCTCGCGGAGTGGCGGGCGTACGGCCGCTGGAGTGCGCGGCCGTACGCCCTCGGATCACTGCTGGTCAGCGTGTGCCGGTGTGTCCGTTCAGCACATGAACCACGAGGCGCCACTGCAGTTCCACCAGCTGCCGTCGCTGCCCATCTGCGCCTCGGTCTCCTCGCGCTGGATCAGGCCCTGAAGGTCGTACATGCTCATCTTTCGCTCCTCTTGGTCCGGCCTCGCCCCGTACGGAACGGAAGAGGCCTCTTTCCCCCGGGCCGGCCGGCTCGGGAAACTTGTGGGTCAGGCCCGCCGGGCGGTCACTGAAGGAAGGGAAGGCTCACCGGACGGCCCTGCTGTCTGACGCCGTGGGCCGCTGCGAGGGCCAGCAGAATTCCGGCGCTGCCGGACGCCAGGTCCATCGACAGCCGCAGCAGTTGGTCACCGGGGAAGGCCAGGTGGCCCTGCCAGTGCAGCCGGTGCCAGTTCAGTGCCCGCACCTGCCGGGCGAGCGCGTCCGGTGGTTGGGCGGCACCAGTGGAATGGCCGGGGTCGGCGGTGGCATGGAATAGGACCATGCCGGCACGTCCGTCGAAGAGACCGCTGAACGCGTAGTAGGCGCCGCAGGCCGCGCCCCCGATGGCACGTAGGGCGTCTGCCATCTCCGGCTCCGGGCGGTGTCTGAGGTAGCGCCGCAGGGCGAAGCCGATGCCAACGCTGCCGACACTGAGGTAGGGCACCACGCGCCATCCCTCGTTCACCTTGAGGCTTCCGGTGGTGTCGGTAACGCAGCGCCGCAAGTCCAGACGCAGCGCGTCGGCGGCGGCGTCGAGCCAGGACGGGTCACCGTCTGCCTCGTACATGGCGGTCAGGAACAACGCGGGACCGCTGGCCCCTCGCAGCAGTCCGGCCTGTCCCCTGCCGGTAGCGTCCGGATGGGTGGTGCGGGCGGTGATGCGGCGGCGTACCAGGACGGCGATCCGTTCGGCGGCCGCGCGGCAGAGCACGCTGTGGCCGTGGTGGGCGAATGAGAGCAGGTTCAGGCCGATTCCCGACAGGCCGGAGTGCAGGCTGCTGTCAAGCTGTTCAGCGCTGAGGCTCGTGGTGCGTTCGACGAGGGTCAGTGCCTGGTCCTGGTGTCCGAGCTCCCACAGGGCGTGGGCGATGCCGTGTGCCCCGTCGTAAAATCCTGGTGGCATGAGCCGGCCGGCCTGGCTGGTGCGCCGGGCCAGCCACGCGGCGCCCTCGGGATCAGCTGACGCGCCGCTGACGTGCCGCGCCCACAGGATGCCGGCGGCGCCGTGGGCGAAGCCGAGTCCGCCGTGGGCGGTGAACTGCTCGACGTCGCCCGGGAAGAGCCGGTCGGTGCGGTCCGGGGTGGCGCTCGCGCTGATTGCCGCGGCGAGGGAGTCCCGGGATCGCGGCCACGCCTCCGGCCTCAAGGTGATGGGGGCGTGGTCGCGAACGCCAGGAGCACCTGCCTCGGACAGTCCACCGCCGAGCACGGCCACCGTTTCGTCGAAGTCGCCGCGCGGGAGGCCGAATGTGGCGGCGATCAGGTCGGCCAGGCCGTGTGCCTTGTCGCGGTCCAGTCGCAGCAGGGTGGTCAGCGGCATGAAGAGGGCGAGGCGTAGTGCGGCGAGCGCGTAGTGGTCCACGGCGAAGCCCTGCCGGTCCCGCGGCGCGCCGAAGCCAGGGTGCTCCAGGGTGGGGCGCCGTGACTGTTCCACGGGTGCGCTCACTTCGAGATCGACGAGGACGACACGTGGTTGCGCCGTGTCCTCGTGCACGATGATGTTGAAGGGATGCAGGTCGCCATGGACGATGCCGCGGCCGTGGATGTCCTCGACGGCCCGCGCCACGGCGCTCCACACGCTCTGGGCCCACCGGCCGTACGCGGCGTAATCCTCCGGGGTGCTGCCGGCTCTCATCAGCGGATTACGCTGCCCGTAGCACTCGTTGAGGGCCACTCCGTCGGAGAACTCCTCGACGAGGTACTCGTTCTCGCCGAGTGTGAAGTAGTCCTCCAGGACCGGAACGCATGACAGTCCGCTCAGCCGTTGGAGGATGTCGCGTTCGTGGCGCAGCCGGGTGACCGCGTCTTGTTGCGCGGCGTCGAGGCCGGCGTGTCGCCGGGCCTCCTTGACGATCAGTTTGCGGCCGGTGGCCGGGGCTTTGGCCTCGTAGACTCCGCCGCCGTTGGAGAAGTGCAGGGCACGCACGATCTCGTAGGGGAAGGCG
Source organism: Streptomyces sp. NPDC003032 (assembly GCF_053591415.1). Taxonomy (NCBI): domain Bacteria; kingdom Bacillati; phylum Actinomycetota; class Actinomycetes; order Kitasatosporales; family Streptomycetaceae; genus Streptomyces; species Streptomyces sp. NPDC003032. Next base: position 32,467 of record NZ_JBSFTT010000043.1, on the reverse strand, counting down.
TCGACGGTCAGCTGTCCCCGGCGGTCCAGTTCCGGCTGGAGCAGGGCGGGGACCCTCACCCAGGGCGGTGTGCGGAACACCGGTCCGCGGGGGTCGGGCACGAGGTTTCCCTGCGGATCCTCGATGCCGGAGTGGAGCTGCCCCGCCTCGTCGGCGTAGGGGCGGTGGAGGAAGGAGCCGTACCGCACGTAGAGCGGTCCTTCGCGCCAGCGCAGGTCGCTGAGGATGTACGGCCCCGGCCAGCCGTCCAGGAGTGCGCCGAGTCCCTCAAGTACCCGTCGCAGGCCCTCCTCGTCGGCCGGGTACACCGTGACGAGTTTGCCGCTGCCTGCCCGGTCGGTGTACTTGGAGTTCTTCATCAGATACTGCCGCAGGCCCGTCACGATCTTGAACGGCAGCCGGTGTGCGAGGCAGTACTCCCACACGATGGCCGCTGTGGCCTGCGCGTTCCCCGGCGTCGCGCAGGCGTGCACCTTCCAGCCCTGGGCGGGCATCGGGGCGTCAGGCGGAGCGTACGAGCGCCAGCCCTCCAGGGCGATGCGCTGCCAGCCCGGCGGCAGCGGACGGCGGTGGACCTCGAACTCGTCACCACGGCCTTCGCCGGGGGCCAGCGTGTCGTAGAACACCGGGTCGACCAGACAGAACTCCTGGTACCGCGCGTCCATTGTTCCCCCGCTTCCTCGTCTCCACCTACTGACGACCGGTCATGCCGAACGGTGCGGGCGCCCGGTAGGGAGCCGTCGTGTTCATGCCTCTCAACGTTGTTCTCGGTTGCGTTCCAGGTTCTGCCGAGCCACGAGTGAACGGTCTCTGGCCGGTCTTGGCGGAAGCTTGGCGCGATCTGGAATTGGCTGGTGAGGGTCGGCTGGGCAAGCTGGGACCTGGTTCAAGGAGGCCCGATGGCGGTCCAGTTCCGCGTGCTCGGTGACATCACGGCGCGCATCGGCGACGTGGCCGTGGAGCTCGGTCCTCCACAGCAGCGCTCTGTGCTGGCCACGCTGCTCGTCGAGACCCCTCGCGCGGTTCCGGCCGCCACGCTCATCAGCCGGGTCTGGGGCGACCGTGCACCGCAGCGCGTCAGGGACACGCTGTACAGCTACGTGTCCCGCTTACGGAAGGCTTTGAAGCCGACCGGCGAAGACGCGTTGATCGTCCGGCGTTCCGGGGGTTACGCGCTGCTGGTCGAACGCCATGCCGTGGACGCGCACCGGTTCCGTGCCCTCGTCAAACAGGCCCGCGCGGCCGCTGAGGTCACCCAGGCCGCAGAGCTCTTCGAACAGGCGCTGGAACTGTGGCAGGGGGATCCCTTCATGGCATGTGACACGCCATGGTTCGGCACGCTGCGTGAGGGATTGCTGCGGGAGAGGTTCGCCGCCACGCTGGATTTCAACGACGCACAACTGTGTCTCGGCCATCACGGAGTGCTGCTGGCCCAGCTCTCGGCCCTGGCGGACCAGCACCCCTTGGACGAACGGGCGGCCGAGCAGCTCATGGTGGGTCTGTACCGCAGCGGACGGGCTTCCGACGCCCTGCATCACTACGAGGTCCAGCGCCGACGCCTGGCCGAGGAACTGGGCACCGATCCCGGCCCCGCGCTGATCCAGCTCCACCAGCGGATCCTCACCGCCGACCCCGCCCTCGCCGCCCCAGGCACCACGGTCACCACGATCACCAACGCGGCCGCCAACGCCACGGCCAACGCCTCCGCACCGGCGCGCGATCCAGGCCCTCGGGCCACCCCGGCGGCGGCCGCGCTCCCCCGGGATCCGGACGCGTCCGACGACACCAGCGGGAGCAGTCCTGAGGTCCAGGGCGGAGCGAACGGGCGGCAGCTTCCGCCGCGCCTGCTTCCACCGGCGCCAACCCTGTTCGTAGGCCGAGACGAGGAGCTGGCCATGGCCTGCCGGGTTCTCGGCCAGGAGACGCCCAGCTCAGTAACCCTGCTGGTCACGGGGTCGGCAGGGGTGGGCAAGACAGCCTTGGCCGTGCACACGGGACATCTGCTGGCCCCCCGGTTTCCGGACGGCCAACTCTATGTGGACCTGCGGGCCTTCGATACCGAGCGGGCCGAGCCGTTCACGGTCCTGGGCGCCTTCCTGCGGGCGTTCGGCGTACGTGGCGGTGCGGTGCCACCGGACCTCACCGGCCGGGTCCACCTCTATCGCACCTTGCTGGCCCAGCGGAAGACGCTCGTCGTGCTGGACAACGCGGCCGATGCGCAGCAGGTGAACTACCTCCTGCCCAGTGGAGCACGCTGTGCCGCCATCGTCACCAGCCGGACCACCCTGGCAGACCTCAGCAGTCATCGGCTTCCCTTAGGGGTTCTGGGCTCCACGACAGGACTCGCCCTCCTGCGTGAGATGCTCGGCGCCGACCGGATCGTCGCGGATCCCGGCGCGGCCCAGGCCATAGTGGACACCTGCGGGGGCCTCCCGCTCGCCGTGTGGGTCGCCGGTGCGCGGCTGGCCGCACGGCCGCACTGGCCGCTGGGCAAGGTGGCCCGCGCGCTGGCCGACGAGCAGCGCAAGCTCGACGAACTCGCCGTGGGACACATAGCCGTACGAGCCAGCCTCGAACTGACGTACCGGGCGATGTTTCCCACGAGTCGGCACGCGCTGCGTATGCTCGCGCTGCTGCCCGGCCCGGACTTCGCGGTCTGGGCCCTGGCCGCACTCCTGGACCTGGACCTGCGCCGGGCGGAAGCCGTGCTGGACGACCTGGTCGAGGTCCATCTGGTGGAGACCGGTTCGACAGGTGCCGCCGGTATGCGCTACCGGTTGCATGACCTGGTGCGGCTGCTGGGCCGGGAGCGGGCGGAGCGGGAAGTGTCGCCGCAGGACCGTGCCGCCGCACTGTCCCGGCTCCTGGGCGCCAGCCTGCACCTCGCCGACCTGGCCGCGGACAGCCTCAGCGTCGACTTCCAGGGCATCTCCCAGACCGCCCTCGCGTCCTGGCGGCCCTCCGCCGCGGACAGCGGTCAACTCCTTAGGGACCCGCTGGCCTGGTTCAACGACGAGCGCCAGTTCCTCATCGAGGTAACGGACCGAACGCTCGACGGGGCCGAGATGGCATCGGCCGCGGGGCTGGCGACCACCCTGACCACTCTCTTCCAGATCGGCAGCCACTTCGACGACTGGGAGCGGCTGCAGAACAGGGCGCTCAAGGCAGCGCTGAGCAGCGGCAACACACGCAGCGCCACCCAGCTCCACCGATGCCTCGGTGAACTCACCACGATCCTCGACCGGTACCCGGAGGCACTGAACCACTTCGAGCAGGCGCTTGCGCTCGCCCACGGCGAGGGCCCGGCCTACCTGGCCAGTGCCACAGCCGGGCTGGCTTACGTCCACCGCCTGCTCGGCCAGTACTCCTTGGCCGTACATCATTTCGGGCAGGCAGCCGAGCTGGCCCGTATTGCGAGAAATGTCAACTGCCTCGTCTACGCCACCAATGGGATCGGCGTCATCGACCTGGAGCAGGGGCGCATCGAGGCGGCCATGGAGCGGTTCGCGCAGTGTCTTCAGGCGAGCCGGGACGCGGGCTACCGCCCCGGCGAAGCCCAGGCCCTGCGGTGCCTGGGCCAGAGCCACCGCGCACTCGGCGCCTATCCGGACGCCGCCGACTCCTTCCGGCAGGCCGCCTCGATCAGCGAGGGCCTCGGCGACCGGCTCAGTGCCACACACGCCAACTGCTGGCTCGGGGACGTCCTGGTGCGCCAGGGTGCTCAACGAGAGGGACGCCGACTACTGGCCCGTGCCCTTTGGGCCTACCGGGAGTTCGGCAACCTCTGGGGCGAGGCGGCGACGCTCTACGCGCTGGCGGAGGCGCAACTCGTCGCCGGGCGTCCAGGGCCGGCCCGTCGGCGGGCCGAAGCAGCCGTCGATCTGTGGCGGCAGATCGGCGCCCGGACCTGGCTGGCCGTCGGCCTCGCCACCTTGGCCAGGGCCCACACCCTGGCAGGCGATCCCGTGGCCGCAGAGCGCGCCCGGGACGAGGCCGCAGCCGTGCGGGCCGCCTCGGGTACCGGTTGAGGGCGAGCTCTCGATCCGAACTCCGCGGTTTCTTCTGTGATCAATCACCACGCATTCTGATCTTGACTCTGTTCTGCTGCCCCGCAGTGTCGCACCCGTCTCACCACAGGCGGTACGCATGTACGCGCTGCTCATCCCGGTTCTGGCACCCTTCGTCCTACTCGGCACCGTCATGGCCCTGTCCTGGTGGGAGGATCGCCTCCTGCCGTCGGCCACGCCGTGCGACAGCCTTCGGCGCTACGGGCTACGCGCTGCCTCTTTCTACCGGCCTGATCCTGCTGACGGTTCCTCCGCCGCCCTGGCCGCGGCTCGCGCCGCGTGCCGTTGGACCAGTTGCGGCAGCACTCCCCACAGCCCGGCGCAGACCAGCAGCGCCGCGCTCCCCGCGATCACCCCTCGACCCTGCCGAGCACGACGAAGCAGAACGCTGCGCCCTGCCCACACTGAGCAGATCCCGATGCCCATCGCCCTCCTCTCTCGGCCGTTCCTGACCGAGCAGCACCGCCGCCTCCAGGACCAAGTCGAAGCGCTCACCGCTGCCCAAATCGCGCCGCTCGCGAGCGAAATGGAGTCCCGAGGGCCGCACACCGACCCTGAAATCCGGAAGATCCTCAGCGCCACTGGCTTGCTCGGTGTATTGATCAATACCGAGCAGGGCGGTCTGGGCCTGGGCCACGTCGCCAAGACGGTGATCATCCAAGTGCTATCCCGCACCAGCCCGGCGGCCGGCGCCATCCTCCAGGCGTCGATACTCGGCGCCGCGCCCATCGCCGAGTACGGCAGCGCGGACATGCAGCACGCATGGCTGCCCGAGATCGCTGCAGGACGGTGCTGGCCCACCATCGCAGTGACCGATCCCGAACAGGGCAGCCACATCCTGGGCATGGAGGTCACTGCCCGCCACACGCGCACGGGCTACGTGCTGGACGGGGAGAAGGCGTTCACCGGCAATGCCGCTCTCGCCGACGTCCACTGCGTCGTCGCCCGCACCGGAACGCCCGGAGAGAAGCGCAGCCTGACCGCCTTCCTCGTCGAAAAGGGGACAGCCGGCCTCGATGTCGTACCGCAGCGCGTCAACGGACTGCATGGATTCAGCGTCGACACCCTACGGATGAGCGGCGTGCACGTACCAAAGACCCAGATCATCGGCGAGGTCGGTGACGGCTTCGACATCGCCCAGACAGCCAGCGTCGTCTACGGCCGCCTGAACCTGGCCGCCGTCGCGCTCGGCACCCACGAGCGGATGCTGGAAGAGACCGTGCGATGGGTCTCCACGCGGAAGCGCTACGGGGACCACCTCTGCGATCTGGATACCGCCCGCCACCGAGTCGCCAAGATGCAGGCTTGCCTGATGACGGCCGAGGTGACCACGTACCACGCTGCCCATCTCCTCGACCAGGGCGAGCCATGCGACCCATGGCTGCACCACGCCAAGCTCACCGCACACAATGCCGGAGTTGAGTCGGCCGAACACGCCAAACAACTCTACGGAGGCCACGCCGGCGTCCTAGGCACACCAGTCGAGCAGCTCCGTCGCGACATCGACCTAATCAACGCTCCGGCCGGCCCCGAGGACCTCCAGCTCAAGCGCATTTCCGAAACGGCGCTCGGCCCCTCTCGTCCGCAGTGGTCCACCCGGCACGCGGTGTCGGGGTACTTCTTGCAGAACTCGACTCGCCTCCTCCAGCCAGACCTCGGTTACGTGATCTCCACCTGTCCGCTGTGGAGATCACGTCGTTCTCGACGAGGTCACCGGCGCGGAGGTGAGCGGCGGTCCAGAGCTGTCGGGTTGTGGTCAGTTCTCCGGTCGGTAGGCGTGGGCGGCGGAGTAGCGGGTGAGCCAGCCCTCGACAATCGAGCGCAGGTGCGTGTGCTCAGGCTGGTAGTAGTCCTTGAAGTCGCCGATCTTGCCGGCGAGCAGGCGGGAGACGTGGTGGTCGCCGGCCGCGACGGGAACGTTGTTCCAGTCGATCGCCGCGAGCTGTGCGAAGGTGGCGGTGCGGTCGTCGATCTGCTGTACGGCGGCATAGTCTTTGCCGTCGGCGACTTCCAGGCGGGCGACGAGGTCCCGCGGGTTGCCGTCCCCCTGCGCGGCCCACCACTGGGAGTTGTCGGTTGTGTAGCGGTACGCGGCCCACTTCGTCTCGCTCTGGTTGCAGTCGACCATGTAGCCGAGCCCGCTGGTGGTCTCCTCTGGCTTGAGCATCCCGACGTTGTACTGGTAGCGGCCGGGCCGCTCGGCAGCGCACTTGCGCCAGTTCACGCCGTCGAGCTCGGATGCCTGAGTCTTGCTGGTCACGGCTGTCCTCTCGTCGCTACGTGCTGGCCGGACGGCCACCGCCACGCCCCCGAAGGAGCGGACGGAAGCAGTCCGGACGTTCAGGTGGCGTCCTTGTCGACGGGCACGCGGGCGTCGTTGAAGCAGTAGGTGACGGCCGGCTCGCCGGGGTGGTAGTCGATGGACTTGATCCGCCACTCGGCCGGGTCTTCCTCGTTGTCGTCGATGAAGGCCCAGTTTGCGGTGGCCATGGCCTCGTTGTCATTGACGAGGTAGGAGTACTCGCCGCGGCACGGGTCGTAGTCGTTGATGTACGTGAACATGAACGACCCGCCGTCGGGGTACTGGTCGATGTCGAAGTCCGGGCCCTCGGTGACCACGATGTCGAGGCCGTCGCCCATGTGCTCCATGAACATCGGCCGGTCCATGATCTCGTGGTGCTCGGTGGTGCCGTAGATATAGTGCCGCTGGATCAGGTAGAGCGCCCGCGGAAGCGTCGCGGCGTGGCCGATGTATTTGCCGTCCAGGGAGATGCGGCAGTCCGCACCGTCATAGGTGGCCTTCGGCGTCTCGATGACGGTGTAGGTGCCCGCGTCCGTGCCGCCGATGTGGACCTCGTGCTTCGTCGCTTCCACCAACTTGCCGACGCGGACCCACTCGGTGACGGTGCCCAGGACCCCGCGGGCCCACTCAGTGACGGTGCCTACGACCCGGTCGGCCGTACCGCGCCGGTTGAAGCGGTACTCGGTCATGAAGTCGTCGCCGGAGTGGTGGTGCATGTTCTCGTACTCGGTCTCGGACACCGGGTCGAGACCAAGCAGTGCCAGACGCTTGTTCTGCGCGGCACGGATTTCGGCGACGGGCATCAGGGTGTCGTTCACTGGGAGGTCTCCTCAGTGTTGTTGGCGGCGGTGATCACGGGGCACGGCTCGTCGCCGCAGTTCTCGCAGGACTCGCACTTCTCCCACTCGCTCGTGCAGTCGTGGCGCGTGCGCGCGAAGGTGGAGGCGAACTCGGCGCGGACCGCGGCGGGAAGGCTGGGGTCGTTCGCCTGCTGCCACATAGAGCACGCCCAGGCGTGGTCCTCACCGGACCGGCCGCCGTCGATGGTGTGCTTGTGGATGTTGTGCAGCAGCGGGCATGCGATCTTGACGCCGTCGATGAACAGCTCCGTGCCGGGGTTGCCGTCGGAATCGACGTACGTGATGACGTCGGTCCGCGGCAGCCCGGTCCCGATCTTCGGCAGCAGATCCTTCTGACCGGTGTCGACTGGGCCGAGGCGGCGGATCGCGTCGGTGTAGTCGGTCGGGGCGACGGGCTCGTTGCCACACCGGCCGCATTCGGTCTCGACACCCTGCTCCAGGCAGAGGTTTCCGATGCTCACCGTGCCGTCTTCCAATCCGTCGAGGTAGGCGAACAGGGAAATCTCTACCGTCCCCTCGCAGCCGGGCGTTGTGCATTTCATCTTGTCCATGGGTTTCTCCTCACGAATGAAAAGGGCCGACAACTCCGCACAGGATCGGCCAGTGAATCGCTACGCCAAAAGGGCAAGGTAAACGATGCGCTCTGGTATCTCTGTCGGCCTACTTGAGGCCCTTCTCCTTGAGGACCAGCTCGGCCAGCTCCATCGCCACGCCGGGGTCGTCCCACGAGCCGGACTGCCCCGCCTCCCCGGACTGGGTGGAGATCAGCAGCGCCAGGTCCGTGACGTCGGGCTTGCAGTTGATCTCGCGGAATGCGGCTACCGGCGCGGTCTTCTCGCAGTCGGCGCACTTGAACGTGAACGTGTCGGGCGAGAACGTCTTGAAGTCCGGGTTGTCGCCGACACTCTCGCCGGTGTTCGACAGGCGGTGCCCGTATTCCGCCAGGTACTTCTGCCGGATCGGCCTCGTGAACTCGCCCGAGCTGTCGCGGAGGATCAGGTTGTCGCCGTCGGTGCGAATGTAGGTGAGGGTGTAGTTCAGGCTAGGGATGGTGAACTCCTGACCCGGCTCCACAGTCTGGCCTGACTCACCGATGTGAATGGTCATGCGGAACTCCTTCTAGGGATAACAAAAGCGGCCCACCAGAATTGGTGAGCCGCCGAGTCGTTGTGGTGTCCTTGGTTCTACCGCTCGTCTTCGTGGTAGAGCCCGTTGTCGATCAGGTACGTCTTGCCGGCAGCGAACTTCCGGATTCTCTCGATATAGCCGGAGCTGGTCCTGGCCCGTGCCGCGGCTGCGTCCGTGATGATCCTCATTGCGGACTGCCATTCTTCTGCGCTGCCTTCTGCCTGGTGCGCCTGCTGTAGTCGTCCGATCAGGCGGTAGGACCGCACGAGAACCTGGGCCAAGTCGCTCGCTGCGGGAAGCGGTATGTGGTGGAGGCCGCTCCACGGCGTGGCGCCTTCCCTGATGATTGGGCGTGTTCAAGCGCCAGGAGGGGTGTGGGTTGAGTACGTGGCAGGTAGTGCGGGTGCCGGATCCCGAGCAGTGGGCGCCGCTGCCAGATGAAGGTGTCCTGGGGGTACGGGACCTGCCGGAGGCAGTGGCCAGGATCGGCCTGAGGCCAGGTGATCCTGTGTACGTGCGACCGGACGGATTGGTCGACACGGGGCTGCTGGATTTCGTGCGGTCCAAGGAATTCAGCAGCCTGGAGTGGGAATCGAAGCGGAATTACGCGACGGATATCCGAATACTTCTGGAGTTCTTGTCGTCTCGCGGGGTGTCGTGGCGTGAGGCGACCGAGCAGGATTTGACGGACTTCCGTGACTGGCGGTGCCGGGCCCCGGAGAACCCGCGGCGGATCAGCGGGACGAAGTGGAACCGTGAGGCGGCGGCGTTCACGAAGCTGTTCAAGTGGGGGAAGGTCCGTCCGCTGCCGGTGGACGTGTCCCGTCGAGAGGACCGTCAACATCCACCGTCGTCGGGGTTGACGGACAAGAACTTCCGAGTGCCAAGGCTCCGCCGGTCAGCGGGCCGTTCGGGGCTGACGCTTCACAGCGGCACGGAGCGTTGCGCCGAACAGCTCTGGTGCTTCCAGCCAAGGATCATGCCCAGCGTCCGGGATGATGATGACCTCGCAGTTGAGCTGTGCTCCCAGACGCAGCAGGGCAGCCGCTGGGCGAGAATCACCGGCTCCGCCAATGATCACCGCTCCGGGTGGCAGGTGCGCTCGAAGTTCGTCCACATGCGATTCCAATGGAGCGGTCTTCTTCGCGACGTTGAGCTGGCTGTTCATCACGTAGTTGATGGGCCTCTGCGTATGGGCTGATGCCAGTGCCCAGTCCCATGCGCATTCCCGATCGGCATGGTCGGTGAACCATGACAGCGCGAGGAATTCGATCTCCTCGGCGTGAGTGCGGAACTCGATCGCATCGAGTTCATCGAGCCTGGCCTGTTGCTCGTCCGAGCGCCGTGCTCGCTGGGCTGCACGGTCAGCTTCCCGCCACGGCTCCAGGAAAGGCCCGGCAAGCTGGATCAACCCGGCCACGCGCTCGGGATGCGCGAGCAGGAAGTGAGTTGCCAGGTCGGTCCCGAATGAATGCCCCATCAGGACAACCTGGTCGTGTCCCCACGCATCGAGCAACAACGTCAGATCGTGAACGTGGCGGCCGATGGTGTGCTCTCCCTCCCAATGTGATCCGCCGGTGCCACGCTGGTCATAGCGATGGACCAGACACAAGTCGTCGATGATGTCGGCGACCGGGGCGAGGTAGTCGCGGACCCCTGGACCGCCGTGCACCAGGACCACAGGAGCTCGACGCAGGATCACCGAGCCCGTAGTCCAGGTCCGGAGCTGTGCACCATCATCCATCTCAACCATGGTCATGACCATGGCGCCAAACTATTGCACTCCGCTGAGGTCTCCGGGGTGAGAAGCGCAACCTAGGACCCCACGGGGCATCTGCGGTGGGAGCCAAATCTGCTAGAAGATGCCAGGACCCGTTCAACAGCACCAGGAACGGTCAACGGTCAGTCCCAAACCCCGTCCACAACCTTGCCTGGCATATCGCCCGCCGGCCCGGCGGGCTGATCGCGCTCGCCATCCAGTACGGGCACCTGCGCACGGTCCTGGATGCCCGCACCTCCAGCGGCTACGCAAGCCGCAGCCGACGGGGCATCCACGGCGTCCTCGACGTCGAGACCGCACTGGCCGCTGCCGACACTGCCGCACGGCTGCGCGACAGCGCCGCCGCAGGCGAAAACCTCTCCGGTCCCGCCGCCCGCAGAGCTCTCGCCGCAGCGGCACAGGTCCCTCGCTTCACAGGCCGCCTCGTCTCCAGCACGTTTGTGAGGAAAGCCGCCGCGTACCTCGCCCGGGACGGCGTTGTGCTCTTCGACAACCCCGACGCGTTCCTGATCTGTGCGTTCAAGTGGGACAACGCACTCTGCGATCCCGAACCGCACGCAAACGCCCCCAGGCAACACGCCTGCCGACCAGGCTGCGGCAACACCATCCGCACTGACACCCACGCCCGTCTGCTGCGCGAGCGAGCTGATGAGATCTACCAACTGGCATCCCACGCACCGGAACCCGTGGGCAAGCGCATGCGGGCCAACGCGGACCGGCTCCACGAGACCGCCGACACCCACGACGCCAACGCCCAACCCGCCGAGGCATGGACATGAACCAAGAGCACCAGGACGAGCGCGCCCGCATCCGTGAGGCGATGGACCGTCTCCTGACCGGACACGCCACTATCTCCAACGGCAGCCTCACCGTTGCCTCCCTTGCCACCGAGGCAGGAGTCCACCGCATGGCCCTCCTCAAACGGCACGTCGACCTGAAGAACGAGTTCTACGAACGAGTCCGCACAGAAGCCCGACAGACCCCAGAACCCGAAAGGCGACTCCGGGAAACCGTCACCAAGCTCAAGACGACCATCGCCAACCAGAAGGCCGAGATTCAAGAGCTTCGCCAACTGGTCACCAGGCTTACCCTCGCCGGCGCAGTCCTCACCCAGGAACTCGACGAGCCAGCAGAACGCGGACCGGCCGCCGACAACATCGTCCCGTTCCCTGGAACAACAACGCAGATCGGACCATGGCTTGAGGCGAGGGCGGCACGGGGCCGGAGGAGCTGCGAAAGTGCACGGATGCTAGCTTCCCTTTCCGTGACGGAGTACCGGGACAAGACCAAGGCGGGCTACGACGGGGTCGTCGAGCTGTATGCGTCGCTGTTCGCCAATCAGCTGGAGACACAGCCGTTCGCACGGAACATGATCGGCACCTTCGCCGAGCTCGTACGCGAGACGGGGAACCTGCGGGCAGCCGACGTCGGGTGCGGACCCGGCCATCTGACGGCCATGCTGCACGACTTGGGGCTGGACGCCTTCGGACTCGACCTCTCCCCCGCCATGATCGACCATGCCCGGCGGGCCCATCCCACGCTGCGGTTCGACGAGGCGCGCATGGAGGCCCTGCCGGTCGAGGACGGCACCCTCGGCGGAGTGCTCGCCCACTACTCGATGATCCATACCCCGCCTGAGGAATTGCCCGCGCTGCTTGCCGAGCAGGTACGGGTCCTAGCCCCGGGAGGTCTGCTCATGGTGTCGTTCTTCGGGACCGAGGGACGGGAGCCGGTGGGCTTCGATCACAAGGTGGCACCCGCCTACAGCTGGCCGGCGGACCTGTTCTCCGAGTTGCTGGCCGGAGCCGGGCTCGTCATGGTTGCCCGGCTGCTCCACGACCCGGCCTCCGAACGGGGCTTCCTCGACACCCACTTGCTGGCTCGCCGCCCCTAGAACCTGACCCGTGGGCTTCGGGGACGTCGAACGGTGATCGTTGAAGGTGCGCGGCTAGCAGACAGCCTTGTCGGCATGGCAGGTGGAAGTCAGCGCTCCCATTAGTGCTGGCTGCAGGCGCAACAGCTCCAGTGTCAGTGCTGTCTGAGACCGTGCGCTCTGTGATCTCAATCTCCAGTTGGACCAAGCCGGGGGCGCCCAGTGTCAGCACCTGACGACAACCTCGCGCGCCCCTCCACCAAGCCCCATGAAGCAGCATCCCACCCATCAGTTGATGAGGTGCGGGACAAGGGCCGGCTGCCCGGCTCCTACATGCTGTGGCTGGCCGGAATTCTGGTGTCGCTGGCAGGCAACTCGGTCTTCTACTTCGCCCTCGGCTGGGCCGCGAGCGAGCACGGCGGCACGGTCGCAGGACTGACTTTGAGTGCCATCACGCTTCCCCGCGTCCTTCTCCTGCTCATCGGGGGTGCGGTCAGCGATCGATTCAGCGCGCGACGCGTACTGATCACGGGCGACGCGGCGATGCTGGTCTTCTCACTCCTCTTGGCCGCGGTCGCGTTTCACCTGGGGGCTCCACCTCTCCTGCTCATCACCGCGGGCATAGCCGTCGGTGTCGTCGACGCGTTCTACCTGCCGGCTTCCGGATCCATGCCTCGCCGCTTGGTGGAAAAGGAGCAGCTTCCTCGCGCTCTGTCTCTCCGGCAGATCGGTGGTCAGGTCGTCAACATGGGCGGTGGCCCACTCGGCGGTGTACTCGTCGGCCTCGCCGGCCTGGCAGGCGCCGCTTTGGTCAACGCCGCTACCTTCGCCCTCACTCTGCTCGTGCTGGTGGCCGTCCGGCCCCGAGACCGCGTGCCGCCCTCAGGGCCGTCCAGTCTCCTCAGGGACGCCATAGACGGTGTGCGTGTGGCGTTTTCCCATGCCGTGCTGCGCCCGGGGCTGTGTCTCACCGGAGCCGCGGCCGGGCTGCTGCTGCCCGTCCTCCCGCTGCTCCTCCCCTTGCTCGCGCGCCAGGAGCAGTGGGGCGCGGGAGCCGTTGGCCTCGTGATCGGAGCGCAGGGAGTAGGGATGGTGGCGGTCACCGCGGTTGTCGTGAAGCGGGGGCCGTTGGGCCGCCCAGGGCTTCTGTCGGCGAGCGCGCTGGCACTGGCCGGGGTGAGAGTACTCGTACTCGCACTCGCGCCCGGCGTGGCGGTGGCGACGACCGCCGCCCTGGTCATTGGCGTGGGAAACGGGATGTTCTCTGCCCACATCGCGCCGCTGATCCTCACAGCAACTCCCGCAAGCCATCTGTCTCGCGTGCAGGCCGTACTCGTCCTCGTACAGAGTCTCGCCCTGCTGCTCATGAACAACCTGCTCGGCGCACTTGCTGACCTCGAGGGTCCGACAGTTGTCACTGCCGCGTGCGCAACCGTGCTCGTCGGCGTCGGACTGCTGGGGTTGGCCTCGGGCCCGCTGCGCAGGGACCGGACCGGTCTCGCACCCCGAGCGGACTCGGCGAACGCTCCGAACGCCTGACGCGCTGAATCAGCTTTCCCCGGCAGGTAGAGCGCCCTAGCTTGGCGCCTAAACGCCGGTGGTGTTCGCTGCATGCCTTGATGCGGAAGTGAACAGAAGGACTTGCCAGGGAAGGTGAGCAGCGCGGTCGAGCTGACAATGGCGATCTTCATTGGTCAGGCGCTCCTCTTGGAGATGAAGACATGCCCGTTCTCCTGGACGAAGGCCTCGTCTTCCCTGAGCACGTACTCAGTTGAAGCGGGTGAGGGACGCGTACGACTTCTCGGCCTCGACCCGGACGTTGTGGGCGCGCTGCCTGTCGAACTGTACGTCCGACAGCTTCTTCGTGCCGTCGGCTGCGGCCACGCCGACGTTCTCTCGGACTTCCTCAGGCGTTGTGAACCGCTGCTCGCCGGCGTCAGCGTCCCAGCGGGAGCACCGTACGGCGTCCTCCCACATCCGGATGCGGACCTACACTTTCTCGATGCTCCGCGCGGTGATCTTCTCGATGCCGATGATCCGCAGCATCTTTGCCAGGTGCTCCTGCACGTCGCTCACCGGTGCCTCTCCTGCTCGATGATCGCGGCCAGCGTCAGCTCTGCCCACGGCTTCTTGACGTTCTCCACCCCGAGCCTGGAGTTCGGGTAGCCCTCGTGTGGGTTCGGCACGTTCTCGCGGATCGTCATGCTGCCGATACGCGAGCCGTCGCTGAGGCTGAACCGGTGTCCGTCGAACTCGGCGTACTCGCACGCCTCGGTCGACTCGCAGTTGCAGACGCTCGTAATGCTGTCGGCGAAGATGTTGTTGCCCTTGAGGCTCTCTCCGAAGTACTTCACGGCCAGGGATCGACGGACCTCGCCGAACACGTCCAGTGACATGTTGTGCTCGTCGGCGTACTTCTCCAGCAGCACCACGTCCGTCTTGCGCTCCGCGGTCTCGTCCTGCCCCAGGCCGCCGCGCGGGTCCCGGTAGTACCAGACCACTTCAACCGTTCGAGCCGGGCTCACTTCTCCGCTTCCTTCCAGTAGATACGCAGGATCTTGCCGGTGCACGTGATGACGTGAACGGTCTCTCCGTCCGGAACCTCGACACCGAAGGTACGGCGAAGGTAGCCGTCCGTGTCCTCGACGCAGGAGTTCCGGAACTGCCTCTCGGTGGTGACGTGAGGGTAGCCACCCTCCGAGTCCTCGTCCGAGAAGTCCGGGGTGGTGAGGACGATGAGGGGATTCCTGTACTCCAGACTCCTTACCGCAGCCGTCGGCAGTTCAGCCAGCGACTCCGACAGGTTGGCCAGCAGGTACTCATCCATCGCGAGAACCGCCTTGCCGTCTTTCCAAAACTCGTGGATCGCGGCGTCGCGGCCCATGGCCGCCATCTCGCGGCGCTCATCCGGAAGGATCGGGATCGGACCAATCGGAACCTCCTTGTTGCCAGCCCCCACGTACGGCACCAGTTCGCGCAGCGTCGGGTACCTGCTCGTACCTCCCTGGATGTGCGCCGCCATGGCCTTGACCATCTCTCTGGCCAGTTCCAGCGTCTTTCTGTCGGTGCGCTGTTCCATTCCTGCCCTCTCCTCTCAAAACAGCAGAGGGCCCGCCGGACCACCGGCAGGATCCTCTCTCTGCTGCGTTGGGCTACTTGTCCTTGTTCGCCTTCTCGAAGGCATCGCGGACCTCGGCCGTCACCCGCCCGCGGTTGGCGATGTCGGGCCACCCGTTCTACCTGGCCCATGTCCGGATTGCCGTCGAGTCGGCACCGACCTCAACACGCCTTCCGGTAGCCGATCTACGTCGACCCGAGATCTTCCGTCCTGCCTCGGCGTACGGCTCCAGGATTTCCCGGAGCTTGTCCGCGTTGGCGGTGGTGAGGTCGATCTCGTAGGTCTTGCCGTCCAGCGCGAAGGCAACAGTCTCGTCCGCCCATTCATGCGGAGAATGGGACGGAACCTTGGCGTGCGCGCTGGATCCGAGGACGAGGGTGAGGTTGCTTTCGTCCTCGGTGGTGACGCATCACAGCTCGGGGCGCTGGATGACGACGGAGGCGCGGCCGACCGGGAGCACCTTGTACCGCCGGGTGAGGTGGGGTGAGGTTGGCCGCGATCAGCCGCATCTCGGTGTCGAGGCGATCGCCGGGCAGTTGAGCGTCGAGGAAGCTCATCGGTAGTCGATCTCGGGAAGATGGCCCGCGTTATGCAACTCCTCAACGATGTTCCGGTCCTTCTTACGGGTCGCCGGATGCGGCAGCACCCACGAACAAGTCCCCTTGTTGAGGGAGCTGTCGCCACACTCGGGACACTTCACCGTGGTGGGTCGGGCGCCGTCGTGGCGCAGGATGTGCTGACTCATCAATCGGTCGTCCCTTCCAGGGAAGTCGCCAGATCGCCTTGCGCGTGCGGTCATCAGATGTTTGTTCTCGCGGTTCCGTCCTGATGTCCTCCACGAAGGTGCAGCGGTCACGACACGTCCAGGATGAACAGCCACCCCGGTGTGAGCATCGGCTTGGCCTTGATGAGTTCCCCCGCCTCAACGAGCTGTGCGTCCCAGGTGATGTACGGCTTCGGCTCCGTCACCCCGTTGACCACCCGGTACACGCACGCCCGATCCATCTCGTCGGTGGAGCGGCCCGCGATCCATTCGCCGTCTCGCTCACCGAGGAACACGCCGTAGAACTCGCCGCGCCACTCCGAGCGCCGGGCCTGGACGATCGTCCACCCTGGACTGTCGCTCTCGGGGTGCGCTCTTCCTTCGTCATGCCGTGACCTCCCTGACCTTCTTCAGTTCCTCGACCCACACCAGGATGCGGACGGCCGTCGTGGTGGTGGGCTGGCAGAGAATGAATCCGGTGTTGGCACCGATGTCGCCGTAGTCCTGGTCGATCTGGTCGTAATTGACCACCAGCAGGTTTTCTCCACCGAAGGTGACCAATTCGCCGGGCCCGATCCCGAAATACGGGGTCCAGTGATCGGCGGCGCAGTACGCCAGCCACTTCTCTTCGATTTCGGCGGGCCGCTGGTAGACGCCCTCGAAGCCCGGGCCGGCCAGCCGGTTCGGGCACTCCGTGATGACCTCGCCGACGCTGTCGATGATGTCGATGACGTACACCTGGAGCAGACCCGCGCGCATTTCTGCTGCGTCCTTGACGTCCCACCAGTCGCTATCCCGGGGGTACGCGTCGGGCTCGTCGTCCAACTGAATCCGGACCCTGATCCTCGGCGACATGCTCTGCTCTGCGCCACCGTTGCGGGCCAGGTACGGGCGCCAGCGCTTGACCCGGTTGGTGCGCATGTAGCTGTTGCCGCATTCCTCGCACACCTGGTCGTGCACCCGGCGCACGTTGTCCGCGAGCGGGGAGTCATCGTTGTACTCTAGGAGGTGGGTCGCCCTGCTCTGGCAGCCGCCCGTCGTGCACGTCTTACGCAGCGGCGTGCGCACCCTGCTGCTCCTTCCACGCGGCATACACCTCGGCTGCCTTGGCCGGCACGAGCCAGGTGAAGGTGTCAGCGAACTCCCGGTACACGTCGGCTTCGGTCTTGTCGTAGGAGGAGAAGGGGTCGCCGGTCGGGCCGGTGATCAGCTCCGGGTTCGCGCGCAGCTTCAAGATCGTCTGCTTGGCGTTGCGCTGGTACATCAGTGCCTCGCCGGCGAGGTCGGCCCGCTTCTCCGGGGTGTTGCAGGCGTCGCAGAACCGCTTCTTCCGCCCGGACACCTTGTGGGTCACCATCACCCTGGCGGGCGGCGGGTAGGGGCCGTGACCGCCGATGCACTGGTAGACCCCGTAGTTGTGCCGCGGCCCGCCCTCGTGGACCTGAGACCACTCGATGACGATCTCGAAGTCCTCGATCTCCGCGACCAGCTCGGACAGCGGCACGACGTGGCTGCGGGTGTACTCCGGGTGGAGCAAAGCGGCGTACGGCTTGGCCACGTTACGGCGGTAGAAATTCCCGTCGGGCTTGCGGAAGTTCTCAATCGGACCGTAGTGGTGCTCGGTGAAACCGTCCTCGACCTCCACCGTGATGCGCACCCAGTCACCGACCATGAACCAGACGTGGTGCTTCTCGACGGCCGCCTTCCACACCTCGTCCGACCCGTCGCCGTTGACCCAGGCGTCCCGAACGATGCCGTCGATGTTGTACCGCTCCGGGTCGCGACCCTCTCCTTCGAGGTATTCACGAGCCGACTCGCGCATTTCACCCATATTCGCACCCATGGTTTCCCTTTCTGCTGCTGAGACGAATGTGTGTAAGTGCCTGGTGCGGGAATCGAACCCGCCGAATGCCGCATAGGGGAGGACGGCTTTCGCTGCTCGTCGGCCGGGCGGGCTTTCAGATCTCCCAGCCCTCGAAAAGGCCGTCCACCACGCCGAGGATCTGAAGGTGCTTGGCGACGTTCTCTGCTTCGCCGGCCGCTCGCTCCAGTTCCTCGCGTTCGGCGCGCGGGCTGTCGCCCTCCGCCCTAAGCTGCTTCCACGCTTCGAGCGCCGACCGCAGCTCCCCGCACTTGACCTTGAGGATGTTGCGGTTCTCCTCGGAGATCACCCGGTCCCCTGAGCAGACGAGCACCGTCATGCGCGGGTGGTCGGTCTGCATGCCGGGCTGGGCGTACCAGGCGTCCGGAAGCTGGCCGCCCTCTCGGGCCGCCTTGTCGATCGCGCCGTAGTGCTGCAGGAAGCCGCTCTGAACCGGCGTCAGCTTCACGCCTCGGCGTTGAGTGCTGCGGAGCGCTGCCAGCATGCCGGTCAGCACGTTGTGCGATCCGTTGGCGTCGTACGGCTCGGAGACGGCGGGCATGGGTGTTTTCCCTCTTATGTCGTGGACTTGGCCTCACGGAACTTGATCTGTCCCTTGACCTGGACCTCGTGGCCGTGCGGCGCATCGGCCGGCACGTGGTTGCCGCAGGTGGTGCAGGTGAACGTGTGCTTCACCCAGGGCTGTTCGCAGTAGAAGCACGGGTCCTCGTCGTATTCGGGCGCCAGCATCAGCCCGAGGCTCGCGTCGCCGGACAGGTGCACGGTGACGTAGTCGTGCGGGAACATCGCGGCGGCCTGGCGGACGTTGTCCTCCGCGATGAACTCCGGGTGCGACAGGCCCCACTCGCGCAACTTCCTGGCGATCTCTCGGGCCAGGGACGGCGGCAGCTCGTAGTCGTCACGGACCCAGCGGGTCAGACCGGCCTCGGTCGGCGACTTCTGCCCGAGCTTCATCCACTTCCCGCACCGGTCGCACTTCTCGTCCTCGATCTCACCGCGCTCTCCGTCCGGCAGCTCAGTCAGCTCCGTGCGGGCCTGCTGGCTGGTGATCGTCTTCGGGAAGTCGCTGGAGTCGTAGGAACGCTCGTCGCTGTAGTCGACTCCGACCCGCTCGGCGGCGCGTCGGATGGCCTCATCCTGCTCACTGCTGCGGGCGACCTTGATGCCGTTCACTCGCATCCGTCCGACCGTGCAGGAGGGGCAGAGGTTGTCGTGTCCATACGTGTAGCCGACGACTGCCATGTTCAGCCCTCCTGCTTCTCGGTGCTGAACTTGATCCACGAGCACGAGCCCTGGAATGCGCCGAACTCCGCGCCGTCTTTGAGGCGCATCGATCCGCGCGTCCCCGCGACGAGCCAGCCCACGTGCCGGATGCCGTGCTCTTCGGTCGCCTCGACCAGGCGGTGGTAGCCGATCAGGTCGCCGAGCTCGATCAACTGGGCTTCCTTCAGCAGCAGGGCCTCATCGACCGGCGGGAAGACGTCCTGTTCCAGGTGCTCCCAGATGAGCCTGGTCAGGTCGCCCACATGCTCGTACAAGGGCTGCGGCGTCCGGAACCCGCACGCGCACATACCGGCGTAGCCCTCGTAGGACGGCAGCCGCTCGAACCGGTGGATGCCTGGCTCCGCACCATCCGTGAGCATCTGCGCCTTCGTCTCGCGGGCCCATCGCGCACCAGGAAGGCCGTCATCCATGCCCAGCTCTGTAATCTTCGACATTGAATTACGCCTCGTCCCTTTCCTGAATTCCGTTCTTTCCCTTGCGCGCGGCGCACTCGCAGAAATGCGCCTTGTGCAGTTCGCTCGGCTTGAACGCGCCCGTCATCTGCCAAGGTGCTCTTTCGGTTTTCCAGACGAATTCGACCAGGACCATTTCGTCGCAGATCACACGCTTTACGTACGCCTCAAAGGAGAACGGCGACCGGACCACCCTGAGGCAACTCTGACTGGTCGGCACGTGGTAATGCGGCCGGGCCCGCACCAGCGTCCCGTTCTCCGCCAGCATTTCTGCTGAGTCCTCGGCATGAGTGATCGGGTAACCAATCGGCCGAACCTCCCTGCTGAACGCCGAATACCTGACATACGTCTCCGGCTCGTTTTCCGTCTCGGTCTTCTTGTTCGCCACGTTCATTCCTCCCCGCCGATGGGCGTGCGCGTTCCATCGATGTGCACAACAAACACCTGACTGAAATTGCGCCCCTCTTACTCACGGACTTTCATTCGGAACTGAGGCTCGCCCTTTTGCTGACGCGCTCGCATCCTCAACCTCGATCACCTCGACGCCCGACACCTGGGCGTAGATGTCCTCGACCGTCCGCAGCAGGGACCGGGCGTCTTGCTCCTTCACGTCACCGGCGTCCAGGCCGAGGAGCATGTCGTCGATCACGATGCGCGCGTACGTCAGCTGCTCCCGGACCGTCGGCTCACCCTCCGAGCGGTCGGTGGGCCGCTCGACCATGCGCGTCGCCCGCGACAGCACGGACTTGACGACGTCCCGGGCGCTGCGCCGCTCACGCCGCTTGACCTCCGGCACCACCGGCCGGGATATCGGATCGCTCTGCCCGTAGACGTACGGCTTGGTCAGATTCACCGGCTCCAGGTGCGACTCGTGACGGGTCGGTGACTGGCCGCGCGCCAAGGCCCCTTGCCGCCCCTCGACTGTGGTGATCCGATTCCGTCGGGAAATGGCCATGCGGTGCGGATTCCTTCCTTAGCCGGACTCGCACCGGACTAGGAGACCTTGACGTCTCTCTAGGACTGTTGGTTAGCGCGATGCTTCGAACCGCAGCGTCAGCGTGGACGCTCGATCGCCGGTGTACGCATGGTTAGCCTTGTACCTGGTGATGGCAGTACTCTCGATGGTGAAATCGTCACCTTCCAATGGCCATGTGTACCGGCTCGGCGATCCCTTGGTCGGATTCATCCTCACCTCGGATGCACTGACTTCGGCAACTCTCAGTTGCCCCCGGTACTCATTGGCCTCGCGACTGGTCCAGTGCACGGTCCAGCCTGATCGGACAAGCGCGATCAGTTCCCGGAGCTTTTCCATGTTTCCGGGGAAGATAACGTTTGCACCAGAGACCCTGGCAGCTGTCTCCTTGACTCCCGGCTCAGCGAACAGCGGGCGATAGGCCACACGACGATCCGGAAATTCCACCCCAGGCGGAATCTGATCGGCGTTCGGTCCCGGTTCGGCATCCCCGAACGGAACCAGAATCGGGGGAGCCGAGACACGCTCCACCTCGTAATGGCCAGCGTGCTCGTGACCATCCCTGTAGCGGACCCTGGCAAGCCCATACACGGTCTCACCCTTCACATGGACTCGTACGCGGAGACCCGTGAGAGGCCGCTTTACGGTTGACATAACAGTTCCCCTTTCCAGATCCTTGCGGTTCAGCGACCCATTCGGGGATCGAACGGTGTCGCAGATGCCGATGGATTTCAGCCGCAAGCCAGCTCTGTGGCCCGCGACCAACTCCCCATCCGGAAGCGGATGGTGGTGGCCGGCGGGACATCAGACTTCGGATTCGCCGGATCCGTGCGCCAGGCCTCGTAGGCCGCCAGCGTCGCGGATCCTGTTTCCAGCAGACACCGGCGGATCGCGGCGATGAGCTGCTCCTGGGCCCACTTCGTCGTCGCATCCTGCAGCTGTTCGGGCTGTGCGACCGCGTCGAGGCCCGCGAGCTCTATCGCACGGTTCCAGCTGCCGAAGCGGCGCTCGTAGAGCGGAGCCGACGGGTCGGCCTCCCTGCGGCGCTGTTCGAACGTGCGACGTCCGAGGGTGCTCTCCCCCTGCGCCAGGCGGATGAGCACGCATAGGAGCTGCCGGTCGGTGTAGACGACCGGACCGGGCTTCATGGGCGCGGGAGCGTGCGCAGCATGCATAGTCATGGCCGGTGCTCTCCTTCTGGAAGCGGGCGCGCGTCAGAGCGTGTGCACCTGCACGAGCTGCTGGTCGCGGGTGATGGACGCGAACACCGCGTTGAAGGCCCGAGGGAACTGGCCGCAGCAGGTCGAGCCATCCATCTCGACGGCGAGGTACGGCCGTTCCTTGAGCCAGGCGTCGGCCTGCTTGTCGACGTAGACCGGGCTCTCACCCTCGAAGACGGTCGAGTGCCAGGTCTTCTGGTCATCGCTCACGTGCAGCGTGAGCGTCAGCAGATCGACGTCGGTGGTGGCCCGAGCAGAAGCAAGAGCAGTCATGTCGAGCAGTCCTTCGTAGGAGGAGATGAGAAGCCCACGAACGGCCGCCCGACGAAACGCGCACGACGTGTCACAGAGCCCTCCGGATCAACTCCGTTGATCCCCAAGCACCAAGCAGACCCGCAGGCACCCTGCGCGCCCGAGCCCCGCTCGGCGCGCCCTCTGCACCCCCTATCTCATGGCATTCTGACTCACCACAGACTGTAATTCAATAGGCATTTAGATAAGATACCCTCTAAGACCAGTCGATCCAATCAGACTGGACGGCGACAGGAGAGGCGAAGCGAGAAGCGATGAAGACCGGGAGAACGAGGAAGGCTGCGGCCTCGGCCGCAGCACTCGCTGTGGCCGCGGGCGCTCTGCTCGCCGGATGCTCCAGTAGCGACGGCAGCACAACCCAGGCGCCGTCTGCGCCGAGTCCGACCGCGAGCACCGTCAAGGTCACCGATATGACCCTCGGCGAGGCGCTGGACAAGCTCACTCTCCAGGGCACTGAGAGTTCCAGCAAGGACGGCGAGGCCTGCCTAACCAGAGCAGTGCGGAAGGCGGGAATGCCGGAGGGAGCACTGGCCCACATCGTCAAGGCCGACAGCGACGACATGGGTGCAGTCATCGATGGACTGAACAAGGTGAGCGAGGACGACGCTGCACTCCTGGCCTCGCGGTCACTGCGCGAGGACTTCGACGCGTGCATCGACAAGGCTGCACTTCCGAACGGCTGCAGCCCCAAGACTCAGAGTTACGCGCCGCCGAAGGCAGCCGCGAAGCCTGTAGCTGGCAAGCCGAGCCTGAAGCCGGCTTACCCGGTCCGCGCGGACCAGCCGGTCAACTCGTCCATCGAGTTCACCAAGGGCCTGGCCGCGATGTTCTCCTCCTACGCCCGGGACGAGAGTCAGAAGAAGACCTACGCGGCGGCCGGCCAGTGCCTGTCGACTCTGGTCTACGACGCGGGCTTCAGCCAGGAGGCGCTGCACTTCTTCGCCGGCGGCGCACGCCTTGGCGCTGGGTCAATCGTCGAGCATCTGCCCAGCGACAAGGACAAGGCGATCTGGCAGTCGCCGAAGTTCACCCAGGGGCTTGCCGACTGCACGACGAACCCGACGCGGAGTCCCATGCCCGGCTTCTGAGCGGGAGTCCATCAGTCAGACGAAGGGCCGGTGCGATGTGTCGCACCGGCCCTTTTCTCTTCTCGCCGTCACGCGAAGGCGGGCGTGGTCCGCAGCAGGCGGCCCCGTCCGAGAGGAAAGGAATCGAGCAGGGCCACCTGCTGCGGTGATGCACCGCCAGAGGGGGGACTGACTGGGCGCGGCTGCGACTCTACTGGTATTCGAGCCCAAGCGCAAAGAGCGCAGGTAGCTTATCTAATAGCGTTGATACGATGCCCTCATAGGTCCGTCGAACAAGGCAAGGAGAAGCCGCGTATGACCGTTACACAGGAGTCGGAGAAGACGACGCAGCCTGTGCGTGGCATGAACAAGAAGCCGCCGGGCGCGACGCAGAGCAGCAGTAGTGGCCGCCACGGCATGTTCGTCCGGCTGGATCCCGACGACAAGCAGCGCGCGGAGTACTGGGCCAACAAGCGCGGGTTCTCCTCGGTGAACGAGTACGTGGCAGAGGCGGTGGTCGAGAAGATCCGGCGTGAGAACCTCGACTACGACCTGCCGACCCTGGAGATCGCGCGGCTCAACGAGCTCGTCGACCAGGTCGCGGCGCTGGCGAAGAACTCGGCGAACCTTGAACGCGTCGTCACCACGGGCTTCGACTCGCTGATCGGGCTCACCCGCGGCGACAACTACCTCCTGGATGACGAGGAGGACGGTGAGCTCGTATGAGCCGGGACTTCGCAGAGATACTGGAAGCGGCTACGCCCACCGACGAGGTGATGGAGGTAGACACGTCCTTCCTCGACGCCTACCGGCGCGGCGGGAGCGAGGAGCTCAAGCGCGTCCAGACCCAGGCGGCACAGCCAGAGCCTGAGGTGGCAACGCCCGAGCCGGAAGGGCGGCTCGATGAGGCCGTCGACGGCGACTCTCAACTCGAGGCTGAAGGCCCGCAGGCTGATACCGACGTGGACACCGAAGCGGATCGCCCGAACCTGGAGCCGGACCACGAGCCCGACGCCGGCGACTCCGAGCGGGCCGGCGGATCCAATCAGCGCGGTGGTGCCGGCGGTGAACAGAACGCCGCAGACGGGGTGCTCCCGGGCGGTGCGCCGGCGGGCCCTGCGGCTGATGCTGTTCCGGCCCCCGGGGCACAGCCGGACGCCGAGGACGCCGCTACAGCCGAAGTCGCTGCTCATGACGTCGTCGCCTCACCGGATGAACCCGAGCACGTAACGCCCGGTTCGCTCCAGCTCACCGACCATCAGGACGCCGTGCAGAGTGCGGCCTCAAAGGGGGGCACGGGCAGCACCACCGACGCAGCCGCGACGCTCCCCCAGTCGGGCTTCCGGCTTGCCGGCGTGCAGAGCCAGCCGCACATCAAGGCGCTGCCCGAGAGCATCATGAACGCGCTGCGGGAACAGCTGCAAGCAGCCGCAGTCCGTGAGCTGGGCGTGAGCGACAGCGCTGCCCGGGAGTTCAGCCAGCGGCTGAGTCAGGGCACGCTGGTGACGGCGTTCCTGCTGGCGCAGCTCGACCTGCGCCTTGATGCCGATCCTGCCACCGAGCGCGCCGTCGAGCTGTTCCGCTCCCGCGACCCGCTGCTGGGCAGCGTGGTGGCACGCCTGGCGAACATCGAGGTCGCTGAACGCGAGCGGGACGGGTTGCTGCGAAAGCTGCGCAACGAGTTGGGCGAGGTGCGCCAGACCAGCGCGGTGGTCGAGCAGGCGCTGGCTTACTCCATCGCCGACCGCACGGAGAACTTCTTGCGGGGCTCGCACAACCTTCACGACGCGCCGATCACGCACAAGGAGGCGATCTATCTCCGGGACAAGGCCCGGGAGGCGACGAGGAAGCAGTTGAAACTTGAGCGTGAGCGGGAAGGACGGCCGATTCGATGACCACGACAAGCACGGAGAAGCTCTCCCCCGCCCGGCAGCGCCCTCGCCGAGCTGCGCGCCGCCCTCGTGAAACACCGCTCCGCCCCGGTCGTGAACAACTTCCTCGACGACACCGCCGTGTGAGGGTGACGCTCAACGCCGGGCTTGCACGACCCCTGCGGTGTACTCCTTCGTACGCTACGGTGGAAGGACGGAGCCCCTTGGTGGGACGCCGGGATACGCCGGAACCAGGCAACTGGATCCTCCGCTTCGAGCGGCAGAGGCCCCCGGGTCCCTCCAAGGGGCTTCGCCGTGTCACGCCACCTGCCATTTAGGCCACCAGCAGCGGCCGGTAACGAAGCTGGTGTCGCCCATCACCTTGACCCCGCACCCGAGCAGCCGCTCCCGCTTACGGTAGAGCTGGTGCTTGCACAGGAGCAGGTTCTCGGCGCACTCGTCGTCGGAGACAGATCCGGAGAGCGCCGCGTTCAGTAGGCCAGCGTGGATGTCCGCCAGCTGGATGCCGTCCCAGTCTGTTCCATGCCAGGTGGGCGGCCACTTGATGTGGTCCCACGGCACACCATAGGTCTCCACGCGACCTTGCCGGACCCAAGTGAGGTAGGCCCTGGTGTCGCCGTGGTCCAGCCCCTTGACGGTGCCGAGACGCACGACGGCGGTACGGGGGCCCTCAGGCCACGCCTGCGCCGCGTAGGCGACCCGTTCAAGGAGGAGACGTGTCGTGTAGTTGTAGAACCGCGTCGAGTCCCGGAGCCCTGACCACTGCTGCGCCGACACCTTCGGGGCGATGACGTGGACGACCTTGGCGGAAGGCATCTGGGCCAGCGTTAGAGCTGCTCGCGAGCGCCTCTCGGGGTACTTGGCCTTGAAGTTGTCTACCCAGTGGAGCGGCTTGGCCATGTGGGGGTTGTTCTGGTGGATCAGTGCTCGCAACCCACCTGCGGTGACCCGGACCGTCCAGTCGTCCTCTTCGGGGACCATCAGAGCCGTCATGGCGAAGAACGGCGACGCCCGTGGGCCCAGGCCGCGATCGCCGGTCTCGTCCACGTACACGTTGACCCGTGGGCGCTGGGCTATCCCCTGGGCGCCGCCCAGGAGCGCCGTCATGCGCACCGCCGACTGCGGCTGGGGGTGGTGCGGCTAGTGTTGCTGAACACCATGGGAGCGCCTCTATCTCCTCTGGTTCAGCCCTCGTCGGAGTCCAGTCCGCCGAGGGCTCTTACGTTGCCATCCGTCCAGCTGCCCCCAGCAGTAACGTCCGGTGACGCTACGTTACACCCGATAACGGGCTTGTCGGGAGAAAATCTTGGACCTCTGACGTGCCGGACCTTACCGGCGGCTCTGTCACCTGAACCCGGGTTCGACGGCACCGCGGCCCGGCCGCGCGTGGAGGCGATGTAGCTCGTTCGAGGGTTCGCCGCGTGAGGCGACGGCGATGTCCGTAGGGTCCCCGCATCCGGTCAGCGAAGAGGAGTCACCTGATGGAGTCGATCCGCGAGTATCAAGGTGAGGTGCGCCTCTGTGGCTCGTGCGGGCAGCCCTGCCATCTCGGGTCCACGGAGGTCGGCGACCTGTGGCAGCACTTCCACGAGCAGTGGGACGGGATCCATTGCGAGCGGTTCCCGCTGGCTGAGCGCCCCATCGCGATCGCTTGGCATCCGCTGACACTGGGGGGCGTGAAGCGCTCGTACCCCGACGCGAGATCGACGTCCCTGCGCGGGGTGCAGGCCCCCGGCGTGTAGTGGGACGAGTTGCTGTAGGCCCGCAGTCTCACGCCGCAGTCCCGATGCACCGGCACACGGCCCAGGGGGGCGCTCTACTGTCGACCAGAAGCCCGCTTCTGACCTCGCTGGACTTCCGCCAGGCACACGTTGCACAGAGGGCTGGAGGGTCGACCGCCGGTAGCGTCGCCGTACTTCTGCGCGTGGTTCTCACACCCGCCGCGGGCGCACGGGCCTGCGCCCGTGAGCGGGGGCTCGTACGTGACCTCTTCGGAGGCGGGGGTGGTCATGGCGTCCTGTCTGTTCGAGTTTCAACAGATCTTATCTCCGGGTCTGCTCCCGTCGCTGATCTCCTGTTGCTGGCGTGGTCCACTGGCGAGGCGCCGACGCGGCCACTCGGCGCGCATGGCGACGGTGAACAGCAGCTGTCGCGCGTCGATGTCGTCGGGGATCGCGACGTCGCGCCTCACACGCGAGAGCGTCACGGGCAGGGCCTCGTCGCCGAGGTCGCCTCGGATCGCAAGAGCGCCCGATCGCTAGACTCGAACATGTGAACGATAAGCTTCCGGTTTCCCGCCTCGACCTGCTGCGCTTCCTACGGCGCGTACAGATGCGGGATCTCGCGCGCACCGACGAGTGGATTGCCCAGGAAGAGCAGCACGAGGCTGAGCGACTCCGCGGCGAACAGGCCCGCCCTCCAGCCCCGGACTGGCTGATCGAGAAGGGCCTCAACGGCAGGGCCGCGGTCTATGCCCACCGGGGCGACTGCCACATGGCGGGCAAGCGATCGAAGGGCGCCACGCGCGAGCAGGTGTGGCGCGAACTCGCGGCGGGCCGGGTCGAGGCCTGCCCGCACTGCCGCCCTGACACCGAGCTCGGCGTGGAGTGATGGCGATCTCCCGCTTGTGCAGCTTCCGTCGAACCCGTTCCCCGAAGCCGTGCGCTCGGGCATGGTGACGGGACTGCTGTCGAGCATCACGGGGCAAGTCATGCGCAGCACGATCAGGTAGGCCGTCATCGCCGTCCTCGCGGGCGGGGCGATCGCGCTCTCGGCCGAAATCGCCACCACCGGCGAGGAGCTCTGGCCCAGGGGCGGCGGTATCGCGCTGGCCGGTGACGAGTACTGACCCAAGGGCGGTGGGGTAGCACCTGCTGCCGATCGGGAGGGCGCACCGGTCGCCGACTACCAAGGCAAAGCCCCCACGGAGTGTCTCGTCGGCCAGCACCGACGGTTACCGCGACCTCTCCGGCGTGGACCCCGATTACCCCATCACCGGGCACGTCGGCACCCTCGGTGACGAGTACTGGCCCAGGACCTCTGGCTGACGTCAGGAGTTGAGCGTCGGCACCTCTGTCGGCCTGCGGTCTGTGCGCAGCCGAGCGAACCTCACCGGATGTCGCCACGCACCACGCTCGCGGGCGGTGTCGACCTCGATCTCGGCAACCAACTCGGGCTCCACCAGGACGACATCGAGCGTCGTACGCGATCCCCACGAGGCGGTGAAGCGCACGCCCTGCCAGGGATGGGCGCTGCCGGGGACGGCCGGGGTCAGGCAAGCGGCCAACTGCCGGGCGGCGTCGTCCCGCAGCGGCGTACTGCGGCCGACGGCCCGCAGCTCCCCGGCCTGGTCGAACCGCCCCAGCACCACACTCCGAGGGCGGCTTGGCCTACCAGTGATGGCGCCGATGATGGCCTCCGTCGTATCCCGGCGACGCACCTTGATCAGGGCGCGGGCGCCGGGCAGGTAGCGCTGGCGGCTGCCACGCACGACCAGGCCCTCGATGCCGGGGACGTCCGTCCACGTCGTGAGCCACTCGTGCGCGGTCGTCGTGTCGGTCGTCTCGGGGCACAGCGTCCAGGGCCAGGCCAGCTGCCGCTCGGCGAAGAGGCCCGCCAGCAGCTCGCGGCGCTCGCTGTACGGAGTGGTGAGGAGTTCATGCCCGGCCTGGAGGATGTCGAAGGCGACGAAGTGCGCCGGCAGATCGGCGGAGAGCCGCGCCGCGGTCCGGCCGCGGGCGGCGGCGCGGCGCTGCAGGGCCTCGAAGGACATGATTCCCCCGTCGGTCACGATCAGCTCGCCGTCCAGGACCAGGCCGTCGGGCAGGTCAGTAGCGGCGCGCACCAGATCAGGGAACCGGTCCTGGAGCAGGGTGCCGCGGCGGGACTGCAGCAGCACGGCGCCAGGAGATGGGGCCGGCGTGAACAGCAGCGCGCGGAAGCCGTCCCACTTGGGCTGAAAGATCAGCTCGCCGGGGAGTGCTGCGGGCGGGGGCAGGGTCTCGCGCGCCTGCGCCAGCATCGGCTCGACCGGCGGCCGCAGCACCACGTGCTCGCCCCGCGGTCAGTCGTGCGCGGTGGTGACGAGCTTCCACCCGGTACCCGTGCACCCCTGGTGCGGGGGCGGGAAGCGGTGGCCGCGCACGTCGGTGCTGTACCGGTCGTGGTCTTCGCACTCGCACTCGTAGATCCCCGACTCGGGGACGATCTCACCCGGCTTGAAGACCTGCTCGTCGTCGCTCATGCATCCGGTCTAAGGGCTCGCACTCGCCACCGCGACTCGGGCGGCGCCGGTCGGGCTGCGAATCGTGCGCCTCCACCGCACCCTGGATCTATGGATGCGCCGATAGTCGTGCACCCGCCGTCCGGCACGGGCGGCCGGCGGGTGACGGTGCGCGGGCAGATCCTCGGCCTCGCGCACTCGGATGCGGACGTGATCGAGTTCCTGCGCCGTGCCGGGCTGCCGCACGGTGAAGCACTGCTCGACGACCAGGCGTGGGTGCAGTGGCGCGGCGGACAGGCTCACCACTACGAGGCGGCGTAGCCCGGTCACCCGCTCCCGATTCAGCTTCAGATACAAGAAATGCAACCCAGGTTGGGATTCCCCGTCGCACGTTCGTAGTGCCGTGGCATGCTGTGAGACACGGGATTTGCACGCATAGCTTATGCGTGCGGGTGTTCGTGGCCTAGGCCACGAACCGGCCGCCTCTCCAGTGGACGCGGTCCAGGCCGGTGAAAGCGCAGAGCCCCCGGCTAATTGACACTGTTGGGAAATGGGGGCTGAGCGTGACGTCGGCCTTCACCGCCTGGTTGTGGCGGTGAAGGCCGACGTTGTGTTTGGGGAGGGTGTTCGGTGTCGCTGCGGCAGTGGGGGCTGGGAGAGGTTCCGGCGGAGACGGCGCGTGTGGCGTGGACGGCGTGTCCAAGAGGCACGCTGGCGATGCGGCTGCGGGACGAGTTCGCGGAAGTCTTCTCCGCTGAGGAGGTTGGGCAGCTCTTCCCGGCGGCAGGTCGTCCGGCAGTGCCGCCCGGGGTGTTGATGCTGGTCACGGTGTTGCAGTTCACCGAGGGGCTGTCTGACCGGCAGACCGCGGAAGCGGTCCGGACACGGATCGACTGGAAGTACGCGATAGGGGTGGACCTGACGGACACCGGGTTCGACTACTCGGTGCTGAGCGACTTCCGCGCCCGGCTGCTTGAGGGCGGCATGGCTGAGGAAGTCTTCGAGCGGGTGCTCGTGACCGCCCGTGGCCGGGGCCTGCTGAAGCCGGCGGGGCGAGCCCGGACAGACTCCACGCGGGTGCTGGGGGCGATCCGGGCGGTCAATCAGTTGGAGAACCTTGGAGAGACGCTCCGCGCCGCGCTCAACGCGCTGGCGGCGGTCGCGCCCCAGTGGCTGTCGGCGCAGGCCGACCCGAAGTGGTTCGACCGCTACGGGCATCGTGTCGAGGACGCCAGGCTGCCCAAGAGCCAGACCAAGCGCCGGGAGAGGGCCGAGCGGACCGGCAGCGACGGGATGCGTCTGCTGGAGGCGGTGTTCGGCCCGTCGGCCCCGGGCGGTCTGCGGCGTCTGGGGGCGGTCGAGTTGCTGCGACAGGTCTGGGTGCACCACTTCCATGTGGTGGAGGGGGTAGTGCGCTGGCGGGAGGAGAAAGACCTCCCGCCGGGAAGAATGCGGTCCGGTTCCCCTTATGACCCCGGCGCCAGGCCCGGGGCCAAGCGTGGTTTCGCCGGCTGGACGGGATACGCCGTCCACCTGACCGAGACCTGCGAACCAGATCTGCCGAACCTGATCACTTACGTCGCCACCACCGACGCCTCGGTCGGCGACGTGAAGATGACCGGCGTCATCCACGCCGCGCTGGCCGAACGTGACCGGCTTCCCGCTGTGCACCTGGTGGACGGCAACTACATCGACGGGCACAACCTCGTCGCCGCCCGCCGGGACTGGGACATCGAACTCCTCGGGCCGCCGAAAGGCGACACCACCGCCAGGGCACAGGGCCAGTACCACCAGGACGCCTTCGCCGTGGACTGGGACAACCGAGCCGTGACCTGCCCCAACGGTGAGACCAGCGTGGTCTGGCGGGACACGACCAGCCACCGGGGCACACCCGTGGTCCGGGCTAAATTCGCCAAGCGGGACTGTTCGGTCTGTCCCACCCGGGAGCAGTGCACCAGTTCCCCCCATGGCAGATGGATCACCCTGCGCCCCCGGGACGAACACGAGGCGATCCGCACGGCGCGGGCCGCCACGGACACCGACGACTGGAGGCAACGTCACCGGGCCCGCAACGGCATCGAGAGCGCCATCTCGCAGGGCGTCCGGGCCTTCGGCTTGCGCCAGTCCCGCTATCGGGGACGGGACAAAACCCAGCTACAGCACCTGTTCACCGCCGCAGCGATGAACCTCACCCGCCTTGACGCCTGGACCAATGGCGTCCCCCGAAGCGGAACTCGTACCTCGCGCTTCGAAGCACTGCGTCCCGCCGCCTGACGGCGGCGGGACGCAGTCAGTTGGGCCATTTCCCAACAGTGTCTAATTGCCGAGGGCCCCTGGCGGATGAACGACTGGTTAGTGGCCGTGTCGGATCATCCAGTACAGCGCGACTACGTCCACCGTCAGGATGATCCGACACGGCCACTAGCGCGATGTGAGGCAACAACCAGCTGCTTCGCTTCGCCTGGCGGCGGATGGCTTCCGCCGCCAGCTTGATGAACCGAACGAGACGGTCCATCCCCTTCTTGACGCTCTTCTGTAGTCGGTGGCAGAGACGCATGGGGTCCTCCCGGGTTCGATAACAGGTTGACCGGGAGAGCACGCGACTTTGCCGCATCGTTGACTCTAGGACGCCGCCGTCGGGCGCGTGACGGGTTCCGCGAAACGTCGAGAGCGCAGACACCGCCCCCACATACTGTGCGACGCTCCGCGTCACGGCACCCAAGTGCGGGTGCACGTACGGGAAATGACGGCTCCCTGAGTGTGCGGTCCAAGGGGCGCCGACGGCCGCAGGCGTGCCCTCACGCCTGCCGACCGCCTCGGCATGGCAGTCGGCGCCC
Organism: Streptomyces sp. NPDC003032; assembly: GCF_053591415.1. NCBI lineage: Bacteria > Bacillati > Actinomycetota > Actinomycetes > Kitasatosporales > Streptomycetaceae > Streptomyces > Streptomyces sp. NPDC003032. Next base: position 435 of record NZ_JBSFTT010000043.1, on the reverse strand, counting down.
TCCTGGCCCGATGGGTTTGCTCAGCCCCACCGGGGAGCCCCGGGAGACGATCAGGCGCTCGGGGGCGGCGAAAGGTAGCTCGTCTTCGACTGGCACGCCCGCAAGGAAACATCCAAGACCCGCACGGCCGCCATCACGCTCATCTCGTGTCCGTACTGCATGGGCTGGCGGCTGTCCGGCCTGCTCCTCGCCGTCTGGCTGTGCGCCACAGGCCAGTGGCACGGCCCCCCTCGCCGTGCACGCCATCGAGTGCTGATGGCGCTTCTTGAATCTCCCCACTTGCTGCTAAGGGCTGGGGCAAACCTGCTCTGTTGATCTCCCCATCCATCGTGTGATCTTACCCGGTGTGTCGTCGTATCTGGCGGTTGGTCCGGAAAGCCTGCGTGCGCTGGTTCGGCCTGCTCGGGGGCCTGGATGCTGACGCGGGAGGAAGAC
>NZ_JBSFTT010000042.1:0-54742 GCF_053591415.1 Streptomyces sp. NPDC003032 | reverse complement strand
CTCACCGAAGTGAGTCGGGGTATCAACATATCTGGCGTTGACTTTTGGCACGCTGTTGAGTTCTCAAGGAACGGACGCTTCCTTTGTACTCACCCGCAGAACATTCTCTGGGGCTTTCCTCCGGGCGCTTCCCTTCGGTATTTCGTGTTTCCAACCCTACCAGATCCGCTTTCCGTTCCGTTTCCGGTTCGGATTTCATTTCCGGTGGCCGTTGGAGGGCCTTTGCCTTTCGGCGTGTTCACTACGTTAGCGGATTCCCTCCGCAACTCATAATCGAGTTCCGCGGGTTCGAATTCCGACATGCGAGCATGCGAAACAAGCCCCCGCCGAGGGGAAGTCGTAGGTAGTGGTTGGCCGCTTCCAGCTCCCGGCAGATTGCCGTGACCGGTTCAAGCGGCTCGGACTACATTACGGAGGCCCCCAGGCCGCGTCAAGTTCGGCGGCGACGGGGCGCGTGGGCCCGATAGGGGCTGACCGTAGGGTCGTTGGCCGTCCAGAACCGCCAGGGGTGGACCGACCCCTCCCCTCCTACTCCGGTGCGGGGACCCTCACTGACCTGGTCGGCCTCGACGGGAGTGCCCGCGAGGACCGTGAAGGGACTGGCCGGGTCTCCACAGAGGTCCGCGCCGTCGAGGCTTCGGTCCACATCGAGGGCGGTGGCCAGGCGGGCCGGGCCTTTGGCCAGTTCCTTGTCGTTACGGGCCGAGAGTCGACGCTTGCGGGCCAGCTCGGCGCCCACGGTGATCTCGCCGGCCCGCAGCAGGACCGCGCTCGCCATGCCCTCCGGGCCGCACACCATGTTCATGCAGTGCCACATGCCGTAGGTGAAGTAGACGTACACATGTCCCGGCGGACCGAACATCACGTCGTTGCGGGGTGTGCGGCCGCGGTAGGCGTGCGAGCCGGGGTCGACTTCACCGGCGTATGCCTCCACCTCTGTCAGGCGCAGCTCGATCGGTCCTTCGTCCGAGTCGCGTACAAGGACGCGTCCCAGGAGGTCCCGGGCGACCTCCAGGACGGGGCGGTCGAAGAAGTCTCGGCTCAGAGGCGTACGGTCAGGGGTCGCGATCATGCCTTACGAGCGTAGCGCACCTGGTCCGTATATACGGATGGCCTTCGGGGCGCTCGGTCGCCAGGGTGGTGACGCGGAACCGGGTGGGGTTCCCTCGCGTTTGTACCGATCAAAGATTCCATTCGAAGAGGAGAGTCATGGGGTTCAAGAAGCTGCTCGCGAGTCTGGGGGCCGGAGGTGCCTCGGTCGAGACCGTGCTGACCGAGGTCAATGTGGTCCCGGGCGGCGTGGTCCAGGGTGAGGTGCGGATCCAGGGCGGGTCGGTGGACCAGCAGATCGAGGGGCTCTCCGTCGGTCTGCAGGCCCGGGTCGAGGTCGAGGGCAACGACCAGGAGACCAAGCAGGACATCGAGTTCACCAAGCTGCGGCTCGGCGGCGCCTTCACGCTCCTGGCCAACGAGGTGCACGCGGTGCCGTTCGGCCTGGAGATCCCCTGGGAGACGCCGGTCACGAGCATCGACGGGCAGCAGCTGCGCGGCATGAACATCGGTGTGACCACCGAGCTGGAGATCGCGCGCGCCGTGGACTCCGGGGACCTCGACCCGATCAACGTGCACCCGCTGCCGGCGCAGCAGGCCATTCTGGACGCCTTCATTCAGCTGGGCTTCCGCTTCAAGAACGCCGACATGGAGCGCGGCCACATCCGCGGTACACGGCAGAAGCTGCCGTTCTACCAGGAGATCGAGTTCTACCCGCCGCAGCAGTACCGCGGCCTCAACCAGGTCGAGTTGAGTTTCGTCGCGGACGACCGGGAGATGGACGTCGTCCTGGAGATGGACAAGAAGCCGGGTCTGTTCAGTGAGGGCAGCGACTCGTTCCGGTCGTTCAAGGTGGGTCTGAACGACTTCCAGGGCACGGACTGGACGGCGTACCTGAACGAGTGGCTGTCCCAGGTCGGCAGCAAGCGCAACTGGTTCTAGGCTCGGACGCACAGCAATCGACCAGGAGGTGCTCACGTGACCGAGCTGAAGAGGCCGCCGCTTCCCCACGACTTCCACCCGCCCGTGCCGTCGTTCACAGTCGCGAGCGAGGACCTGGAGCCGGGTGCGGTCCTTAAGGACGCTCAGGTCCAGGCGGGCGGGAACACCTCGCCGCAGCTGCGGTGGGAGGGCTTTCCGCCGGAGACCAAGAGCTTCGCCGTGACGTGCTTCGACCCTGATGCCCCTACGGGCAGCGGGTTCTGGCACTGGACCGTCTTCGACATCCCGGCGTCGGTCACCGAGCTGCCGGCCGGAGCGGGCAGCGGCAAGTTCGAGGGGCTGCCCGAGGGTGCGGTGCAGGTGCGCAACGACTACGGGACGAAGGACTTCGGAGGCGCCGCCCCGCCGCCCGGCGACCCGGCGCACCGCTATGTGTTCACCGTGTACGCGGTGGACCAGGAGAAGCTGGGGCCGGACTCGGACGCCTCGCCCGCGGTCGTGGGCTTCAACCTCCGGTTCCACACGCTCGCGCGTGCGCACGTGATCGCCGAGTACGGCGCCCCCGCCGAGAGCTGAGTTCCGTTGTGATCGTGAACTGAGCGTTCATGGATTGTTTGCCCGTCTCTGGTCATGGAAGTGATCAGAGACGGGCATTTTTTATTGCGTTGTCCATCTCGGCGTGCCCGGCCAGAGTTGATCCAAGCCCGCCAGGGGGTGGGCCGGTGCGTACGGGAGGTGGGCAGGTTGATGCGGGACACGCTGGTGCTGAACGCGAGCTTCGAGCCGCTCTCGACGGTGACGCTCAACCGAGCCGTCATTCTGGTGCTCCAGGACAAGGCGGTGGTCGAGCAGGCCCACCCCGGGCTCCGTGTGCGGGCCGCGGCGGTCGACATACCGGTGCCGCGGGTGATCAGGCTCTGCAGATACGTACGGGTGCCGTTCCGAAGACAGGCGCCGTGGTCGAGGCGGGGCGTCCTCGTCCGGGACCAGCACCGGTGCGCGTACTGCGGCAGGCGCGCGACGACGGTGGACCATGTGGTGCCGCGGTCGAAGGGGGGCGCCGACTCCTGGCTGAACACGGTGGCTTCGTGCGCGATGGACAATCACCGCAAGGCCAACCGGACGCCGGAGGAGGCGGGGATGCCGTTGCTGCGGCAGCCGTTCGAGCCGACGCCGGCCGACGCGATGCTCCTGTCGCTCGGGCGGGATGAGTTGGCCTCCCTGCCGGGGTGGCTGGCGCAGCCCGCGGCGTAGGGCTCCGCGTCAGTCGATCGGGGGCTGTTCGCGGCGCTCCTTGCTCGGCGAGGGGCTCGAACCGCCGCCCATCGGGCCGAAGTTGCCGAGTGCTCCGCCGAGGCCCTTGAGTGCGTCGCCGATCTCGCTGGGCACGATCCAGAGCTTGTTCGCGTCGCCCTCGGCGATCTTCGGGAGCATCTGGAGGTACTGGTACGCGAGGAGCTTCTGGTCCGCGTCGCCGGCGTGGATGGACTCGAAGACCGTACGGATCGCCTGGGCCTCGCCCTCGGCGCGCAGGGCCGCGGCCTTGGCCTCGCCTTCGGCGCGCAGGATCGCGGACTGCTTCTCACCCTCGGCGCGGAGGATCTCCGACTGCCGTACACCCTCGGCCTGGAGGATCGCGGCGCGCTTGTCGCGGTCGGCGCGCATCTGCTTCTCCATCGAGTCCTGGATGGAGGTCGGCGGCTCGATCGCCTTGAGTTCGACGCGGTTGACGCGGATGCCCCACTTGCCGGTGGCCTCGTCGAGGACGCCGCGCAGGGCCGCGTTGATCTCCTCGCGGGAGGTCAGGGTCCGCTCCAGGTCCATGCCGCCGATGATGTTGCGCAGGGTGGTGACGGTGAGCTGCTCGATCGCCTGGATGTAGCTGGCGACTTCGTACGTCGCGGCCCTTGCGTCGGTCACCTGGTAATAGATGACCGTGTCGATGTTGACCACCAGGTTGTCCTGGGTGATCACCGGCTGGGGCGGGAAAGGGACGACCTGTTCACGGAGGTCGATGCGGTTGCGGATCGAGTCGATGAACGGGACGACGATGTTCAGGCCGGCGTTCAGCGTGCGTGTGTAGCGGCCGAAGCGCTCGACGATGGCGGCGCTGGCCTGTGGGATGACCTGGATGGTCTTGATCAGGGCGATGAAGACCAGCACCACCAGAATGATCAGGACGATGATGATGGGTTTCATCGTGACTCCCCGTACCCTTCATGCCTCGGTGTTTGTCCGCGCGATCCCGAAGATCTGCGGGATCTCAAAGATCTTGCTGGTCGAGTCTGTCAGACCGCCGCACGGCCCGTGGGGCGTTCACAGGACGATGGCCGTCGCTCCGTCGATCTCGACGACGTCCACTTCTTGGCCCGCCTCGTAGGCCCGGTCCGTGTCGAGCGCGCGCGCCGACCAGATCTCGCCCGCGAGCTTGATGCGGCCGCCGGAGCCGTCGACCCGTTCCAGGACGACGGCCGACCTGCCCTTCAACGCCTCGACTCCGGTGGCCAGTTCGGGTCGTTGCGCTCGGTGCCGGGTCGCGATGGGGCGTACGACGGCGATGAGCGCGACCGAGACCGCGGCGAAGACGACGACCTGAAGGACCGTGTCGCCGCCGAGGCCGGCGGTCACGGCGGCCGCGACGGCGCCCACGGCGAGCATGCCGAGCTCCGGCATCGCGGTCAGTACGAGCGGGATTCCGAGCGCGGCGGCGCCGATCAGCCACCACACCCATGCGTCGATGTCCACGTGGTCATCGTAGGACCGGGGGTCCCTTCCGGGACAGGGCGCGATCAGTCCGGCCGGCACGCCCCTCAGGAGAGGGGCAGTCCCGTGGCGGTCCAGCGGTCGTTGCGCTGCTCGACGACGAGCGGGAGGCCGAAGCAGAGGGAGAGGTTGCGGGAGGTGAGTTCCAGCTCCAGCGGGCCCGCGGCGAGAACCTTGCCCTGGCGGATCATCAGGACGTGGGTGAAGCCGGGGGCGATCTCCTCGACGTGGTGCGTGACCATGATCATCGAGGGGGCGATCGGGTCGCGGGCGAGGCGGCCGAGGCGGCGTACGAGGTCTTCGCGGCCGCCGAGGTCGAGGCCCGCGGCGGGCTCGTCGAGGAGGAGCAGCTCGGGGTCGGTCATCAGGGCGCGGGCGATGAGGGTGCGCTTGCGCTCGCCCTCGGAGAGGGTGCCGAACCTGCGGTCGAGGTAGTCGCTCATGCCGAGTCGGTCGAGGAAGGCGCGGGCGCGCTGCTCGTCCACGTCCTCGTAGTTCTCGTGCCAGCCGGCGGTCATGCCGTACGCGGCGGTGAGGACCGTCTGCAGGACGGTCTGGCGCTTGGGCAGCTTCTCCGCCATCGCGATGCCTGCGACGCCGATGCGCGGGCGGAGTTCGAAGACGTCGGTGCCGGGCTTGCCGAGGGTCTCGCCGAGGATGGTGGCGGTGCCGGTGCTCGGGTGGAGGTAGCTGGACGCGACGTTGAGGAGGGTGGTCTTGCCCGCGCCGTTCGGGCCGAGGATGACCCAGCGCTCCCCTTCCTTGACCGACCAGGAGACCTGGTCCACCAGAGCCCGGCCCTCGCGGACCACAGATACGTCCTCAAGCTCCAGTACATCGCTCATGAGCGCGCTGTCTCCCATTGCAGTCTCGGTCGTCGCTCGCGCCGGTGGACGCGGCCCCCGGATAAAACCTACGCCACCGGTCGGGCGTTCCTGTCGTGAGGCCGGTCCTTAGGCTGTGTGCATGCTCTCGGAACCACGCTCAGGATCTCTGGCCGCATGGGGAAACGCCCTTTTGGCCGGACTTGTTTCTCCGGATGACGCGGTGCTCGCGATGGTCGGCGAGGACGCGGTGCACCGGGTCGAAGGACTTCCCGGCGAGTCGGGCCCCGTCGGCCTGACGCTCGCGATGGGGCGCTTGCGCACGCTCGGCGTGACGGGCTTCCGGGTGGCGCTGCCCGCCCCTGGGCATCCGCTCGGGCTGAGCGGGCCGCCCGAGTTCAACGCGCGCGCCCTGGAGGCGGAGGAGGCCGTCGTCGCGTTCGGGGCGCCCTTCGGGCTCGTGCCGGAGGTGTACGAGGCCGGGCCGGAGGGCGACGTGCACGTGGAGGTCCTCTGGCACTGTCTGCCGGTCCGTGCGGCGCCGCCCGCCGATGTGCCCTCGCTGGGCGAGGCGGAGCGGGAGCTCGCGGAGGCGCTGCGGGAGGCGACGCGGGTGCTTTCCCGGCTCGATGTCGCGGGGTCGGGGCCGGTCGCCGAGGCGGCGCTCGACGCGTACCGGGCGCGGGCGGAGGCGGGCCGCGAGGTGCTGGCCCCGGGGTATCCGCCGCGTGCGGTACGCGTGTTGGAGCTGGCGCAGCGGGTCGGTCTGCTGATTTCGCTGGCGTACGAGAACGGCCATGGCGGCGCCGTGAGCGCCTCGGAGATGGCCGCGCGGGGGCAGGCGCTGCGTCCGGTGGAGCGGACGGCCAGGCGTGCGCAGGTGGCCGCCTACAACGCGTACGTGGAGGAGCGGGAGCGGCGCTGAGGGGGCGGGGCGCGGCCCGCGGGGCGCGCTGTGGCGGCGAAGTGCCGCGGACTGCTTCACGTGGTCGGAGGACCCGGCCTGAGCGGCGGCACGGGCCTTGGGCGGGCCGGTCGGAATGGGGTCGGCTCGGGGCGCCCGGGGCAGGCCCCACGGACCGGGGGGAGCCGTGGGGCCTTCTGTGCTTGAGGGGACGGTGCGTCAGTGGCTCGCCGAGGCGTTGCCGAAGGCGGGGTTGAGCACGCCGATCACGGTGGCGCTGTCGCCCGTGGCGTTGACCGGGACGTGGACGGGTGCCTCGGGGAGGTTGCCGGAGCCGGCGCCCGGCGGGTTCTTGGCGGTGCCGTGGGCCTGGGCGTCCGGGGCGGCCTTCTCGGCGGTGCTGTTCATGGGAAGTGCTCCTCCTGCTGACATGGGCGACGCGGGCTGCGGGGTCAGGGGTCGTGCGGCGCGGTGGGGGGTGCGGAGAACGGGACCGGCCCCGCGGACGGAGCGTCGCAGGGCCGGTCGGCCGTGAATCCGGGCGCGGGCGAGCCGCCGGTCGATCGCGCGGGTGCGATCAGAGGTTCCCGCAGAGGTTGCCGAACGTCGGGTTCAGGGCGCCGATGACGGTGATGGTGTTGCCGCAGGCGTTCACCGGGACGTGGACCGGGGCCTGAACCAGGTTGCCGGAAACGACGCCCGGGGAGTTCTTGGCGGTGCCGTCGGCTTCCGCGCCGCCGTGGGCGGAGGCCATGCCGGCGCCGGCCGCGGCCAGTCCACCGGCCACCATCGTGACGGCCGCGGCCTTCTTCAGGTTCTTCACTTCTGGACCCTCCTTGCGATCGCTGCGACCGGCCGTCGCAGCACGCACTGGAGAACGGCCGGGCGGCGCGCGGGTTGCGCCATTCGGGTGACACTCACACGACGGTATGAATCTCATCCCGGAAGACGACGGTCCGCTTGGACAGCCCGTCGGCCCGTCGGCCGGTCAGCCGGTCAGCCGGTCACGCCATGGCGTACGGCCCAGAGCGCGGCCTGGGTGCGGTCGGCCAGGTCCAGCTTCATCAGGATGTTCGAGACGTGCGTCTTGACGGTCTTCTCGGAGAGGACGAGGGCGCGGGCGATCTCGCGGTTCGAGCGGCCGTCGGCGATCAGACAGAGGACCTCGCGCTCACGCTCCGTCAGCGAGCCGCCCCTTCCCTGGCTGCCGTTGGCCTCCTCCTGGGAGAGCAGCGCGCCCGCCACCTCGGGCTGCAGCAGGACGTGTCCCGCGTGCACCGAGCGGATGGCGCCGGCGAGGGCGTCCGGGTCGACGTCCTTGTAGACGTACCCCGCGGCGCCCGCGCGCAGGGCCGGGACGACCGTGCGCTGCTCGGTGAAGCTGGTGACGATGAGCACGCGCGCGGGGTTGGCCAGTTCGCGGAGCTTGCGCAGCGCCTCGACGCCGTCCATGCCGGGCATCTTGACGTCCATCAGGACGACGTCCGGCTTCAGCTCCTCCGTCCGCGCGACTCCTTCGGCGCCGTCGGACGCCTCGCCGACGACCTCGATGTCGTCCTGGATCTCCAGGAACGTCCGCAGGCCCCGGCGGACCACCTGGTGGTCGTCGACCAGCAGGACCCGGATCCTTGTCCTCGCATTGAGCACCGCGTCAGCCACCGGGGACCTCCATCTCGATCGTGGTGCCCTTGCCGGGCTCCGATTCCACGGTCAGCCGTCCGCCGACCCCGCTCGCCCGGTCCCGCATGGAGACTAGGCCCAGGTGGCGCCCGGCGCGCCGTATCGCCTTCGGGTCGAAGCCCGTGCCGTCGTCGACGACGCGCAGGGCGGCTCCGGCGCCCCGCTTGTCCAGGAGCACCGTGACCCGCTCGGCCCCGGAGTGGCGCAGGGCGTTGTGCAGGGCCTCCTGGGCGACCCGCAGCATGGCCTCCTCCTGGGAGGCGGGCAACGCGCGTACGCCGTTGCTCTCGAAGGTGACCTCGGCGGAGTGCGCGCGGTGCAGCACCTGTGTGTGCGTACGCAGTGTGGCCACCAGGCCGTCCTCGTCGAGGGCGGCGGGGCGCAGCTCCACGACGGCCGCGCGCAGCTCGTCGGCGGCTTCGGCGGCGAGGACCGCGACCTGCTGCAGTTCACCCTTGGCGCGGGTCGGGTCGCGGTCGACGAGGGCCGCGGCGGCCTGTGCCGTCAGGCGCAGGGAGAAGAGCTTCTGGCTGACGGCGTCGTGCAGCTCGTGGGCGAGGCGGGAGCGCTCCTCGGCGATGGTCAGCTCGCGGCTGCGCTCGTACAGGCGGGCGTTGGTGAGGGCGATCGCGGCGTGCTGGGCGAGGAGGGAGAGCAGTTCCTCGTCGTCCGCGGTGAAGCCGCAGCCGCCCTGGGGCTTGGGGCACTTCTTGTTGGCGAGGAAGAGCGCGCCGAGCGTCTCGTCGCCGTAACGGATCGGGAGGCCCAGGAAGTCGGACATGTCCGGGTGGGCGGAGGGCCAGCCCTCGAAACGGGGGTCCTCGCGCACGTCCGCGAGACGCTCGGGCTCGGCCTTCTGGAGCATCGCGGCGAGGATGCCGTGCTGTCTGGGCAGTGGGCCGATGGCCTTCCACTGCTCGTCGCTGACGCCGTCGACGACGAACTGGGCGAAGCCTCCGTGGTCGTCGGGGACCCCGAGCGCGGCGTACTCCGCGTCGAGCAGCTCGCGGGCCGAGGCGACGATCGTCTTGAGGACGTCGTGCACCTCCAGATGCCTGCTCATGGCGAGCAGCGCGGCGCTCACCGCGTCCAGGCCGGATCGGGGTCCTTGACTCATGGCCACACCGTACCGGCGGGGTGTGACAGTGCGTATCCGTCCTGTGGAGGCCCCCACCTAGGCCGCGGGGCCTAGGCCTATATAGGGAGGAGGGTCTAGCCGGGCAGCCCTCACGGAGAGCGTTGCTGCGGCAACTCCCGGTGAGGCTGTTACATGACCGATGTGAGCCCGCGCATAGGACGAACATCACGTACGAAGGTCCCTAGTGGACAAGGAATCCCTTATCCGATCGGGAATGCACGGCCGTCAAGGCCTCCTACCCGACCCCTGATCCACTATGCGGCATCGTACGTCACTTCTTTGCCACAGAATTTTGCTGCCGCTAAGAATTGCTCCGTCGCTCGGCGCCGCGGTCCCCCACCGCGGCGTTTGTGCCGGAGAAGCAGAACTGTCCCCCACCGGACGAGAGCGACCTCCGCTATCCGAAGAGGTCCCTTACGCATGTCCCAGCGCACCCCCGGTCATAGTCGCGCCAGCGTGACCAAGACCCAGAAGTTCTCGATCGCCGGTGTCGCCACGCTCGGCGCCGCCGCTCTCGCCTTCTCCCTCGTGCCGGGCGGCTCCGAGGCCGGAGCCCGGGTCACCGACGTCTCCCCCGTCGCCTTCGCCGCCTCCACCGGCGCCCAGAAGACGGTCCACGCCAGCGTCTCCAAGCAGCAGTCGAACGCCGACAAGCAGGCCAAGGACGCCGCCGCGAAGGCAGCCGCCGACAAGAGGGCCGCCGACGAGGCCGCCGCCAAGAAGAAGGCGGAGGACGAGCGCAAGGCCAAGGAGACGGCGAGCCGCGCCGCCGCCCGCAAGCCCGTCTACGCCAACAACCTCGACGGCTGGATACGCCAGTCCCTGGACATCATGCGGGCCAAGGGCATCCCCGGCTCCTACGAGGGTCTGCACCGCAACATCATCCGGGAGTCCTCGGGCAACCCCAACGCCGTCAACGGCTGGGACATCAACGCCATCAACGGCACCCCGTCGATCGGCCTGCTCCAGGTCATCCAGCCGACGTTCGACGCGTACCACGTAGAGGGCACCTCGACGAACATCTACGACCCGGTCGCCAACATCACGGCCGCGGCCAACTACGCCGCCGACCGGTACGGCTCGATGGACAACGTGAACGGCGCCTACTGAGCCTTGATCGCCTGATCAACGGACCTCTTCAGCCGAAGACGAGGTTCACGGACGCCGAAGGGCGGCACCCCGCGCTGGGTGCCGCCCTTCTCGTGTGCCCGGGGGCACGGGGTCACTTGCGCATGACCTCCGGCTCGTGGCGGCGCAGCAGGCGTGCGACGGCGAAGCCGCAGATGACGCCGAGCGCTAGCAGGATCGTGAGGTTCATGCCCCACTGTCCGGCCGAGTGCTCCCACAGGGGGTCGAGATCGGTGGGGTTCTTCGTGTCCCACGGCGGCATCAGGTGCGCGAGGTCCAGTGTGGAGCCCGCGCCCGCGATGGCCCAGCGCGACGGCATCAGCCAGGCGAACTGCTCCAGGCCCGGCGAGCCGTAGACCTGGAAGAGGACGCCGGTGAAGACGACCTGGACGATGGCGAACATGACCAGCAGCGGCATGGTCTTCTCGGCGGTCTTCACCAGCGAGGAGATGACCAGGCCGAACATCATCGAGGTGAAGCCGAGCGCGATGATCGTCAGGCAGATCTCCGCGGCCGGCGGCATGATCAGGCCTTCCTTCGGCAGCTCGCGCGGGGCGAAGCCGATGGCGCAGATGATGACGCCCTGGAAGGCCGTGATGACGCCGAGGACGATGACCTTGGACATCAGGTACGCCGAGCGGGAGAGGCCGGTGGCCCGTTCCCGTTCGTAGATGACCCGTTCCTTGATCAGCTCACGTACGGAGTTGGCCGCGCCCGAGAAGCACATGCCGACCGCGAGGATCAGCATGATCGTGCCGGCGTCGCCGTTGAACTTGTTCGGCGGCTTGGGCGGGCCGAGGCCGAAGTCGGCCGGGATGACGACGCTGACGATGCCGAGGACCGCGGGCAGGATCACCATCAGGCCCAGGAAGCCCTTGTCGGAGGCGATCACCGAGGTGTAGCGGCGGATCAGGGTCCACAGCTGCGAGCCCCAGCCCTGCGGCTTGGGCGGCTTCACCGCCTGCGGGGGCGACATCGATACGGACTGCGCGGCGACCGCGTCGATGTCCGCGGCGTACATCTGGTAGTGCTGCGAGCCCTTCCAGCGGCCCGCCCAGTCGTAGTCGCGGTAGTTCTCGAAGGCGGAGAACACGTCGGCCCAGGTGCTGTAGCCGAAGAAGTTGAGGGCTTCCTCCGGCGGGCCGAAGTACGCCACCGAGCCGCCCGGCGCCATGACGAGGAGCTTGTCGCAGATCGCAAGCTCGGCGACGGAGTGGGTAACGACGAGGACCGTGCGGCCGTCGTCGGCGAGGCCGCGCAGGAGCTGCATGACATCGCGGTCCATGCCCGGGTCGAGACCGGAGGTCGGCTCGTCCAGGAAGATCAGCGAGGGCTTGGTGAGCAGCTCCAGGGCGACCGACACGCGCTTGCGCTGGCCACCGGAGAGGGAGGTGACCTTCTTCTCCTTGTGGATGTCCAGCTTGAGCTCGCGCAGCACCTCGTCGATGCGGGACTCGCGCTCGGCCTCCGTGGTGTCGGCCGGGAAGCGCAGCTTGGCCGCGTACTTGAGGGCCTTCTTGACGGTCAGTTCCTTGTGCAGGATGTCGTCCTGCGGGACCAGACCGATGCGCTGGCGCAGCTCGGCGAACTGCTTGTAGAGGTTCCGGTTGTCGTAGAGGACGTCGCCCTGGTTGGCGGGCCGGTAGCCAGTGAGCGCCTTGAGCAGGGTGGACTTGCCGGAACCGGAGGGTCCGATCACCGCGATGAGCGACTTCTCCGGGACGCCGAAGGAGACGTCCTTGAGGATCTGCTTGCCGCCGTCGACCGTGACCGTGAGGTGGCGGGCCGAGAAGGAGACGTCACCGGTGTCGACGAACTCCTCTAGCTGTCCGCCGACGAGGCGGAAGGTCGAGTGGCCGACGCCGACGATGTCGTTCGGGCCGATCAGGACGGTCGAGGACTTCGCGATCGGCTGGCCGTTGACGTACGTGCCGTTGTGCGACCCGAGGTCGTGGATCTCGAAGCGGCCGTCGGGCGTCGCCGTGAACTCGGCGTGGTGGCGCGAGACCTGCAGGTCGGAGACGACCAGCTCGTTCTCCAGGGCGCGACCGATCCGCATCTTGCGGCCGAGTGCGAGCTGGTGGAACGTCGTCGGGCTGCGGTCGCCGTAGACCGGCGGGGCCCCCGCGGCGCCGCCGGAACCGGGGGTCTTCTGCGCGTACTGCTCGGCAGGGCCGCTCTGCTGCTGCGGCACGTGTGCTTGCTGCGGCGGCTGATGCTGTTGGGGCTGATGCTGTTGGGGCTGGGCTTGGTGCTGCTGCTGCCAGCCCTGCTGCTGCGGCTGGTACGGGACCTGCTGCTGGGGTGCCTGCTGGTGCGGGGCCTGCTGCTGAGCGGCCTGCGCGGCCCAGCCGGGACCCTCCTGCCGGGCCTGCGGCTGCTGGGCATGCTGCTGCTGAGATGCGGCCTGCTGCTGGGGCGCGGACACGGCCGCGGCCGCGGCGCTGCCGGACAGGTTCAGCCGCGGACCGTCGGTCGCGTTGCCGAGGTGCACGGCCGAACCGGGGCCGATCTCCATCTGGTGGATCCGCTGGCCCTGTACGAAGGTGCCGTTGGTACTGCCGTGGTCCTCAATGACCCAACTGCGCCCGCTCCAGCTGATCGTGGCGTGACGCCAGGACACCCTGGCGTCGTCGAGCGCTATGTCTCCCTGAGGATCACGTCCGAGGGTGTATGGCCTGGACGGATCGAGCGTCCAGGTCCTTCCATTCAATTCCAGTACGAGTTCCGGCACTCCATGCCCCACTGAGTTGTCCCCCGAGCTAGCCCCCATGTGGGGAGTCTAGGGATGTCGAACATCGGGAGGAACTATTTCAGGCTGAGGCGTCTGACCGAAAGTCGGGCCTTGTGAAGAGTGCGTACGGGCCCCCATGGTTGCCCCGTTGACGGGGAAGAAACCGCCCCGGAGAGTAGTAAGCACCCATCACGGCCATTACGCGCAGGACATATGTGAAAACGTATGTATCGCGTGAAACGTGAGCACCGTGGTGAGAGGGTGACGCACTGCGGTTCGGGGGTCCTGATGCAGGCCGGCGAAGACAGAGGTGAAGGCCGCGGCGTGCGGTGGGGTGACGTACTGCTCTGCGCGATCGCCGCGGTGAGCTGGTCACTGATCGGCATGGCGGGGACGGCCGCGCTCGGGCTGCATCTGCTCGGCGCGGACTCGGTGGGCGCGCTCGGACCGATGACGGCCGCGACGGTGGCGCTCGGCGCGGGAGGTTCGGTCACTCCGTCCGGTGACGTGTCGGCGTTCGGCCTGGACGAGGCCGAGGCGACCACGGCGATCGATATCGCGCCACTCGGCGTGGGTCTGGTGGGGGCGCTGCTCCTCGCCTCTTTCTTCCTGCGTTCCCTGCGGGGGATCGGTGTGGTCGTCACGCCCGCCGAACTCATCGCGCGCGCGGGCTCGGTGATCGCCCTCTTCCTGGCGATGCTCGCCGGGCTCGCCTGGGTGGGCCACGACGTCATCACGATCGACGGCGAGCAGCTCGGCATCGACAAGGGAATCGACAAGGGGATCGAGGACGGGCTCGACCAGCTGCCCGGCGGCATCGGCGACAAGCTGCCGGGGGGCCTCGGGGACATCGGGGGGCTGCTCCCCGACCGGCTCGGGGATCTGGCGCAGGCGAAGGCCTCGGTCGGCTTCACCGTCGACACGGCGCCGACGCTGCTCGGCGGGACGGCGTGGGCGGCCGGCGTCCTGCTCATCGCGCTGCTCGCGTCGCGCCGCACACCGCTGCCGCGTGGCCTCGGTGGTCTGCACCGGGTGGTGCGGCCCGCGGCTTCCGCGCTGGTCACGGTGGTCTTGGTGGCGGTCGCCGCGGGGCTCGCCGCTGCGGCGTACGCGATGATCGGCGACGCCCATCCCCGACGGATCGCCGGAGCTGCGCTGCTCGGGGCGCCGAACGGTGTGTGGCTCGGTATCCCCGTGGGGCTCTTCGTCCCCTGGGACGGCAGGGCGACGGGCGTGCTCGCGCGGTTCCTGCCGGATCCGGTGGACGATCTGCTGTCCGGGACGTCCGACAAGGCGCTCACGCTGGGGCGGCTCGCCGAACTCGACGGCAGAGTGTGGCTGTTGGGCGTCGCCGCGGTGCTGATGATGCTGTTCGCGGGGGTGCTCGCAGCGGTGCGGACGCCCTTGGCCGGCGGCGCTGTGGGGTTCGCCGGGCGCTGCGGGGTGCGGCTCGGGGCCGTGACCGCGGCGGGGCTTCCGCTGCTGGTGTGGCTGACCGGGGTGTCCGCCGACGCCTCGCTGTCGGTACTCGGCTTCGACGCGTTCGGCGCGGGGGTCGAGCTGCACGGACGCCTGGGGATGGCGGTGCTGCTCGGGGCGGCGTGGGGGTTCGCGGCGGGACTGGCGGGGGCGCTGCTCGCGTGTGCCACAGGGGCGGCGGGCGGGAGGGCTTCGCCTCTCGCCCTGGCCGGGGCCGACGTCGGGGCGACGGCTCCGGGTGTCGGGGCCGGGGCCGGCGTCGGGGCCGGGGCCGGGGCGACGGCTCCGGGTGAGGTGGCCCCCGCCGCCGCGCGGGAAGGGGCGGGCCCGTACCGTCCCGGCACGCCGCACCGTCCGCCGAACCCTGACACCAACCCTTATCTGCGACCCCCGCGGGACGCCTCCGACGCCTCCGGCGCGCCGACGGTGGCGGCGCCACTCGTCCCACCACCCCGCCCCCGGCCAAACCGCCCCCGCCCCCGCTCGGGCGACTGGCCTCCCCCACCGCCACCTCCCCCACCACCTCCGGAGACCCCGCCCCGAAGGCCACGCTGAGGTACGTCGCGTGTGAGCCTTGGGCCCCTACCTGGCCCCTGCAACGCGGGGCAAACGGGCGGCTGGGTGGGAGAGCATCGCCGCGAAGCGGCGGCACGAACAACAACCGAACAACAACCGATGTCCGGCAAGCGGACCACCAGGCACCCAAAAGAAGGGGGCGGATACCGTAGGGAGCACCATGAGCGCTTCACAGCCCCCTAAGCCCGCCGAAATCCCCACACTCCTCGTCAAGATCTTCGGCAAGGACCGCCCCGGCCTCACCGCCGGCCTCTTCGACACCCTCGCCGCCTACTCCGTCGACGTCGTCGACATCGAGCAGGTCGTCACCCGCGGCCGGATAGTCCTGTGCGCGCTCGTGACCGAGCCGCCCGCCGGCCTGGAGGGTGACCTGCGCGCCACCGTCCACAGCTGGGCGGAGTCCATGAAGATGCAGGCCGAGATCATCTCGGGCATCGGAGACAACCGGCCTCGCGGCCTCGGGCGTTCGCTCGTGACCGTGCTCGGCCACCCTCTGACCTCGGAGTCGACGGCCGCGATCGCCGCCAGCATCACCGGGACCGGTGGCAACATCGACCGTATCTTCCGGCTCGCCAAGTACCCGGTGACCGCCGTCGAGTTCGCGGTGTCCGGCACCGAGACCGAGCCGCTGCGCACCGCCCTCGCCATAGAGGCCGCGAAGCAGGGCGTGGACGTCGCGGTGGTCGCGGCCGGCCTGCACCGCCGCGCGCAGCGCCTGGTCGTGATGGACGTCGACTCGACGCTCATCCAGGACGAGGTCATCGAGCTCTTCGCCGCGCACGCCGGTTGCGAGGACGAGGTCGCCGAGGTGACGGCGGCGGCGATGCGCGGCGAGCTGGACTTCGAGCAGTCGCTGCACGCGCGCGTGGCGCTGCTCGCGGGCCTCGACGCCTCGGTCGTGGACAAGGTCCGCTGCGAGGTCCGGCTGACCCCGGGCGCCCGCACCCTCATCCGCACCCTCAAGCGCCTCGGCTATCAAGTGGGCGTCGTCTCGGGTGGTTTCACCCAGGTCACCGATGATCTGAAGGAACGTCTCGGCCTCGACTTCGCCCAGGCCAACACCTTGGAGATCGTCGACGGCAAGCTCACCGGCAAGGTGACCGGCGAGATCGTCGACCGGGCGGGCAAGGCGCGGCTGCTGCGCCGTTTCGCCATGGAGGCCGGGGTCCCGCTGGAGCAGACCGTCGCGATCGGAGACGGCGCGAACGACCTCGACATGCTGAACGCGGCGGGGCTCGGTGTCGCCTTCAACGCCAAGCCCGTGGTCCGCGAGGCCGCGCACACCGCGGTGAACGTGCCCTTCCTGGACACCGTCCTCTATCTCCTCGGTATCACCCGCGAAGAGGTCGAGGCGGCGGACACCCACACCGACTGACGGCCGCGCCGCACCCACTCCTCTCGTATACGTCTCTCGCATACGTCGGTACGTCGGTACGTCGATGGGGCCCCGCACCACAGTGGTGTGGGGCCCCATCGACGTACCGACGAAGGAGGGACGGAGGGGGACGCGAGGTCTACTCGGACGGCGCCCAGTAGCCGACGAGGGTGGCCACGCCCGGTTCGAGCGCCTTCCAGGAACCGGAGTACGTCAGGACGGAGAAGGTCGCGGTCGGGAAGCCTCGGCGGGTCAGCCGCTCCCGGGCGTCGCCCTCGGCGTCCCCGGCGAGGATGTCGGTCAGACCCTGCACTCCGGGGTTGTGGCCGATCAGGAGGACGTTCTGCACGTCGTCCGGGACTTCGTTGAGCACGGCGATCAGCTCGCCGGGAGAGGCTTCGTACAACCGCTCCTCGTAGACGGTCTTCGGCCGCTGCGGCAGCTCCTGGACGGCGAGCTTCCAGGTCTCGCGGGTCCGGACCGCGGTCGAGCAGAGGGCCAGGTCGAAGGGGATGCCGCTGTCGGCCAGCTTGCGTCCGGCGACGGGGGCGTCCCTGCGGCCTCGGTCGGCGAGCGGCCGTTCGTGGTCGGAGATCTGCGGCCAGTCGGCCTTCGCATGCCGGAAGAGGACAATCCTGCGGGGTTCTGCGACGCTCATGCATCCCAGCTTCGCATGAAACGCGCCACAGGGCGCAGGTAGTTGACGCGGTGGCCCTGGGCGGGTGACGGCTCCGGCGGGGCGGTGGTCACGGGGCCGCTCGCAGGACCATCGCCTGTATGCGCTCGAGGAGGTTGGTGACGACGGGCTCGCTGGTCGCGGCGTGGGCGTCCGCGGGGTTCAGGATCAGCAGGAGCAGGGCCGCGAAGGCGACGGCGGGCAGGGCGATGGCCCACCAGGGGAGCTGGATCTCGACGCTGCCCGACTCCGCGGGGTCGCGCCGGGTGTGCGTGCGGGCCGACATGCCGCCT
Source organism: Streptomyces sp. NPDC003032 (assembly GCF_053591415.1). Lineage (NCBI taxonomy): Bacteria > Bacillati > Actinomycetota > Actinomycetes > Kitasatosporales > Streptomycetaceae > Streptomyces > Streptomyces sp. NPDC003032. The sequence goes on along the minus strand of NZ_JBSFTT010000042.1, from coordinate 37,180 downwards.
CCGTGGTCTTCGAGTGGTCCGTGCCGCGTCGTCGCGGGCACAACTCGAAACTAGGCGATCGGCGGCCCTTGGGCCCATCCGGTGATCCACCCACTTGACCCTGACACTGACCCCCTAGGGGATGGGGGTGCTAGCCCCACCATCGGGTCGGATCACGGGGAGACGATGGAGGCGACGATGCCGATGATCACGGTGATGGCCAGCATCGCGCCGAGCACGATGAGCAGCTTCTTCTGGCCGTTCTGGGGGTTCGGGTCGAGGACGGGCATACCGCCAGTCTCGCACCCCGGACCCGCACCCCCGCCGGTGGGGTCGAACCGGCCCGCACCCCCGCCGGTGGGGTCGAGCCGGCCAGCGCCCCCGCCGGTGGCGTCAGGCCGCCCTGGCCGCCACTTCGTCCTCGACCGTGCGGTTGCGGCCCGCGAGGGTGCCGACGACGATCTGCGGCACCATCAGCCCCGCCATCAGCGCGATCGGCAGGCCCCAGCCGCCGCTGTGCTGGTAGAGGACGCCCACCAGAAGCGGCCCGGGGATCGAGATCAGGTAGCCGGTGCTCTGCGCGAAGGCGGACAGCTTGGCCACGCCCACGCTGCTCTTGGCCCGCATGCCGACCATCGTGAGGGCGAGCGGGAAGGCGCAGTTGGAGACGCCGAGCAGCAGCGCCCAGACCCAGGCGCCGCCCGCGGGCGCGAGGTAGAGACCCGCGTACCCGGCGAGGCCGCAGGCGCCGAGGACGACCACGACGGGGCCCTGGTTGGTCAGGCGCGTGGCGACCCTGGGGATGACGAACGCCAGCGGCACGCCCATGGCCATCGTCACGGCGAGCAGCACGCCCGCCTCACCCGCGGGGACGCCCGCGTCACGGAAGATCTGCGGCATCCAGCCCATCGTGATGTACGCGGCCGTGGCCTGGAGCCCGAAGAAGACGGCGAGCGCCCAGGCGGTGCGGCTGTGGGTGATGCGCAGCCCGGCGTCCTCCTGCCGCACGGTGGTGCTGACGTGCTCCGGTGCGGCGGAGGCCGCGCTCCGGTCACGGACGAGCGGGATCCACGGCACGATGGCGACGACGGCGAGGACCGCCCAGACGGCGAGCCCGGTCTGCCAGCGCCCGCCGAGCGCGTCGGTCATGGGGACCGTGAGGGCGGCGGCGAGGGCGGTGCCGAGCGCGAGCGCCATGGAGTACAGGCCGGTCATGGAGCCGACCCGGTCGGGGAACCAGCGCTTGACGATGACCGGCATCAGGACGTTGCTGACCGCGATGCCCATGAGGGCGAGGGCGGTGGCGGCGAGGAAGCCGGCCGTGCCGCCGAGGAAGGGGCGTATCGCAAGGCCCGTGGCGATCGCCACCATGCCGACGCAGACCACCGCGCTCGGGCCGAAGCGCCGGGCGAACCGGGGCGCCATCACGCCGAAGACCGCGAAGCACAGGGGCGGTACGGAGGTGAGCAGTCCGGCGAGGGTGCCGCTCATGCCGAGGCCGTCGCGCACCTCTTCGAGGAGGGAGCCGAGGCTGGTGATGGCCGGGCGGAGGTTGAGGGCCGCGAGGACGATGCCGACGATGACAAGACGCGTCGCCCACGCGCGCGTGGGGGGTTGTTTCCGCGCCGTGTCGGTACGCGTGGGCGGTGTCGTTGCTGTCGGGGTCATCGTGCTGGTTTCCTCACTGGCCATGGAGCCATCATAGAATCATGGGATGATTGGATGTCCAATCCACACGAATGGCTGTCCAATCCACACGAAGGAACGTCATGCCGCTGACCTCCCCTCGCCGTTCGGCTCTCTCCGACCAGGTCATCTCCGAGCTGCGCAATCAGATCTCCTCGGGCGAGTGGCCGGTCGGCTCCCGCATCCCCACCGAGCCGGAGCTGGTCGAGCAGCTGGGCGTGGCCAGGAACACCGTCAGGGAGGCCGTGCGCGCCCTCGCGCACAACGGCCTGCTCGACATCCGGCAGGGCTCGGGCACCTACGTGGCCGCGACCAGTGAGCTGGCGGGCGTCATGCACCGCAGGTTCGCCGACGCCGACCCGCGGCACATCGCCGAGCTGCGCAGCACCCTGGAGTCGAGCGCCGCGAGGCTCGCCGCCGAGCGCCGCACCGAACGCGACCTCAAGCAGCTCGACGCCCTCCTCGCGCGCCGCGAGGAGATCTGGGCGTCGGGGGACGCGGAGGCCTTCGTGACGGCGGACGCGACGTTCCACATGGCCGTCGTCGCCGCGTCGCACAACGACGTCATGACGGCCCTCTACGCGGACCTGGGCGAGGTCCTGCGCGACTGGCTGCGCGAGGACATCGGCACGGAGCTGACCCCCGAGACGCACATGGACCACGCCCGGCTCGTCGACGCGATCCGCGCGCGGGACGCGGAGGCGGCCGCGACCGAGGCGGCGGGCTACCCGTTCCTGTGCCGTCCGGTCACTTCTGGTGGCTGACCCAGGCCGAGCGGACCTCTTTCCAGCACCGCCCGGTCAGGCGCACCGTCTGGGCGGGCCCCGCCTCGACCGGCGCGCTGTCGACGTCGATGTCCCACCACCGGTCGCACTCCACGTGCAGGCGGACCCGGTCGGTCTCGGGGTAAGGGTTGTGGCAGTACGCGATGACGCCGGAGCCGGCGACCCCGGTGCGGCACTCCGAGCCGAAGGGCCGGGGCTTTGGCGTCCCCACGCGCGCGTGGCGGTGGTCCGGATCGGCCTCGCCCAGGGACGCGGCACCGGGAGGCACGGCGACCAGCAGGGCGAGAGCGGTGAGCACCGCACCGGTAAGACGCACACTTCAGGGTGCGCGGCACCGGCCCCCCACCGCCCGGCCGGTGGGCCGAACGGGTGACGCCCCGCCTGCCGCACGGAGCGGGGGACGGGGCGTCACCTACGTACGAGATGCCTGGTCAGGCGCTCTTCATCCCGGTCAGGCTCCGACCATGTGGACGCCGCCGTCGACGTGGATGATCTCGCCGGTGGTCTTCGGGAAGAAGTCCGAGAGCAGGGCGACGATGCCGCGGCCCGCGGGCTCGGGGTCGGCCATGTCCCAGCTCAGCGGGGAGCGGGTGTTCCAGACGTCCGCGAGGTCGGCGAAGCCCGGAATGGACTTGGCCGCCATGGAGCCGAGCGGGCCCGCGGAGATGAGGTTGCAGCGGATGTTCTCCTTGCCCAGGTCGCGGGCGAGGTAGCGGCTTGTGGCCTCCAGGGCGGCCTTGGCCGGGCCCATCCAGTCGTACTTCGGCCAGGCGTACTGCGCGTCGAAGGTGAGGCCGACGACCGAGGCGCTGTCGCCGAACAGGGGGCGGCAGGCCATCGTGAGCGACTTCAGGGAGTACGCGGAGACGTGCATCGCCGTGGAGACGTCCTCGAAGGTGGCCTCCAGGAAGTTGAAGGCACCCTGCGGGGCGAAGCCGATGGAGTGGACGACGCCGTCCAGTCCGCCGAGCTCCTCGCGGACGAGGCCTTCGAGGCGGTCCAGGTGCTCGTCGTTGGTCACGTCCAGCTCGATGACCTTGGCGGGCTTGGGGAGCTTCTTGGCGATGCGCTCGGTGAGGGTGGGCCGGGGGAAGGCGGTCAGGATGACCTCGGCGCCCTGCTCCTGGGCGACCTTGGCCGCGTGGAAGGCGATGGAGGACTCCAGCAGCACACCCGTGATGAGGATGCGCTTGCCGTCGAGAATTCCGCTCATGTGATCAGTGACCCATGCCCAATCCGCCGTCAACGGGGATGACGGCTCCAGTGATGTACGAGGCGTCGTCGGACGCGAGGAACCTCACCGCGGCGGCGATCTCCTCGGGCCGCGCGTAACGGCCGAGCGGCACCTGGGCGACGATGCCCGCGCGCTGCTCGTCCGTCAGCACCTTGGTCATGTCGGTGTCGACAAAACCGGGCGCGACGACGTTGAAGGTGAGATTGCGCGACCCGAGCTCGCGGGCGAGCGAGCGCGCGAAGCCGACCAGACCGGCCTTGGACGCGGCGTAGTTGGCCTGCCCCGGGCCGCCCATCAGGCCCACGACCGAGGAGATCAGGACGACGCGGCCCTTCCTGGCCCGCAGCATGCCGCGGTTCGCGCGCTTGACGACGCGGAAGGTGCCGGTGAGGTTGGTGTCGAGGACGGACGTGAAGTCCTCCTCGGACATGCGCATCAGGAGCTGGTCCTTGGTGATGCCGGCGTTGGCGACCAGGACCTCGACGTTCCCGTGCTTCTCCTCGATCTCCTTGTAGGCCTGCTCCACCTGTTCGGCGTCGGTGATGTCGCACTTGACGGCGAGGACCCCGGCGTCGGTGAGGACCTGCGGCGGCTCACCCGAGCGGTAGGTGATCGCGACCTTGTCACCGGCGTCGGCGAAGGCGCGGGCGATGGCGAGGCCGATGCCCCGGTTTCCTCCGGTGACGAGAACCGAGCGGCTCAACGGATCACCCTTTCGATAGCGGTCTGGTACGTCGAAAACCTATCGGTACCTTCCGCGATACGGAGAATCGGCGACCGACAGTGGCGCAGAGGACTCCCTGTTGGATCCCTACAGAAAGGTCTGGCCGCGGGGCCACCGCGCGCGACATGATCGGACCTGACCGGTGCCGACAGCAGGGAGACATCCGTGCCTCATTCCATCGATGAAGCCTTCACGGCGTTGCCGCTGCGGGCTCTCGCCGACGCCGCGCTCGCCCGCGCGCGGGCGCTCGGCGCCGACCACGCGGACTTCCGCCTGGAGCGGGTGCGCAACGCGTCCTGGCGGCTGCGCGACGCCAAGCCGTCCGGGTCCTCGGACACCACGGATCTGGGGTACGCGGTCCGTGTGGTGCACGGCGGTACCTGGGGGTTCGCCTCGGGTGTCGACCTGAGTATGGACGCGGCGGCGAAGGTCGCCTCGCAGGCCGTGGCCATGGCGAAGCTGTCGGCGCGGGTGATCGCGGCGGCCGGGTCGGACGAGCGCGTCGAGCTGGCGGACGAGCCCGTGCACGCCGACCGGACATGGGTCTCCTCGTACGGGATCGACCCCTTCTCGGTGCCCGACGAGGAGAAGGCGGGGCTGCTCGCCGACTGGAGCGCTCGGCTGCTCGCCGCCGAGGGGGTCGCGCATGTCGACGCCTCGCTGCTCACCGTGCACGAGAACAAGTTCTACGCGGACACGGCGGGCACGGTGACCACGCAGCAGCGCGTGCGGCTGCACCCTCAGCTCACCGCGGTCGCCGTCGACGAGTCGAGCGGTGAGTTCGACTCGATGCGCACGCTCGCGCCACCGGCCGGGCGGGGCTGGGAGTACCTCACCGGGACCGGCTGGGACTGGGAGGGCGAGCTCGCGCGGATCCCCGAGCAATTGGCGGAAAAGATGCGGGCGCCGAGCGTGCGGGCGGGCTCGTACGACCTCGTCGTCGATCCGTCGAACCTCTGGCTGACCATCCACGAGTCCATCGGCCACGCCACCGAACTGGACCGCGCGCTCGGCTACGAGGCCGCGTACGCGGGCACGTCGTTCGCCACCTTCGACCAGCTCGGCAAGCTCGCCTACGGCTCGCCGCTGATGAACGTGACGGGCGACAGGACCGCCGAACACGGGCTCGCCACCATCGGCTACGACGACGAGGGCGTCGCCGCGCAGTCCTGGGACCTGGTCAAGGACGGCACGCTCGTCGGCTACCAGCTGGACCGGCGCATCGCGCGGCTCACCGGCTTCGAGCGGTCCAACGGCTGCGCGTACGCCGACTCCCCCGGCCACGTGCCGGTACAGCGCATGGCGAACGTGTCGCTCCAGCCGGATCCCGGCGGGCTCTCCACCGAGGATCTGATCGCGGGCGTCGACCGCGGCATCTACGTGGTCGGCGACCGGTCGTGGTCGATCGACATGCAGAGGTACAACTTCCAGTTCACCGGGCAGCGCTTCTACAGGATCGAGAACGGGCGGCTCGCCGGGCAGCTGCGCGATGTCGCCTACCAGGCGACGACCACCGACTTCTGGGGCTCGATGGCCGCGGTCGGCGGCCCGCAGACGTACGTCCTCGGTGGTGCCTTCAACTGCGGCAAGGCCCAGCCGGGCCAGGTCGCCGCGGTCTCGCACGGCTGCCCGTCCGCCCTCTTCCGGGGCGTGAACATTCTGAACACCACGCAGGAGGCCGGTCGATGAGCCCGCGCAACACCAAGCCGCACGAGATCGTCGAGCGCGCCCTCGAACTGTCCACCGCCGACGGCTGCGTGGTGATCGCCGACGAGGAGTCCACGGCGAATCTGCGCTGGGCGGGCAACGCCCTCACCACCAACGGCGTCACCCGCGGCCGCACCCTGACCGTCATCGCCACCGTCGACGGCAAGGAAGGCACCGCCTCCGGTGTCGTCTCCCGCTCGGCCGTCACCAAGGACGACCTGGAGCCGCTGGTGAGGGCCGCCGAAGAAGCCGCGCGCGGGGCGGGCCCGGCGGAGGACGCACAGCCGCTGGTGACCGGCACCGCCCCCTCCACCGACTTCACGGACGCCCCGGCCGAGACCTCCTCCGCGGTCTTCGCCGACTTCGCACCCGCCCTCGGCGAGGCCTTCGCGTCCGCCCGCGCGGGCGGACGCGAGCTGTACGGCTTCGCGAACCACGAACTCGTATCCAGCTATCTCGGTACGTCGACGGGGCTGCGCCTGCGGCACGACCAGCCCAACGGCACCCTCGAACTCAACGCCAAGTCACCGGACCGCACCAAGTCGGCGTGGGCGGGGCGCGCCACCCGTGACTTCAAGGACGTCGACCCCGCGGCGCTCGACTCGGAACTCGCGCAGCGCCTCGGCTGGGCCCAGCGGCGCGTCGACCTGCCGGCCGGGCGGTACGAGACACTGCTGCCGCCCACCGCCGTGGCGGATCTGCTGATCTACCAGCTGTGGTCCTCCTCGGCCCGGGACGCCGCCGAGGGCCGCACGGTCTTCTCCAAGCCGGGCGGCGCCACACGCCTGGGCGAGCGGCTCGCCGAACTGCCGCTGACGCTGCGCAGCGACCCGCACGAGCCCGGCCTCGAGTCGGCGCCGTTCGTGCTCGCGCACGCCTCGGGCGACGACACGTCCGTCTTCGACAACGGGCTGCCGCTGAGCGCCACCGAGTGGATCCGCGCCGGCGAGCTGGCGCACCTGGCCACCAGCAGGCACAGCGCGGGCCTGACCGGGCTGCCGGTGACGCCCGCCATCGACAACCTCATCCTCGACGGGGGCGGCGACCGCTCCCTGGACGAGATGGTCGCGGCCACCGGGCGCGGGCTGCTGCTCACCTGCCTCTGGTACATCCGCGAGGTCGACCCGGCCACGCTGCTCCTGACCGGCCTCACCAGGGACGGCGTCTACCTCGTCGAGAACGGCGAGGTCGTGGGCGAGGTGAACAACTTCCGCTTCAACGAGTCGCCGGTCGGCCTGCTCGGCCGGGCCTCGGAGGCGGGCCGTACGGAGAAGACGCTGCCGCGCGAGTGGGGCGACTACTTCACCCGGGCCGCGATGCCCGCGCTGCGCGTCCCCGATTTCAATATGAGTTCGGTCAGCCAGGGCGTATAACCTCGACCCTTGCACGTACGTGCACCCTGTAAGCACTGCCGAGGAGACGCGAGACCGTGACGGACATCGTCGACGAGCTGAAGTGGCGGGGACTCTTCTCCCTGTCCACCGATGAAGACGCACTGCGCAAGGCGCTCGCGGACGGTCCCGTCACGTTCTATTGCGGCTTCGACCCCACCGCGGCGAGCCTGCACGTCGGGCACCTCGTGCAGGTCCTCACCGTCCGCCGGCTCCAGCAGGCGGGGCACCGCCCGCTGGCCCTGGTGGGCGGCGCCACCGGTCAGATCGGTGACCCGCGGCCGACCGCCGAGCGCACCCTGAACGACCCGGAGACCGTCGCGAACTGGGTGGCGCGGCTGCGCTCGCAGATCGAGCCGTTCCTCTCCTTCGAGGGCGACAACGCCGCGGTGATGGTCAACAACCTCGACTGGACCGCGGGTCTGTCCGCGATCGAGTTCCTGCGCGACATCGGCAAGCACTTCCGTGTGAACAAGATGCTTACGAAGGACTCCGTCGCCCGGCGTCTGGAGTCGCAGGAGGGCATCTCGTACACGGAGTTCAGCTACCAGCTCCTGCAGGGCATGGACTTCCTGGAGCTGTACCGCCGCTACGGCTGCACGCTCCAGCAGGGCGGCAGCGACCAGTGGGGCAACCTCACGGCCGGCATCGACCTGATCCACCGCCTGGAGCCGGACGCGAGCGTGCACGCGCTCGCGACGCCGCTGATGGTCAAGGCGGACGGCACCAAGTTCGGCAAGTCCGAGAGCGGCGCCGTCTGGCTCGACCCGGCGATGACGACGCCGTACGCGTTCTACCAGTTCTGGCTGAACGTGGACGACCGGGACATCTCGACGTACATGCGGATCCTCTCCTTCAAGTCCCGCGAGGAGCTGGAGGAGATCGAGAAGCAGACCGAGGAGCGTCCGCAGGCGCGCGCCGCCCAGCGCGCGCTCGCCGAGGAACTGACGACGCTGGTGCACGGCGCGGACCAGTGCGCCGCGGTCATCGCCGCGTCCAAGGCGCTCTTCGGCCAGGGCGAGCTGGCCGATCTCGACGAGGCGACGCTGGTGGCGGCCCTCTCGGAGCTGCCGCGCGTCGCGGTCGCCGAACTCGGTCCGGTCGTGGACCTGCTCGCCGAGGTCGGCCTGGTGGCGAGCAAGTCGGCCGCGCGGCGGACGGTCAAGGAGGGCGGTGCCTACGTGAACAACGTCAAGGTCGCCGCCGAGGACGCCGTGCCCGCTCGTGAGGAGCTGCTGCACGGGCGGTGGCTGGTGCTGCGCCGAGGCAAGAAGAACCTGGCGGCGGTCGAGGTCACGGCGGGCTGATCCTGCGGCCCTGCCGATCCTGCTGAGCGCGCGTCGCCGCGCGCACGGCGATGGCCCGGCTCCCCGCGTGGGGCGCCGGGCCTTCGTCATGGGGTGTGCGGCTCAGGCCGTGCGTCTATTACCCTTGATCATCTTGTACGCCGCGTCGCCCAGGCCGACGACCACGACCGCCGCGGCCAGTTGCAGGGCGTGGCGGCCCCAGTCGATGCCCTTGGTCTCGTTGATGCCGAACTGCGTCGCGAGCCAGTTGCCCAGGACGGCTCCGATGATGCCGAACACCGTGGTGAGCCAGAGCGGACTGTGCTGCTTACCCGGCAGGATCGCCTTGGCAATCAGCCCCAGCACGAATCCCACGATGATCGCCCACAACCAGCCCATAGCTGCCTCCTTGTACGGCTCTACGTGAGCATTACCGCCAGTGTCGGCGTGTGCGCCGTACGGCGCATGTCGGGCGCCTCCATACGTGGCCGGACGCAGGGACCACGCCGAGGTGAGGCCCGCCCCGGTCTCGTGGGCTGCGCAGGCCAGGCGTAACGTGGAAGGGCCGGACCGGGGCAGATACCGGGGAGAGTCCGGCACAGCGGACAGGGTGGTGGAACGTGATGCGGAAGCAGAGCGATGGCCAGGTCTTCCGGATCACGGGCGCCCGTCAGGGACTCGCGGAAGACGTGCGCGGCCGGCAGCGCCGGTATGTGATCTCCATGTCGGTCCGGACCGTCTCCGTCGTCGCCGCGGCCGTGCTGTGGAACGTCGAGCGGCACGTCGCCATCGTCGCTCTGGTGCTCGGCGTCCTCCTCCCCTACATCTCCGTGGTGATCGCCAACGCGGGCCGCGAGGGCAACCCTTCGCTTCCGTCGACGTTCGTACCCGCTCCTTCTCGGCCAATGCTCGCGCCGCCCGCCGCGGCCGGTCCCGCGGAATCCGTCCCGGAAGATCCCCTGGGCGCCGCGTACGACCAGCGGCGCGGCAGTTCACGCGGGCAGAGCTGACCGTCGACGTTCCGCCAAGCTCAAGAAAAGCTCAGATCAACATGTAGTTCCGGTGCCAGTCACCGGGTCCCGCGTGACATACTTCGTACGCGCTCCGCATCCCCCGTCGGAGCGACAGACCGACGCCGGGCAGCTCCCCCCGTGGCTGCTCGGCGTCGCCTTGTTCGGAACGTTCAGGGACGCGACTGTGAGTGACGAAACGCCGATCTGTTCCGCCAAGGGCTGCCGCGTCGACGCGGTCTGGGTGCTCGCCTGGAACAATCCGAAGATCCATACGCCGGAGCGGCGCAAGACGTGGCTCGCGTGCGAGGAGCACCGCGAGCACCTCTCCCAATTCCTGGGCGTGCGGGGCATGTTGAAGGAAGTCGTGCCCCTGGCGGAGTGGGCGGCCCGGGAGGGCTAGCCGCCGATCGCCGACATCGGGCGCTCCGGCTGGAGGAACGAGGGGTCGTCGAGGCCCGAGCCCGCCTTCTTGCCCCACATGGCCAGCTTCCATATGCGGGCGATGGCCTCGTCCGAGCCGTCCGGGCCGTCGGAGCCGTCCGTGCTGTCCTCGGGGGCCGCCCGCAGCGCTGCGCGCAGGTCGGTCTCCTCGGTGGCGAAGAGGCAGGTGCGGACCTGGCCGTCGGCCGTCAGCCTCGTACGGTCGCAGGCCGAGCAGAAGGGGCGGGTCACCGAGGCGATGACGCCGACGCGGTGCGGGCCGCCGTCGACGAGCCAGCGCTCGGCGGGCGCGGAGCCGCGCTCCCCGGAGCCCTCTTCGGTGAGTTCGAAGCGGGTGCGCAGGGACTGCAGGATGTCGCCCGCGGTGATCATGCCGTCGCGCTTCCAGCCGTGCTGGGCGTCGAGGGGCATCTGCTCGATGAAGCGCAGTTCGTAGTCGTTCTCGACGGCCCAGGCGAGGAGGTCGGGGGCCTCGTCGTCGTTCAGGCCCGGCATCAGGACGGTGTTGACCTTGACCGGGGTGAGGCCCGCGTCGCGTGCCGCTTCGAGGCCTTCGAGGACGTCCTTGTGGCGGTCGCGGCGGGTGAGCGTCTTGAAGACGTCGGGGCGCAGTGTGTCCAAGGAGACGTTGACCCGGTCGAGGCCGGCGGCCTTGAGGGCCTTGGCGGTGCGCTTGAGGCCGATGCCGTTGGTCGTCAGGGACATCTTGGGGCGGGGCTCCAGCTGGGCGCAGCGCTCGACGATGCCGACGAGGCCGGGGCGCAGGAGGGGCTCGCCGCCGGTGAAGCGCACTTCGGTGATCCCGAGCTGGGTGACGGCGATCCGCACGAGGCGGACTATTTCGTCGTCGGTGAGCAGATCGGGCTTGGCCAGCCACTGCAGGCCTTCCTCCGGCATGCAGTACGTGCAGCGCAGATTGCAGCGGTCGGTCAGTGATACGCGCAGGTCAGTGGCTACGCGGCCAAATGTGTCGATGAGCACTGCGGCCCCCTCCCCGGCGGTTGGATGCTGAGGTCCCATCGGTATGGGCCCCACTGGTTTCGACCTTACGCGACACCTCTGACAACGCCATGGGCCATTTGCCACGAGGAACGGTGCGGCCGCGTCGTAGGACTCTACGACGCGGCCGCTACGGGCGTGTGAACGATTTCCTGTCAGTGGGCCCCGACGCCGGTGAGGGACTTGACCTCGAGCTCGGCGTACTTGCCCTTGTCCGGCTTCTCCTTGGAGAGGATCGAGCCGAGCCAGCCGAGCAGGAAGCCGAGCGGGATGGAGATCAGGCCGGGGTTCTCCAGGGGGAAGAAGTCGAAGTTCGCGTCGGGGAACATCGAGGAGGGCTTGCCGGAGACGACCGGGGAGAACAGCACCAGGCCGACGGCCGCGGCCAGACCGCCGTAGATCGACCAGAGCGCGCCCTGGGTGGTGAACTTCTTCCAGAAGAGGCTGTAGAGGATCGTCGGGAGGTTCGCGGAGGCGGCGACCGCGAAGGCGAGGGCGACGAGACCGGCGACGTTCAGGTCGCGGGCCAGGGCGCCCAGCGCGATGGAGACGACGCCGATGAAGACGGTCGCCCAGCGGGCCGCCTTCATCTCCTCCTTCTCGGTGGCCTTGCCCTTGCGGATGACGTTGGCGTAGATGTCGTGCGCGAAGGACGAGGACGAGGCCAGGGTCAGGCCCGCGACGACGGCGAGGATCGTGGCGAAGGCGACCGCGGAGATCACCGCGAGGAGGATCGCGCCGCCGGCGGAGTCGCCGCCGCCGCCGATCTCCATGGCGGTGAGTGGCGCCGCGGTGTTGCCCGCCTTGTTGGAGGCGATGATCTCGCCGGGCTTGAGCAGGGCCGCGGCGCCGAAGCCGAGGACGATGGTCATCAGGTAGAAGGCGCCGATGATGCCGATGGCCCAGTTCACGGACTTGCGGGCGGCCTTGGCCGTGGGGACGGTGTAGAAGCGGATCAGGATGTGCGGCAGTCCGGCGGTGCCGAGGACGAGGGCGATGCCGAGCGAGATGAAGTCCAGCTTGGAGGTGGCGCTGACGCCGTACTTGAGGCCGGGCTCCAGGAACTTCGAGCCCTGCCCGCTGTTGGAGGCGGCGGAGCCGAGCAGGTCGGAGACGTTGAAGTTGAACTTCAGGAGGATGAGGAAGGTGATGAGCACGGTGCCGGTGATGAGCAGGACGGCCTTGACCATCTGCACCCAGGTGGTGCCCTTCATGCCGCCGATGGTGACGTAGACGATCATCAGGACGCCGACGAGGGCGACGATGAGGATCTTGCCCGCGTCGGAGGTGATGCCGAGCAGCAGCGAGACCAGGACGCCGGCGCCCGCCATCTGCGCGAGCAGGTAGAAGATCGACACGACGATGGTGGAGGTGCCGGCGGCGGTGCGGACGGGGCGCTGGCGCATGCGGTACGCGAGCACGTCACCCATGGTGTAGCGGCCGGAGTTGCGCAGCGGTTCGGCGACCAGGAGCAGCGCCACCAGCCAGGCGACCAGGAAGCCGATGGAGTAGAGGAAGCCGTCGTATCCGAAGAGGGCGATGGCGCCCGCGATGCCGAGGAAGGACGCGGCGGACATGTAGTCGCCGGAGATCGCCAGGCCGTTCTGGAAGCCGGTGAACTGGCGTCCGCCCGCGTAGAAGTCGGCGGCGCTCTTGGTCTGCCGGCCGGCCCAGACGGTGATGACGAGGGTGGCGACGACGAAGGCCGCGAAGAGGCTGATGATCAGCGGCCGGTGCTGGGAGGCGTCGGACGCCGCCGCGAGGTCGATGACGGCGGTGTGCGCGGGGCTCATGCGTCGTCCTCCGTGCGGGACTTCATGCCGGACTCCATACGGGACTTGATCGCCTCGGACTTGGGATCGAGTTTCGCCGCGGCGTGCCGCGAGTAGAACCAGGCGATGAGGAACGTGGTCAGGAACTGCCCGAGGCCGAGCACCAGGGCGACGTTGATGTTGCCGAACAGCTTGGCGCCCATGAGGTCGCCCGCGTAGTTGGAGAGCAGGACGTACACGAGGTACCAGGTGATGAAGGCGATGGTGAGCGGGAAGGCGAACGAGCGGTGGGCGCGGCGCAGTTCACCGAATTCCGCGCTCTCCTGCACCTCGGTGAACTCTTCCGTGGAGGGCGCGTGGGGAGTGGGTTCTTTTCCTGCGCCACCCTTCGAAGGGGGCGGTGCGTCGGTGGCCACGGAGTCTCCTCGTGGTGCGGGTGGGGTGGGGACGGACAGTTGTTCCATGGGGGTCTGGTCTCACATCCGGCGTGACGCGGATCACGTGAGCCACGGATGGCGATGCTAAGGCCACAGGACGTGATCCGACAGGGGTTGATGTTGCTTCTGTTGTCTGCTCAACGTCACGGCGGCGCGTGCGACGCGCCCCGACTCACCGGTTTCTTCCGGTTCTTCCGGAAGGCATTGCTGGCCTGGGAGTTCGGGAGATAGCTTCGCCCTGCACGACCCGTCATGTACCTGCCCGAGCACCAGCTGTGTTCGGGCGGTTCCGTATCCGGATGATGTGGAGATCCCATGGCTCATCTGCGTTCCAGACGCCGTACGGCGCTGACCGTGCCGCTCGGTATCGCGCTCGCCGCCTCGGTCGGCTTTGTGCCCGGTGCCGCGACGGCGGCCCCGAACGAGTCGCCCGCCCCCGTGTCGGCGTCGGCGTCGGCCGCGAAGGACGCCCCCGTCTTCGCGTACGTCGTCAACACCCGCGCGGACCACAAGACGATGGCGTACGTGAAGCGTGCGATAGCCAAGGCCGGCGGCTCCGTCGTCGTGGCGCACCAGAAGATCGGCGTCATCGTCGCGCACTCGTCGGATCCGAAGTTCGGCGAGCGGATGCGTGACGTGCGCGGTGTGCAGTCCGCGGGCGCGACCCACACCGCTCCGCTGCGGGCGGCGGGCACCACGGACGACGGCAAGGCGAAGCTCCTGTCCGAGGCCGACGCCAAGTCCCTGAAGCGGAGCGCCGCTCCCGGCGCCGAGCCGATGGAGGCCGACCAGTGGGACCTGCGGGCGATCGGCGCCGACAAGGCGGCCAGGATCAACCCGGGCAGCAAGAAGGTCACCGTCGCCGTGATCGACACCGGCGTCGACGACACCCACCCGGACCTCGCCCCGAACTTCTCGGCGTCGCAGTCCGCGAGCTGTGTCGGCGGCAAGGCGGACACCTCGGCCGGGGCCTGGCGCCCGGCGAACAAGGACCACTACCACGGCACGCACGTGGCGGGTGAGATAGGCGCCGCGCGCAACGGCGTCGGCGTCGCGGGCGTCGCGCCCGGCGTCAAGATAGCGGGCATCAAGGTCGCCGACCCGGTCGATGAGCTGTTCTACCCGGAGAACGTGGTCTGCGCCTTCGTGTTCGCCGCCGAGCACAGCGTCGAGATCACCAACAACAGCTACTACGTGGACCCGTGGCTGTACAACTGCAAGGACGACCCGGACCAGAAGGCCATCCTCGACGCGGTCAACCGCGCCCAGCTGTACGCCAAGGGCAAGGGCATCCTCAACGTCGCCTCCGCGGGCAACTCCAACCACGACCTGGACTCCCACGCGATCGTCGACAAGTCCAGCCCGGACGACTCCACGCCGGTGACCCGCACCATCGACCCGCACGAGTGCCTCGACATACCGACCCAGCTGCCGGGCGTCGTCACCACCAGCGCGACCGGTGTCAAGAACCTCAAGTCGTCGTACTCCAGCTACGGCAAGGGCGTCGTCGACGTCACGGCCCCGGGCGGCGACAAGTACCAACTGCCGACCGACACCCCGTCCAAGAACGGCAACATCCTCTCCACCATGCCGAACGGCGAGTACGGCTGGCTGCGCGGTACGTCGATGGCCGCGCCGCACGCCGCGGGCGTCGCCGCGCTGCTGAAGTCCACGCACCCCAAGGCGGGCCCGGCCGAACTGCAGCGCCTCCTCAAGGCGCAGGCCGACCGCATGGAGTGCCCGGCCGGGCCGTACGACCCGGACGGCGACGGTGACGTCGACGCGGTCTGCGAGAGCGGCGGCAAGGGCAGGAACGGCTTCTACGGCAGCGGTCTCGTCGACGCGCTCGACGCCGTGAAGAAGAAGTGACGGGGGGTACGGACGTGACCAGGTTCCCCAGCAAGGCCGCCGCCTTCCCGCGCTCCCGCCGCGCGCTGGCCATCCCGCTCGGGGTGGCGGTGGCGTCGGCCGTCGCCTTCCTGCCGGGTTCGGCGTCGGCGCGGCCCGCCTCGATGCCGGACGCGCCCGCTTCGGCGTCCGCCGCGGCCTCGGATGCCACATCGATGAGCTATGTGGTGAACGTCCTCCCCGGCAAGGGAAGTTCCCAGCGCGTCAAGAAGGCCATCACCAAGGCCGGTGGCGACGTCGTCATCGCGTACGACAAGATCGGTGTCATCGTCGTCCACTCGGCGAACCCGGACTTCGCCAGGACGATCCGTGAGGCGAAGGGCGTCGACTCGGCGGGCGCGACCCGGACGGCCCCGCTCTCCGCGCAGTCCGACAACGCCTTGGACGCCGAGCGGCCGCTGACCGCCGACGAGGCGAAGGCCGCGGCGGGCAGGGCGTCGGCGGGGCAGGACGAGCTGGAGCCGCTCCAGTGGGACCTGCCCGCCATGAAGGCGGACAAGGCGCACGAGATATCGCTCGGCAGCCGCAAGGTCACGGTCGCCGTCCTCGACTCCGGGGTCGACGACACGCACCCCGACATAGCGCCCAACTTCGACCGCCGGGCGTCCGCGAGCTGCCTGGGCGGCGTGCCCGTCCAGAAGGACAACGCGTGGCGTCCGGTGGCCAAGGAGAGCGACCACGGCATGCACGTGGCGGGCTCGATAGCCGCCGCGAAGAACGGCACCGGCATCACCGGGGTCGCGCCCGGCGTGAAGGTGGCGAGCCTGAAGGTGGCGGAGCCCGCGACCGGCCTGTACTACACGGAGGCCGTCGTCTGCGGCTTCGTGTGGGCGGCCGACCACGGCGTGGATGTCACCAACAACAGCTATTACACCGACCCGTGGCTGTTCAACTGCACGACGGACGACGACCAGAAGGCGCTGGTCGACGCCGTCGGCCGGGCCGCGAGGTACGCCGAGCGCAAGGGCGCGGTGAACGTCGCGGCCGCGGGCAACGCGAAGACCGACCTCGCCCAGGACGAGATCGTCGACACGACGAGCCCCAACGACACCACTCCGGTGCCCCGCACCATCAAGACGAAGGACTGCTTCGACCTTCCGTCGCAGCTGCCCGGCGTCGTGACGGTCTCCGCCACCGGTGCCAAGGACATCAAGGCGTCGTACTCGAACTACGGCAAGGGCGTCATCGACATCACGGCCCCGGGCGGCGACGCCACCCGGTACCAGGCGCCCAACCCGCCTGCCGTCGACGGCAGGATCCTTTCGACGCTGCCGGGCGGCAAGTTCGGCTACAAGGGCGGTACGTCGATGGCGTCGCCGCACGCCGCGGGCGTGGCCGCACTCCTGAAGTCCACGCACCCGCACGCCTCGCCGGCGCGGATCAAGGCGCTCCTGTACCGCCAGGCGGACGCGATGGCCTGCACCGATCCGTACGACTTCGACGGTGACGGCAAGGCCGACGCGGTCTGCGAGGGCGGCAAGAACAAGAACGGGTTCTACGGCGTGGGCATGGCCGACGCCTTGGACGCCGTGCGCGAGTAGCGTGAGGTGACGGTGTGACGAGGGGGCCGGGCGGTGGTGCACCGCCCGGCCCCTCCCTGCTCCCGACTTGCCGGGTGCGGTCACCCCTGGTGAAGATCTTGTGGTGAGTTCCATGCGACCGTCTTCCGGGGGCGAGGTGGCGGCCGCGCCCCCCGCCTCGCACCACGCCCCGCGTCGACGGCCTTCCGTCGGGCGCGCCGTGGCCGTGCTCGTCCTGGTGGCCGTCGCCGCGCTGGTCCCGCTGCTCGGCCCCTCGGTCGCGCTGCGCGGCACCGGCGAGGCGCAGGCCCCCGGCACGGGCGGGATCACGTTTCTGCGGGCGGTCGTATTCGGCGCGCTGTGCGTGCAGCTGGGCGAGGTGTTCGGGACGCGGCTCGCCCGCCGTGTCCCGGGGGCGCCGCTGGACCGTGTGCCGCGCGGCTGGGCGGCGTACGCGGCGTGGGCGGGGTGCGCCGCGGCGCTCGGGCTCGCCGCGATCGTGGCTAACGGCAATCTCGTCCCGCAGCAGCTCTCCGACCTGGACATCGGGCGGCTCTACGACTCCCGGGACGGCAGGCTCGCCCTTCTGGAGGTCAACGCCTTCGTCGTGGCCGCGCTGTGCGCCCGCTCGCGGCGCCCCGCGGTGGCGGCTCTCCCCCTGGCCGCCGTGATCGTCGCCGAGGCGCTGCGTGCCCACCCTCCGGTGGAGGACTCCCCGCTGGTCGGCAGCGGTCTCACGCTCGTGCACCTGACGTGCGGGGCGCTATGGGCGGGTGGTCTGCTGTACGTCCTGCGGATGCTGCGGCGGTGGCGGACGACCGCTCCGGAGGCGAGCGTCGCCGTTCTCGGCCTCTACGCGCGCGTGGCCGCCGTTCTGTTCGCGGCCATCACCGTGACCGGGATCTGCAGCACGCTGCGCCGGATGCCGCCGAGCACGGTCGTGGACCAGCTCACCGAGACGGCGTACGGCCGCACGCTGCTCGCCAAGGTACTGCTCGTGGCCGTGGTCGCCGTGCTCGCGCTGCTGGCCCGCCACCGGCTGCGCGGCACGGGCGACCGGCTCCACACCTACGTCCCCGCGCGCGCAGAGGTGATGGCGCTGGCCGTGGTCGTCGTGCTTTCGGCGCTGCTGACCGCGGTGCCGGTGCCGATCCGCTGGTGACCTTCGCACTGGAGGGTTGTGACCAGCACGGCTCTGGCCAGCAGGAACTGCGCCGCGATGTAGGTGAGCATGATCGCGAAGTCGGGCCGGGGCAGCTGCGGCCACTCGGCGACGCCGGTCGCGATGAGCGTGTCCGACAGCAGGAACAGCGCCCCTCCGGCGGCTGCCGTGAGGCCCAGCGTGGTCGCGCCGAACGCCATGGTGGTGAGCAGCAGGCTGTAGCCCGCGACGGGGCCCCGCATGTCGGCCGGCAGGTCAGGCCAGAGCAGCGCCACGGTGACGGCGAGCGCGAGGGCGTAGGCCGCCACGAGCGCCGCTCCACGCGCGCGTGGCGAGCCGCCCGTACGGGCGTACCTCGTGGTGTCGCCGTACCGCTTGAAGAGTACGAGGTAGCAGATGTGCCCGGCGGCGAAGGAGCCCATTCCGGCGAGGAAGGCGGGTTCGGCGTCGAAGAGCAGGAGGGTGTCGCCGCCCCAGCCGAGGAGGAGGGCGGCGATCAGGAGTCGCGGGCCCCGCCGCACAGCCGCGTACGCCGCGAGGAGCGGCATGAGCAGCGGCTTGAGGACGGCGTGGCCGGGGTCGAAGTCCGCGAGAAGCGCGAGGAGGTCCCCGAGCGCGGCGAGGCCGAAGGCGCCGAGGAGCAGCCTCGGCGCGGGCCGCCCCGTCATGCCGCCCGCTCCGCGACCGTCGCCTCGGCGGCTGCTGTCTCGGGGGTTGTCGCCTCGGCGGCTGTCGCCTCGGGGGCTGTCGTCTCGGAGCCTGTCGCCTCGGAGGCCCGTACGGGGGCCGTGGGCGCCTCGGGAGCCTTCGGCTGCCATCCGGGGCCGCGGAGGACCCGCCCGGCCCGCTCTCGCCAACTGGTCGCCGCCTTCACGTCCTTGGCGATGGCGGCGTACTCGTGGGTGGCGACGCGCAGCGGGTTGTACGTGGTGATGTTCTTCGTCAGGCCGTACACGGGGCGGTCGGTCTCCGCCACCCAGGAGCCGAACACGCGGTCCCAGACGATGAGGATGCCGCCGAAGTTGCGGTCCAGATAGCCGCCCTGGGACGCGTGGTGGACGCGGTGGTGCGAGGGCGTGTTGAAGACGAACTCGAAGGGGCGGGGCAGCTTTTTGATGCGCTCGGTGTGGATCCAGAACTGGTAGACGAGGTTGGCCGAGGAACAGAAGGCGAGCGCCGCCGGGTGGACGCCGCAGGCGATGAGCGGCAGGTAGAACGGCCACACCGTCAGGCTCGTCCAGGGCTGGCGCAGCGCCGTCGTGAGGTTGAACTTTCGGCTGGAGTGGTGCACGACGTGGCAGGCCCACAGGATGCGGATGACGTGGTGGCCCCGGTGCGACCAGTAGTAGAAGAAGTCCTGCGCGAGGAGCATCAGCGGGACGGTCCACCACAGGACCGGCACGCGCAGCGGCGTCAGCGCGTAGACGGCCGAGTAGATCGCGACGATCGGGATCTTCCACAGGAAGTCGAAGGCGAGGCTGCCGAGGCCCATGGTGACGCTGGTGGTGGCGTCCTTGGTCTCGTACCCGGCGGCGTCCTCATCGGGATGGATCCGGTGGCTCACGATCTCGACGACGGTGAGCAGCACGAAAGCCGGGATGGACCACAGCACGACATCGGGCAGGTTCGGGGACATGCGTGCACCGTAGAACGGCTCCCCGCCCGCGACTAGAGGTTGTTACCGACAAGTATTACCGGCGGTACGGGAGCGGATGTTGGTGATCCTCGCCAAAGGCCCTGCCGCAAACACCGGCCGCTCCCGCCGAGGTCACCAGACGCGCACCGACCCTCCCGGCGCGAACACCGGGCTCGTCGCGTCGGCCGGGGCCCCTTTGAGGGGTTCGTCCAGTTCCTGGACCGTGGGTCCCACGCGCGCGGCGATGCGCCCGAGCCGCTCCAGGTCGAAGCCGTAGACACGGGCGGTGTTGCCGCCGACCATGGCCGCGATCTCGTCCCTGGGCAGGCCCGCGTAGGCGACGCGCAGGCCCTCGCGCGAGTAGGGGTGGGTGCCCTCGTCGTGGGGGTAGTCGCTGCCCCACATGATCTTGTCGAGGCCGATACGGTCCCGCAGGGCCGCCTCGTGCGGGCGCATGAAGCTGGCGCCGACGAAGCAGTTCTCGCGCCAGACGTCGGAGGGGCCCTTGCCCATCGCCTCGGCGAGGCCCGCGCCGAACTTCGACTCGGCCGTATCGGCGCTCCCTGTCCTCGTCGCCGCCGCGACCAGGCGCGCGTGGTAGTAGTCCAGCATGTCCAGGACGCCGGGGATCCAGCCGGAGCCCTGCTCGGTGAGGACGAGGCGCAGCCCCGGATGGCGGCGGAAGGCGCCGCCGAAGACGAGGTGCCACAGCGCCCGGTGCGAGAACCACGTCGTCTCGACCATGAACACCGCGCGCGCGGCGGGTTCCTCGCCCAGCGGCGGCGACGCCGAGCCCGCGTGGTGGTTGACCGGCACGCCCAGCTCGGCGCAGGCCGCCCAGATCGGGTCGTACGCCGCCGAGTGGAGCTCCGGCAGGCCCGAGCCCGGCGGGGTGCCGGGCAGCAGGAGCCCGCCCGTGAGGCCGGCCTCCACCGACCGGTGGATCTCCTCGACGGCCTGGTCGACGTCGTTCAGGAGGATCTGGAAGACGCCCGCCCTGCGGCCGGGCGCGGCGGCGCAGAAGTCGGCGAGCCAGCGGTTGTGGGCGCGCAGACCCGCCCAGCGCAGCTCGAACTCCTCACGGGTGGGGGCCGGGGCCATCAGCGAGGCCGAGGGGAAGAACGGCGGGATGGTGTTCGGGAAGACGACCTCGGCGACGATGCCGTCCGCTTCGAGTTCGGCGATACGGCGGTCCGAGTTCCAGTTGCGGTCGGCGGTGTCCGCGAGGAGATCCTCGTACGGATTGACGTACGTGGCCGCCCAGGCGTCGAACGCGTCGTGGTGGCGGGACTCCAAGTAGGGCTTGTAGTCCAGGAGATCGGCGCCCGCGTGGCAGTCGGCGGAGATCACGGTGTAGCGCTCCGCGCTGGTATGTCCGCTCATGTGTCCGCCCCCAGTACCGGGAAGTCGTGGTCGGTCAGCCAGTGGCGGCCCACCTCGCGCGAGCGGGCCCACGAGGCCTCCACGGCCGCTTGGTCGGTGTCCTGTCCGAGGTCGGCGGGGGTCGGGCCGATGCGGCGTGCCAGCGGCGCGAGCCTGTCCGTGTCGAAGCCGAAGACCTCGGCGGCGGCGAGGCCCAGCATGCGGCGGCTCTCCCCCACCGGGATGTCGTGGAAGGTTTTCCGCAGCCACGCGCGCGTGTCGGGCCATGTGCCCTCCGGGTGCGGGAAGTCGCTGCCCCAGAGGATGTTGTCGACGCCGATCTCGTAGCGCTGGGCCAGCTCGCGGCGCTTGGTGTTGGTGGCGCAGACGAAGAGCTGCCGGTCCAGGTACTCGTGCGGCGGGCGCTTCAGCTCGGCGAACGGGGAGAGCTTCTTGCCGCCGTGCGCGCCCAGATAGAGGCGGTCCATGAACCACAGGAGGTTCGGCAGCCACCAGCAGCCGGACTCCGCGACGCCGAACCTCAGCCCCGGGTGGCGCTCGAAGACGCCGGACCAGAGCATGAACCACAGCGGCCGGGCGGGCCACCACGTCACTTCGGAGACGTAGATCCCGAGGTGGTCGCCGTACTCGTGGCGGGGTGCCGCCCCGGAGTGCGTGAGGACGGGCATCGCGCACTCGGCCGCCGCCGCCCACACCGGGTCGTAACGCCGGTCGTGGTAGGGCGCCTTGTCGACCCACATGGAGGGGATCATCAGCGCGCCGAGCCCCGACTCCTTGGCGCGGTGGATCTCGGCGACGACGCGGTCGACCTCACCGGTGACGGGCAGCAGGGCGACGCCGCAGTGCCGTTCGGGGTGCTCGGAGACGAACTCGGCGAGCCAGCGGTTGTGCGCCCGCGCGCCCGCCATGCCGAGCTCGGGGTCCTGGTCTCCGGAGAGGCCGAGGCCGACGCCGAAGGGCGCGGCGGTCTGGCTGTCCACGGCGTCCGCGTCGGGGAAGACGACCTCGGCGGCCACGCCGTCGCCGTCCAGTTCCTTGAGGCGCTGCGCGGTGTCCCAGCCGCCGCGCAGGCCCTCCTCGTTGTCGTGGAACCACTTGGCGGCGAACGCGTCGTTGCGGATGCCTAGCCGGGTCGCCTCCTGTCGGCGTGCGTCCCGCTCCCCGAGGAAGTCGTCGAAGGCGCGGTGGAAGCGGCTGTCCAGGTAGGGGCGGTACTCCTCGGTGGGGAGCCCGGCGTGGCAGTCGGAGGAGATGATCAGGTACGGGTCCTGCGGCGTCTGCGGGTCCTGCGGGTTCTGGTGACCCTGGTCGCTCATCGTTGGCGCTCCTTTCAGTCCAGGATGAAGTTCTCGAGGTACGTCGGGTCGGAGCGGTCGAGCATCGACCGCGACCTCGCCTTGATCTGCCGGTCGCTGTGCTCGCTCTCCGGAAGCAGCCAGAAGCGGCCCGCCGCGATGCCGTCCGCCACGAAGTCCGCGACCTGCTCGACGGGCGTGAACCGCACCTCCTGCCCGGCATCCTTCATCGCGGCCTCCCACTGGTCGAGGCTGCGGTAAGGGGTTCTGCGGGGGCGGGACTTGGCGTACCGGTCGGGCCGGTTGCGGTGCGACTCCCACAGGCCCGTGCGGAGCATGTGGGGTCCGGGGAAGAGCACGGAGGCGCCCACGCGCGCGTGCTCCGCCTTCAGATGCGCGTACAGGGACTCGGTCATCGTCACCACGGCCGCCTTGGTGACCGCGTACACGGAGGCGGTGGGCAGCGGTGCGATGCCGCCGTCGCCGGAGGAGGTGTTGACGACGTGTCCGGGCTCGCCGCCCGCGATCATCCGGGGGACGAAGGCCTGGATGCCGTGGAAGACGCCCCACACATTGACCTCGAAGGCCCACTTCCAGTCGTTCGGCTCGTGCTCCCACATGCGGCCCTCGGCGCCCGAGCCGACGCCCGCGTTGTTGCACAGCACATGGACGGCGCCGAACGTGTCGTACGCCTCGTCGGCGAGGGTGATGACCTGCTCGCGGTCTCCGACGTCGACCACGCGCGCGTGCACGGTGGCTCCGTCCTCGCGCAGCCCCGCGGCGGCCTTCTCCAGGGCGCCGCCCTCGACATCCGCGAGGAGGACCTTCAGGCCGTCCGCCGCGAACCGCCGCGCCATGGCGAGCCCGATGCCGCTCGCCGCGCCGGTGACGACGGCGACCTGTCCTTCGCGCAGCTCCATCTCAGACGCTCCCCTCGGGCGGGCCGTCGAGGATCTGCGCGGGATCGTCGTAGCGCTGGTGGATGTAGGGAAGCAGGGCCTGCGCGCTGACGCGCTCCACGACGCGGCCCTGCTGGTCCGTGGTCTTCTCGCCGATGGTGATCTCGACGATCGCCCGCACCGGCAGATCGGCCACCGGGTCGTACATCGACTCCCGCAGGACGACGTCGCCGGTGATGCCCTCCAGCTTGCGGACCTTCTCGTTCCGTACGCAGTGCACGAGCACCGGGTCGGCGTCGAAGCCCGAACCGTCCACCCCGGGCAGGAACTTGAAGTAGAAGTCCGTCTTCCGGGTCGGCTCCGGGAGCGGCAGCGCACCACTGACCGCGCCGCGCACCTCCACGAACGCGATGCCGTGCCGGGCCAGCGAGGCACGTACGACCATGCCGTCGCGCTCGACCTCCACCTCGCCGAGCTTCTTCGGCTCGCCGAAGACCTCGCGCCCGCCGATCAGGGCCCGCTCATGGGTCATCGGCATCACCAGCGGATACCAGCCGGCCACTCCCCCGTGCTCGGCGGCGACGGCCACCGAGCCCGCGCCGAGCGGGTAGCCGGGCAGGTCGACCTTGCTGATGTTGGCCCGCACCAGGGGCCGCCCGGCGGGCTTCAGCGGGGGCGGCAGGACCGCCGCGACCGCGTCGGGATCGCTCTCCCAGACGGCCACCACGCCCGTGGACCAGATGTCGGGGAGCTTGGAACTCGCGGTGCGCGCGGCGGCGATCTCCGCCTCGGTGCGCGCTCCGTACCGTACGCGTGCCATGTCGTACCACCCTTCGTCAAGCTTGTGGTAGTCGGGCTTGCGGCTGCTCTGTAACACAGTTACAACAGGAAGCGTGAAGGGTAAAGAGACGCGTACGCACCTCAGCAGAGACGACGTGCTGGACACCGCCGCACGTCTTGTCAAACGGCATGGCCCGCGGTCCCTGACGATGCGCAGGCTGGCCGCCGAGCTGGGCGCCGCCGTCACCTCGATCTACTGGCACGTCGGCAACCGCGAGGCGCTCCTGGACGCCCTCGTCGAGCGCACCCTCGCCGACCTCGGCGAGATCCGCCCCACCGGCCGCACCCCCGCGCGGCGCGTCGTCTCCGTGGCCCGCGCCCTGCGCCGCCAACTGCTCGACCATCCGCACCTCGTGGCGATGGTCCACGAACGTGGCCTGACCGAACGGATGTTCCTGCCCGCCCAGCGTTCCCTGGTCCACGAAGTGCACGAGGCGGGCCTGCGCGGTGCCCGTGCCGCCGACGCCGTCCGCGCCGTCCAGGTCCATGTCGTCGGCCACGTCCTGGTCGAACGCAACCGTGAACGCGCCCCGGCCCAGCATCCCGCCGAGGAGGAGCTGTGGACGGCCGAGGCGGCGGAGCGGGACGGCGCGCTCGCCCGCGCGCTGGCCGGACCCCTCGATCCGGAGGCCCTGTTCACCACCTCCGTCAAGGCTCTGGTGACGGGGCTTCTCGGACCGGGGGCATGACTGTCGGTGGCGGCCCGTATCCTCATGGACCATGCTCGAAGACCGCACGACCGCAGCGTCCGCCATCCCCTGGCCGGCCGCGTATCCAACGGGGTACGCGGTCGTCGACGTGGAGACCACCGGCCTGGCCCGCGACGACCGCATAGTGTCGGCGGCCGTCTACCGCGTGGGCGCCCAGGGCGAGATCGAGGACCACTGGTACACGCTGGTCAATCCCCAGCGCGATCCGGGCCCCGTCTGGATCCACGGCCTCACCAGCGAGACGCTGGCCCAGGCGCCGCTGTTCCCGGACATCGCCGAGGAGTTCGCGAGCCGCCTCGAAGGCCGCGTCCTCGTCGCGCACAACGCCGTCTTCGACTGGTCGATGATCGCCAGGGAGTACGCACGCGCGGAGCGCACCGCCCCCGTGCGCCAGCGGCTGTGCACCATCGCGCTCTCCAAGGAGCTGGCGCTGCCCCTGCCCAACCACAAGCTGGAGTCCCTGGCCGCCCACTTCGGCGTCGAGCAGCGCCACGCGCACAATGCCCTGGACGACGCGCGCGTGCTCGCCGAGGCGTTCCGCCCGAGCCTGCACGCGGCCGCCGGCGGCAATGTGCGCCTGCCGCTCCTGGAGTGCCGCCCGCTCACCGAGTGGTCCGACGGCGCGCCCCGCGTCGTCCGCCAGTCGACGGGACCGGCGCCCTCCTCGTCGTACCGGCCCGGAAGTTGGCGCCCCTCGCGCAAGCGCCCGGCGTGCCCGTATCCGAACCCGGGACGTTACGAACCGGGCAAACCACTCAAGCAGGGCATGCGGATCGCGTTCTCCGGAGACACCTCCGTGGAGCGCGAGCTGCTTGAGGACCGGGCGGTCGAGACGGGCCTGCACATCGCGACGAGCGTGTCGCGTCTCACGAGTCTGCTCGTCACGAACGACCCGGACTCGGGCACTTCCAAGACCGTCAAGGCGCGCTCGTTCGGCACGCCGGTGATCGACGAGGCCGCCTTCGGGCAGCTCCTCCAGGACGTGGCGCCCGCCACGGACGAGTGAACCTTGGGGCGGTGACCGTCGCACGGGTGACGACGTGGTCGGCGAGTCCGCGACCGTCAGACGGGTGATTGCGGGCGACTCGCCCGCCGACCGCTCGCACCGCACCGCCGCGGCGCCCCACCCTGTGGCGCATGGCACGTTGCGAGGTCTGCGGAAACGACTACGGCATGTCCTTTGAAGTGCACGCACAAGGCGCGGTGCACGTCTTCGACTGCTTCTCCTGCGCCATCCACCGCATGGCGCCCATCTGCGAGCACTGCCGGTGCCGCATCATCGGCCAGGGCGTCGAGGCGGACGGCCACTGGTACTGCGGTGCCCACTGCTCGCGCGCGGAGGGGCGGGTGGGCATCATCGACAAAGTCTGAGCGCCTCACGCCCGACCCCACCTCCAGGCACCTCACGACCGAGTTGTACGGTCGTGGGGTGTACCGCTTCCTCCTGACCCGGCAGTGGGTGATCCTCACCCTCATCGCCCTCGTCCTCATCCCTGTGATGGTCGAGCTGGGTTTCTGGCAGCTGCACCGGCACGAGCACCGCGTCGCGCAGAACCAGCGGATCTCCAAGGCGCTGGCCGCCGATCCGGTCCCGGCCGAGGAGATCACCTCCCCCGGCCACAAGGTGCCCAAGGAGGACCTGTACCGCCGGGTGAGCGCCAAGGGGACGTACGACACGGAGCACGAGGTCGTCGTGCGGCGCCGCACCGACTCCGACGACAAGGTCGGCTTCCATGTGCTGACTCCCTTCGTCCTGGACGACGGCAAGGTCCTGCTCGTCAACCGCGGCTGGATCCCCGCCGACGGGCCGCAGACCGCCTTCCCGAAGATCCCCGCCGCCCCCAAGGGCGAAGTCACCGTGACCGGCCGTCTGATGGCCGACGAGACGTCCGCGGCCAGCGGCATCAAGGACGTCCGCGGCCTGCCCGACCGTCAGATCATGCTGATCAGCAGCGGGCAGCAGGCCGACAGCCTCGGCAAGCAGGTCCTCGGCGGCTATGTCGAGCAGACCTCGCCCGACCCCCCGGGCGACACTCCCGAGCTGATCGGTGAGCCCGACCACAGCGGCATCGGCCCGCACATGGCGTACGCGGTCCAGTGGTGGCTGTTCGCCGCGGGCGTCCCCGTCGGCTGGGTGGTCCTGGTCCGCAGGGAGCGCCGTGACCGCGCGGCCGCCGCGGAGGCTCCCGCCCCGGAAGCGGCACCGGCGACCGCCTGAGTCCACCCGAGTCCCGTTCGATTGACAAGGGCCTCCCCCGGGAACCCGTTCCGCGTGCCCCGACCAATCGAAGACTTCGCGCTCATCGGCGACCACCAGACCGCCGCCCTCATCGGCAAGGACGGCTCGCTGGACTGGCTCTGCCTGCCCCGCTTCGACTCCGCCGCCTGTTTCGCCGCGCTGCTCGGCGACGAGGAGAACGGCCACTGGCGCGTCGCCCCGAAGGACGCGGGCCCGTGCAGCCGCCGCGCCTACCGCCGCGACTCCCTCGTCCTGGACTCCGAATGGGACACCGAGGACGGCTCGGTGCGCGTCACCGACTTCATGCCACAGCGTGACCGCTCCCCCGATGTCGTACGCATCGTCGAAGGTCTCAAAGGCAGCGTCACCGTGCGCAGCACGCTCCGGCTCCGCTTCGACTACGGCTCGGTCGTGCCATGGATGCGCAAGGTGGACGGGCACCGCGTCGCCGTCGCGGGGCCCGACTCCGTGTGGCTGCGCAGCGAACCGCCCGTGCGCACCTGGGGCCGCGACTTCGGCACCCACTCCGAGTTCACCGTCAAGGAGGGGGAGAAGGTCGCTTTTGTCCTTACTTGGCACCCCTCGCACGAGCCCCGCCCGCCCCTCGTCGACCCGTACGCGGCGCTGCGCGACAGCCTGGCGGACTGGCGCGCCTGGTCCTCCCGCTGCCAGTACGACGGCCCGTACCGCGACGCGGTCATGCGCTCGCTCATCACCCTCAAGGCCCTCACCTATGCCCCGACCGGCGGCATCGTGGCCGCCCCCACCACCTCCCTGCCGGAGGAGATCGGCGGCGTACGCAACTGGGACTACCGATACTGCTGGCTGCGCGACTCCACCCTCACCCTGGGCGCGCTGCTCATGGCGGGCTATCTGGAGGAGGCCGAGGCCTGGCGCGACTGGCTGCTGCGCGCGGTCGCGGGCAACGCGTCCGACCTCCAGATCGTGTACGGCCTCGCCGGCGAGCGGCGCCTTCCGGAGTACGAGATTCCATGGCTGCCGGGCTACGAGGGCTCGGCGCCCGTGCGGATCGGCAACAAAGCCGTGGAGCAGTTGCAGCTCGACGTATACGGCGAGGTCATCGACTCCCTCTCACTCGCGCACCACGCCGGCCTCACCACCCGCCCCCCGGGTTGGAATCTCCAACTCTGTCTCCTGGAGTTCCTGCGTGAGAAGTGGCGCGAGCCGGACCAGGGACTGTGGGAGGTACGCGGTCCGGGCCGCCACTTCGTGTACTCGAAAGTCATGGTGTGGGTCGCCGCCGACCGGGCGGTGCGCGCCCTGGAGGAGAACCCCGAGCTGCGCGGCGACCCGGACCGCTGGCGGAAGCTGCGCGACGAGGTCCACCGGGAGGTGTGCGAGAAGGGCTACGACCCGGAGCGCAACACCTTCACGCAGTCCTACGGCTCCACCGAACTGGACGCCTCCTTGCTGCTCATCCCGCACACCGGCTTCCTGCCGCCCGACGATCCGCGTGTCATCGGCACGATCGACGCGGTCCGCTCGGAGCTCGACCACCACGGTCTGCTGCGCCGCTACACGTCCGACGCGAAGGTGATCGACGGTCTGCCCGGTGAGGAAGGCACCTTCCTCGTCTGTTCATTCTGGCTGGTGGACGCGTTGCACATGACGGGCCGCGCGAAGGAGGCGCGCGAACTCTTCGAGTACCTGGTGTCGCTGTGCAACGACGTGGGGCTGCTCGCGGAGGAGTACGACCCGGTGTCCGGGCGCCAGCTGGGCAACTTCCCGCAGGCGTTCAGCCACATCGGTCTGGTCAACACGGCTCTCGCGCTCTTCGGTGAGGACGCGGGAGGATAGGGCCATGGATCTTGGACTGAAAGACCGTGTCTACGTAGTCACCGGCGCGACCCGCGGCCTCGGCAACGCCACCGCGCGCGAGCTGGTCGCCGACGGCGCGAAGGCCGTCGTCACCGGCCGCGACGAGAAGACGGTCGCCGAGGCGGCCGCCGAGCTGGGCCCCAACGCGGTGGGTGTCGCCGCCGACAACGCCGACCCGGCCGTCGCCGACCGGCTGATCGCGGCGGCGCGCGAGCACTTCGGCGGCTTCGACGGCGTACTGATCAGCGTCGGCGGGCCCGCGCCCGGCTTCGTCGCCGACAACACCGACGAGCAGTGGCAGGCGGCCTTCGAGTCGGTCTTCCTCGGCGCGGTACGGCTCGCCCGCGCGGCCGCCGCGGAGCTGCCCGAGGGCGGGGTCATCGGGTTCGTGCTGTCCGGTTCGGTGTACGAGCCGATCGCGGGCCTGACGATCTCCAACGGCCTGCGGCCGGGGCTCGCCGGGTTCGCCAAGTCCCTGGCGGACGAACTCGGCCCGCGCGGCATCCGCGTCCTCGGCGTGCTCCCCGGCCGCATCGGCACCGACCGCATGCGCCAGCTGGACGGCCTCTCCCCCGACTCGGAGGCGACCCGTGCCGCCAACGAGGCGAGCATCCCGCTGCGCCGCTACGGCACACCCCAGGAGTTCGGCCGCACGACAGCGTTCCTGCTCTCGCCCGCCGCCTCATATCTGACGGGGATCATGGTGCCGGTGGACGGCGGAGCACGCAGCGGCTTCTGACGGGGGCACGGTCCCGGCGTCCGGGGGCCGCCTGAGGGGCCTTACGGGCCTCAACTCACGCGCCCCGCGCGGTGCTTGACGCCCCGCAGCCGTAGCGTAGCCGGCAGGCTCGTCAAGCCTGCCGAGTCGCGGGCGCGTGCGAGGATCTCCGAGGAGAAGCGGTGCAGCGTGTCGGCCGGGGTGGCGTCGGGTGCGAGGGTGAGTTGTACGCGTGCTCGCGGGGCGGCGCGGCGGCCCCTCAGGGCGGCCTGGGCCCGGTCGACGCCGTCCAGTGACTCCGCCTCCCCGGCCAGGACGTTCTCCATGGCGCGCCCGCGCAGCAGCGCGCCCTCGCCGTCGCCGGTCTCCACCAGGACCTCCGCGAGGCGGCGCCTGCGCAGCTGCGCCGAGAGCCACCACAGGGCGAGCAGGACCAGCACGGCGAGGACGCCGATGACCGTGGGCCAGAACCATCCCTCGTCCCGCCACCGCGCCCGGTCGGCCGCGCTGACCAGGACGTCGTGCCGCCCGTCGTGGATCCACCAGGAGGGCGGCGAGGCGCCGAGCCCGACGGCGAGTACAGAGCCGCCGAGGACGAGCAGCACGAACCCGGCCAGGGCGAGGACCACGCGGTTGACCGTGCGGAGCATCGCACTCACCCCTTCCTGCCGGGCCGGGCGACGTGGACGGAGAGTCCGGGGGCGCGCGCGAGACCGAGATCACGGATTCCGTCGGCCAGCGTGGCGTCCAGGTCGCCGCGTACGTCGTCGAGTTCGCGGAAGTGGGAGACGGCCCGCACATCCACCTTGGAGCGCTTCATGCGGACCCGCACGGACTGCACGCCGGAGACGTCCATGGCACGGTCGCGCAGCACCGTGGCGGCGGCGCCGCGGTACAGCCCGGCGCGTACGTCGGAGTCGGTGCGCCGCATCGGCAGGAGCGCGCGCTGCCCGGGGGTCGCGGCGAGCACGATGAGCCAGAGTCCGACAAGAGCGGCGATGACGGCTCCGGCGAGCACCCCGTCGTCGTCGAGAGGGCGCTCGCCGAACTGGCGGGCGAGGTCGCGCCGCCAGCTCATCGCGGGGTGGTCGGCCCGCACGGCGACGACGTCGTACAGGAGCAGCCCCGCGCCGCCCAGGACCACCAGGGCGAGAAGGGCGGCGGGCACCCGGCGCGGCGACCAGAACCGGGACGCCTTGTCGTCGCCCGAGAGCGTGGGCAGCGGATGGTAGGTGGCACCGGAGGCCGACTGGTCGAGCTCATCCTCGCCTTGGCGGGCCTTCTCGACGACCGGCAGCGGCTGCGTGGCGCCGCTCCCCGGGGGCTCGCTCATCGTGTCCTCCCCTGTGCCGCGGCGCGTACCCGCGCCGAGTGCAGCCGCTCCACCTGGACGACCACCTCGGGCACGTCCATCCCCGCCAACGCTTTTACCCGCTCGGCGACTTGGTGACGCACGGCACCGCACTGGCGGCCGATGTCGCAGGGGTAGTCCAGTTCGAGGCTGACGCGGACGCGGGCGGTCTCGTGGCGTACGGAGACCGTGGCGTGCGGCGGTGAGCCGTCGGCCGGCACCGCCTCCATCGCCTCACGCGCCGCCCACGCGGCGATCTTCGCGACGACCCGGTCGGCGATCCGGGTGGCGCCGCGCTCCCCGGGCGCGACCTGTGCCGCCACCGCTCACCGCCGCCGGTCGCCGCGCGTGCGGAAGAACTCGCCGGGTTCCAGGTCCCCCTCAAGGAACCGGCCCGCCACGAAGCCGACGGCTCCCAAGGCGGCCACCAGCAGGAACGCCCCGAATCCGCCGAAGTATCCGGCGAAGCCGAGCGCCATTCCCGCCACCATGCCGATCACGGCCATGCTCATCGTGCGCTCCTTAGCGAGACGCGGCTGAAGGTTGGTACCTACTGGAGGCGGCCCTGAGGTTCCTCGTCGTCATCCTCGTCGGGCAGCTTCACATCGCTCACCGCGATGTTGACCTCGACGACTTCGAGCCCGGTCATGCGTTCGACAGCGCCGATCACGCTCTCCCGCACGTCCTGCGCGACATCGGCGATCGGCACGCCGTACTCGACGACGATCTCCAGGTCGAGCGCGGTCTGCACCTCGCCGACCTCGGCCTTCACCCCTCGCGATACGGATTTCGAGCCGCCGGGGACCCGGTCGCGCACGGCCCCGAAGGTCCGCGCGAGGCCGCCGCCCATCGCGTGCACGCCGTCGACGTCGCGCGCGGCGAGCCCGGCGATCTTCTCGACGACTCCGTCCGCGATGGTGGTGCGGCCCCGGCTCGCGGGGTCACCGCCACCGCGCCCGGTCGCGCCGCCCGCCAGACCTCGGCCTTGGCCTTGGCCTTGGCCTTGACGTTGACCTTGATCTTGGCCTTGGTTCGGGGAGTCCTTCTCCAGCGTCTGAGACGTCTTCCGCTCTCCGGTGTCGTCGGTCATCGCCGTCCCGTCCGTTTCGAAAGGGGATCTGCTTTCTTCGCCCACATTAGGACGGGTTGCGCGGCGGCGCCCCAGGGATGCGGCAGGGTGGGGCCATGACGGGTGACGATTGGACCCAGGCGGTACGCCGGCAGCTCGGCCTCGGCCGGGTGCTGCCGCTGGGCGGCGCGCGCGACGGCGCGTGGGTGACGGAGTCGGCGGTGGACAGCGTGCTGTGCCGTGCGGCGCGACCGGTCACCGGCGTGCGCCTGGGCAGGGTCCGCGTCGCCCTGGCCGACCCGGACACCGCGTACGTCGCCGCGGTGCCGCCACCGCCGAGCGCGCTGCCGCCCGGACCGCTGCGGATCACGGCGGACTTCGCGGTGGACTTGGGGGTGGACCTCGCGGCGGCCTTCGCGGCGGCGACGGCCCAGCCGCTGCCCGCCTCGGCGGACCGGCTGCGCGCCGCGCTCGGCGGGGCGGCACAGCGGCTCGGTCTGGTGGTCGACGCGGTGGATCTGCGGGTGACGGCGCTGCTGGACGAGGGCACCGGCCTCAAGGACGTACGCCCGGAAGCGGCCCGTGCGCCTGGGGCTCGGACGCCCCAAGGCGACGGCGACGAGGCGCGCGTGGGGCAGGCGGCTCTGTCGGTGCCCGGGGTGACCCGGCTGACGGGGGCGCTCGGCGCGGCGGCCGTGCACATCGAGGAACGCCCGGAGCGCCCGGCGGCGGGCGCGCTGCCGCGCCGCCACGCGCGCGTGGAGCTCGCGACGGACCGGGAGCACCGCGCCCTGGACGTGGCGCTCGCGGTCCGCGCGGCGGTCGGTGACGCTCTGCCGGACCGCCCTTCGGTGGCCGTACTCGTCACCGCGGTGGAGCAGGCCACGGAGTAGCCGTGCCCGCGGAGTAGCCCATGGCCGTGGAGCAGCCGTCAGTCGCCGAGGCCCGCGAGGTCACGCAGACGGCGGCCCTGTGCGGCGCGTTCGGCGACGCGCTGCTCCTCGTACGAACGGCCCGCGGCGCCCCGCAGCAGGGCCTTGGTCTCGATGACCGCGTCACGTGGCGCGGAGATCAGCGCGGCCGCCAAGTCCTTGGCCGCGGCGTGGAGTTGATCCTCGGGCACGACGAGGTTGGCGAGGCCCACCCGCTCGGCCTCGTCCGCGTGGACGAAGCGTCCGGTGGCGCAGATCTCCAGCGCGCGGGCATAGCCGACGAGCCCCACGAGCGGGTGCGTGCCGGTGAGGTCAGGGACGAGGCCCAGGCTGGTCTCGCGCATGGCGAACTGCACGTCGTCCGCCGCGATCCGCAGATCGCAGGCGAGCGCGAGCTGGAAGCCGGCGCCGATGGCGTGGCCCTGGACGGCGGCGATGGACACGATGTCGCTCCGCCGCCACCAGGTGAAGGCCTCTTGGTACTCGGCGATCGTGGCGTCGAGGACGCCGTCTTCGCCGCGCGCGAGGTCGATGAAGGACGGCTCGCCGTCGAAGCCCTCGGGCGTGAACGCCTGCCGGTCCAGGCCCGCGGAGAAGGACTTGCCCTCACCGCGCAGCACCACGACGCGGACGCTGCCCGGCAGCAGCTGACCAGCCTCGGCCAACGCCCTCCACAGCGCGGGAGATTGGGCGTTCCTTTTGGCCGGGTTGGTCAGCGTCACCGTGGCGACGGCCTCGTCGATGGTGAGGCGTACGCCGTCCTTGTCGAGAACCGGTGCGAGCTCGCTGTCGGACGAAGCCATGGGTGCCTCCGATGGGATGCATGCAGTCGGGCCGGGCGCACAGAAGCGCCCGTAAGTGACTGCACAGTAACCACCCGACCGATCAGACGATCGACCGGGTGGTCACCATCGGACCACTGAACAGCGTGAAACAGCGTGCCGCCTGCGTCAGCCGGCGGCCTTCTTGCCTCGCGTCGCCCCGCCGCGTCCCCGCAGCGTGACGCCGGACTCGCTGAGCATCCGGTGCACAAAACCGTACGAGCGGCCGGTCTCCTCGGCCAACGCCCGGATGCTCGCACCGCCGTCGTACTTCTTCTTCAGGTCTGCCGCGAGCTTGTCGCGCGCGGCGCCGGTAACCCGGCTGCCCTTCTTCAGAGTCTCGGCCACCCGTGCCTCCTCATGGGAAGTGCGCTCTGGACTTCTCATGATCACCCCTCCCGGGCTTCCTGGCCACCCATTCGGCAAGGTCCGTACGACAAGGTTTGGCTCTTCGGAAAGGGCCACCACGAGCGGAACTAATGATTCCGCCTGCTGGATTCCGTACGACGGATCGGACCGCGCGACGAAGGGCCAGGTCAGCGCGGTGCCGGGGCAGAAGGTCGCCTCCATGCCCCGACGGCACCAAAATCCGTGTATGCCACACCTCGGTACGAGGACAGCTCACACAGATGGGGGATCACGGATCGGCCGAATGATCCATACGCAGTGGATCAATGGTTCGATCACGCGAAGTGGACGCCGCCGCCCCTGGCGCCGGGGCTCAGGCGAGCGCCACGAGGTCCGCGTAGTCCTGGCCCCACAGGTCCTCGACGCCGTCCGGCAGCAGGATGATCCGCTCCGGCTGGAGGGCCTCGACCGCGCCCTCGTCGTGGGTGACGAGGACGACCGCGCCCTTGTAGGTGCGCAGGGCGCCGAGGATCTCCTCGCGGCTCGCCGGGTCGAGGTTGTTGGTGGGCTCGTCCAGGAGCAGGACGTTGGCCGAGGAGACGACGAGGGTCGCGAGCGCGAGCCGGGTCTTCTCACCGCCGGAGAGCACGCCGGCCGGCTTGTCGACGTCGTCTCCGGAGAAGAGGAACGAGCCGAGCGTCTTGCGCACCTCGACGAGGTCGAGGTCGGGGGCGGCCGAGCGCATGTTCTCCAGGACCGTGCGCTCGGGGTCCAGGGTCTCGTGCTCCTGCGCGTAGTAGCCGAGCTTGAGGCCGTGGCCCTCGATGACCTGGCCGGTGTCGGGCTTCTCGGCGCCGCCGAGGAGCCTGAGGAGCGTGGTCTTGCCCGCGCCGTTGAGGCCGAGGATGACGACCCGCGACCCCTTGTCGATCGCGAGGTCGACGTCGGTGAAGATCTCCAGCGAGCCGTACGACTTCGACAGGCCCTCCGCCATCAGCGGCGTCTTGCCGCACGGCGAGGGCTCGGGGAAGCGGAGCTTGGCGACCTTGTCGCTCTGGCGCACCGCCTCCAGGCCCGCGAGGAGCTTGTCCGCGCGCCGCGCCATGTTCTGGGCCGCGACGGTCTTGGTCGCCTTGGCGCGCATCTTGTCGGCCTGCGAGTGGAGCGTCGCGGCCTTCTTCTCGGCGTTCTGACGCTCGCGCTTGCGGCGCTTCTCGTCGGACTCGCGCTGCTGCTGGTAGAGCTTCCAGCCCATGTTGTAGACGTCGATCTGGGCACGGTTGGCGTCCAGGTAGAAGACCTTGTTGACGACCGTCTCGACCAGGTCGACGTCGTGGGAGATCACGATGAAGCCGCCGCGGTACGTCTTCAGGTAGTCCCGCAGCCAGACGATGGAGTCGGCGTCGAGGTGGTTGGTCGGCTCGTCCAGGAGGAGCGTGTCGGCGTCCGAGAAGAGGATGCGGGCCAGCTCGATGCGGCGGCGCTGACCACCGGAGAGGGTGTGCAGGGGCTGGCCTAGCACACGGTCGGGGAGGTTGAGCGCGGCGGCGATGGTGGCGGCCTCGGCCTCGGCGGCGTACCCGCCCTTGGTGAGGAACTCCGTCTCCTGGCGCTCGTACTGCTTGAGGGCCTTCTCGCGGGTGGCGCCCGCGCCGTTCGCGATGCGTTGTTCGTTCTCGCGCATCTTGCGCATCAGTACGTCGAGTCCGCGCGCGGAGAGGACGCGGTCGCGGGCGAGCACGTCGAGGTCGCCCGTACGGGGGTCCTGCGGCAGGTAGCCGACCTCTCCGGAGCGGCTGATGGTGCCGCCGGCGGGGATGCCCTCACCCGCCAGGCACTTGGTGAGGGTGGTCTTGCCCGCCCCATTGCGGCCGACGAGGCCGATGCGGTCGCCCTTCGCGATGCGGAAGGAGGCGTTCTCGATGAGGATGCGGGCGCCGGCGCGCAGCTCGATGCCGGAAGCGGTGATCACGGGGGTACTCCTGAACAGATGTGGACGGCGAGTGGGACGACTAGGTGCTCGGGACCGGTGTCTATGCCGTCCAACTGAGGAGAGGAGCTGCCATGGCAGCCATTCTAACGGGCGAACGCAACTAATTTTCTGGGCTCCGGCCGCCCGTGCCGCCCCCGCTGCGCTACTCCAGGTCGCCGTTGCCCAGTGGAGTGCGGCCGGGAACGATCCTTCCGCGGTCGTCCACCGCCATGACCTGGGACGTCCAGGAGGTGGCGGCGCCCGTGCAGGGCTGGGCGACCAGGAGGGCGCCGTCGCGGCGGAGCGAGCGGCCCGGTTCGAAGGCGCAGCCCCGGCGGGCGGGCAGCACCCAGCGCAGGTCGCCGTCCGAGGCGCGGTAGGCGGCGATGCGGTGCGGGGTGACGACCGCCAGCATCCGCGCCCCCGGGGTGAGCGGCCGCAGCACTCCGGCGCCGCCGCGCGCGGCCGGTGTACGCAGCCAGCCGGCGCTCTCCGGGATGGCCCGATGCCAGCGCACGGAGCTGCCCGCGTCGCGCTCGGTATCGGTGACCAGCCCGTCGCTCCAGAGCACGAAGGCGTGCCCGGGGGCGCCGAGCAGCGTGACGGGCCGACGCCCTTCACGCGTGTACGTCCAGCGACCCTCGCCGCTCCTTGTGTCGTACGCCTCGACGGCCCGCCCCTTTGTCCGCAGTGCGGGAGCCGCGCCGGTGTCCGCGCCCATGCCCATGCCCACGCGCGCGTGGGCATGGGCGGTGAGGTGGTCTCCGTAGGGGGCGGGCCGCGAGTGGTGGGCGGCGGTGATGAGGGGCAGGGCGAACAGCGCAAG
This sequence comes from Streptomyces sp. NPDC003032, assembly GCF_053591415.1. Classification (NCBI taxonomy): domain Bacteria; kingdom Bacillati; phylum Actinomycetota; class Actinomycetes; order Kitasatosporales; family Streptomycetaceae; genus Streptomyces; species Streptomyces sp. NPDC003032. The sequence goes on along the minus strand of NZ_JBSFTT010000042.1, from coordinate 258 downwards.
GACGACGGGGAGCAGGATGCGGGCGCTTCTGTGGGCGGGGTGGGGGGGTGCTGCCCCGGTGGGCGCGGTCGCCGCAGAAGGCGCAGCTGGCGCGGCAGGCGTGGCGGTGCCGGTGGTGTTGGCGGGTGCAGCATGCGCGGCCAGCGACGGGGGCGCGGGGGATGCGGTGGGCACGGCAGGCGCGGGGGGCGCGGCGGGTGCGGCCGGCTCGGGGGACGCGGTGGGCACGGCAGGCGCGGGGGGCGCGGCGGGTGCGGC
>NZ_JBSFTT010000041.1:0-57127 GCF_053591415.1 Streptomyces sp. NPDC003032 | reverse complement strand
CGGGCGCTTCCCTTCGGTGTTTCTTTTTGTTCTTCGTTCTTGCGTTTCCGACTCTATCAGACTCTTTCGTGTCCGACTTCCTCGGTGCCTTTCCGATTCCCGCTCCGGCCTTTCGGCTTTCGCGTTTCCCTTTCCGGCGGTTCCGACTTTATCAGAGATTCTGAGTCGGATTTCCCGCCCCGTTCGGGTAGGTCCCTTGCACGTGAGTGCGCGGTGCTTCCCGGTTGGGCGGAGCCGTAAACCTAACGGAGCGGGGCGCCCCGATGCAAATCGAGGCGCCCCGCTCCGAAGAACGCGCGGTCAGAAGGGTCAGACCTCGACGACCACAGGCAGGATCATCGGGCGTCGGCGGTAGTTGTCCGACACCCACTTGCCCAGCGTGCGGCGGATGAGCTGCTGCAGCTGGTGGGGCTCGACGACGCCGTCCTGGGCCGACTTCTCCAGGACTTCCTGGACCTTCGGGATGACGGAGGTGAAGACCCCGTCGTCGATACCCGAGCCGCGGGCCTGGATGTGCGGGCCCCCGGTGATCTTGCCGGTGCTGGAGTCCACCACCACGAAGACCGAGATGATGCCCTCGTCCCCGAGGATCTTGCGGTCCTTCAGCGCGGGCTCGCCGACATCGCCGACCGAGAGGCCGTCGACGTACACATATCCGGCCTGGACCTTGCCGACGATCTTTGCCTTGCCCTCGACGAGGTCGACGACGACGCCGTCCTCGGCGATCACGATGCGGTCGTGCGGGACGCCGGTGAGGGCGCCGAGCTCGGCGTTGGCGCGCAGGTGACGCCATTCGCCATGGACCGGCATCAGGTTCTTGGGCTTGCAGATGTTGTAGAAGTACAGCAGCTCGCCGGCCGACGCGTGGCCGGAGACGTGCACCTTCGCGTTGCCCTTGTGGACGACGTTGGCTCCCCAGCGGGTCAGGCCGTTGATCACGCGGTAGACCGCGTTCTCGTTGCCCGGGATGAGGGAGGACGCCAGGATCACCGTGTCGCCCTGGACGATGCGGATCTGGTGGTCGCGGTTGGCCATGCGGGAGAGCGCGGCCATGGGCTCGCCCTGGGAGCCCGTGCAGACCAGCACGATCTGGCTGTCGGGCAGGTCGTCGAGTGTCTTGACGTCGACGACGAGGCCCGGCGGGACGCGGAGGTAGCCGAGGTCACGGGCGATGCCCATGTTCCTGACCATCGAGCGGCCCACGAAGGCGACCCTGCGGCCGTACTCGTGTGCGGCGTCCAGGATCTGCTGGATGCGGTGCACGTGGCTGGCGAAGCTGGCCACGATGATGCGCTTCTGGGCGCCGGCGAAGACGCCCCGGATCACGCCGGAGATGTCACGCTCGGGCGGCACAAAACCCGGGACCTCGGCGTTCGTGGAGTCGGAGAGGAGAAGGTCGATGCCCTCCTCGCTCAGCCGTGCGAACGCGTGCAGGTCGGTCAGGCGGCCGTCCATCGGCAGCTGGTCCATCTTGAAGTCGCCTGTGGCGACGACCATGCCCGCGGGGGTGCGGATGGCGACGGCCAGGGCGTCGGGGATGGAGTGGTTGACCGCGATGAATTCACAGTCGAACGGGCCCAGGTGCTCGCGGTCGCCCTCGACGACCTCGAGCGTGTACGGACGGATGCGGTGCTCCTGGAGCTTCGCCTCGATCAGCGCGAGGGTCAGCTTGGAGCCGATCAGCGGGATGTCCGGCTTCTCCCGCAGGAGGTAGGGGACGCCGCCGATGTGGTCCTCGTGACCGTGCGTGAGGACGATGCCCTCGATGTCGTCGAGGCGATCCCTGATGGACGTGAAGTCCGGCAGGATCAGGTCGATTCCGGGCTGCTCCTCCTCGGGGAAGAGCACTCCGCAGTCGACGATCAGCAGACGACCGTTGTACTCGAAGACGGTCATGTTGCGGCCGATCTCGCCGAGGCCGCCGAGCGGGGTGACCCGCAGGCCGCCCTTCGGGAGCTTCGGCGGGGCGCCGAGTTCAGGATGCGGATGACTCAAAAGACTCTCCTCACCACGCGCGCCACGTACCTCCGGGGCACGTGGCGCGTATGACGTTCGTGCATTAGCAGTTGTTGTGTGGGGTGCGGGCGGCTCGTCCTGCTCATGGCGCCCGCGAGTTTCGCGTATTCAGTTGTGAAGTCTGTGGTTACAGCTGTACCCCGCCGGCGGCGAGGTCGACCTTGAGCTGTGCCGTCTCCTCGGGCGTCAGCTCCACCATCGGCAGGCGGAGCGGACCGGCGGGGCGGCCCTGCAGGGCGAGCGCCGCCTTGGTCGTGATCACACCCTGCGTACGGAACATGCCCGTGAAGACCGGGAGCAGCTTCTGGTGGATCTCCGTGGCCTTCTGGACGTCACCGCTGAGGTGCGCTTCGAGCATCGCGCGCAGTTCCGGGGTGACGACGTGACCGACGACGGAGACGAAGCCGCACGCGCCGACCGACAGGAGCGGGAGGTTCAGCATGTCGTCGCCGGAGTACCAGGCCAGGTCCGAGCGGGCGATGGCCCAGCTGGCGCGGCCGAGGTCGCCCTTGGCGTCCTTGTTGGCGACGATCCGGGGGTGCTCGGCGAGGCGGACGATCGTTTCGGTGTTGATCGGTACGCCGCTGCGGCCGGGGATGTCGTAGAGCATGACCGGCAGCCCGGTGCTGTCGGCGATCGCCGTGAAGTGTCGGAACAGGCCCTCCTGCGGGGGCTTGTTGTAGTACGGCGTGACGGTGAGGAGGCCATGGGCGCCGGCCCGCTCGGCGGCGTGGGCCAGTTCGATGCTGTGCCGCGTGTCGTTCGTGCCGACGCCGGCGACGACATGGGCGCGGTCTCCGACGGCGTCCAGTACGGCTCGTACGAGGTCGTTTTTCTCCGCGTCACTGACGGTCGGGGACTCACCGGTGGTGCCGTTGATGATCAGGCCGTCATTGCCTGCGTCCACCAGGTGGGCGGCGAGCTGCTGCGCGCCGTCGAGGTCAAGTGCGCCGTCCGCCTTGAAGGGCGTGACCATGGCGGTGAGGACCCTCCCGAAGGGGGTCTGCGGAGTGGAGGTCGGAGCCATGGGTAACACGCTACTCGCTGCTCAGCGTGGGGTCCCCCCTCGGGGGACGTGAGCGGGCCTGTCCGGTGAGGAGCCCGGCACTGCCTGCTCGGGGGTTCAAGCAGTGCCGGGTCCGTTTGATCAGGCTAGATGAACTTCACGAAGTGCCGCAATACGGACACTTCACCTGTGCATCCGTACATCAGTGCCTCACGGCGCCACACGTCCGTTCTTGTTGAAGGCCGCATGGGTGAGGGGCATCAGCCCGGCCCAGTGCTGCTCCATCTTCTCGCCGACCATCTCGATCTCCCGCTGCGGGAAGGACGGGACCTTGGCCAGCTCGTGCTGCGTGCGGAGGCCAAGGAAGTGCATCAGCGAACGGGCGTTGCACGTCGCGTACATCGAGGAGTAGAGCCCGACGGGGAGCACCGCGCGGGCCACCTCGCGGGCGACACCGGCGGCGAGCATCTCCTGATACGCCTCGTACGCCTGGCGGTAGGAGTCCTCCATGACGCGGCCCGTCAGCTCCTGCTGGGCCTGGGTGCCCTCGACGAAGACGTACTTGCCGGGGCGGCCTTCCTGGACGAGCTTGCGGGACTCGTCGGGGACGTAGAACGTCGGCTGGAGCTCCCTGTAGCGGCCCGACTCCTCGTTGTACGACCAGCCGACGCGGTGCCGCATGAACTCGCGGAAGACGAAGATGGGGGCACTGATGAAGAACGTCATCGAGTTGTGCTCGAAGGGGCTGCCGTGGCGGTCCCGCATCAGGTAGTTGATCAGGCCCTTGGAGCGCTCCGGATCCTTCTGGAGCTCCTCCAGGGACTGCTCGCCCGCCGTGGAGACACGGGCGGCCCACAGGACGTCGGAGTCGGTGGCGGCATGCTTCACCAACTCGACGGTGACCTCGCTGCGGAAGCTGGGCTTGAGGTCTTCGGTGGGGGTCTCGCTCACAGGCGGGGGTCCTTCCATGTGCATCACTCGGGCGGCGACCACTCTATGGCCAGGCACTGACAATCGGCCGTTCGGTGACCCGCCACGACATTCTTCGACTAATTTGCCGAAACAGGGCACCTTTTGGGCGGTTCGAGCGTCTGTCCAGGCAAGAGAGAAAGTTCGAGACCCGTGAGGAGAAGCGCGCCCCATGTTCCGTCGGCGAGAGCCCGTCCCGTTCGCCTTCATCGCCGAAGCCGACAAGTTCCGCAGCAACGTCACTCCCCCTCCCCGTGAGCGCGCGTCAGCCGGTCAGATCATGGGCCGCACGCTCATCGGCCTGACCGTGGTGGCCGGTCTCGTGGGATCCCTGCTCTTCGGGATGCCCGCGATGTCGGCCGACCAGTCACCCGCGCAGACTCAGCAGTCCGAGGCCTCGGACGGGCGCTGACGAGGCAACCCCCATGGCCCCCCAAGGGTGGTAGCAGGGGGCACGGCTCGATAACCTCACCGGGCACAGCCCATGCGTGGATCGAGTGAGGATCAGCCCGTGCCCCTGCCTTTCCTGACCGCGGACCGCGCTTTCGACGACGCGGCGGACGACGCCGCGCTGCCCTTCGACGACCGCGATCAGTGGCGCCGGCCCTACCGCCCCGGTCCCTGGCGGGTGGGCGCCGCCGCGCTTTTCCTGCTGCTCGCGTCGTACGTCCTCTTCGCCGCGGTGATCATCGCCTTCACGGACTCGCTCGCGGGTGCCGCGCTCTGTGCGGGGCTCGCCGTGCTCATCATCGTCGGCTCCCTGCGGCTGCTGCGCGTGGGCACCTGGGTGAGCGCGCGCGGGCTGCGCAGGGTCGGCTTCCTGAAGACGCGGACCGTGCCGTGGGCGCAGATCGCGAGCGTGCGGACGGCACAGCAGCCCGTGCGGTGGCTGGGGCTGCCCCGCACCGTGCAGGGGCAGGCCCTCATCCTCGTACGCCGTGATCAGGGGAACGACGGGCGGCAGCAGCTGTTGATGACCGACCGGAACGCCGACTTCCTGGCGCGGCACGAGGCGTTCAACCAGGCTGCCGACTCCATCGAGGTGTGGGCCGACGAGTATCGGCCCACCGCCGAATACCGGCCCACCGCCTAGTCAGCCGTTCGCCGGCCGGTCAGACGTTCACCGGCTTGCCCGCGTGCAGGGCGATCGCTCGTTGCATGGCCTTCCGCGCGCGTGGGGTGTCCCGCGCGTCGTGGTAGGCGACGGCGAGGCGGAACCAGCAGCGCCAGTCGTCCGGTGCGTCCTCGGTCTCGGCCTTGCGGCGGGCGAAGACCTCGTCGGCCGAGTCGCGGTCGATGCGACCGCCGGGGGTGCGCTTCAACTCGTCGACGGGCAGGCCGCCTTCGGCCTCCAGTTCGGCGGCGAGGCGGTTGGCGCGCTGGACGAACTGGGTGTTCTTCCAGAGGAACCAGATGCCGATGAACGGCAGGATCAGCACCGCGACGCCGAAGGTGACGGTGAGCGCGGTGCCGTGCTGTATCAGGAGCACGCCGCGGCTGCCGACCAGGACGAAGTAGACGACCAGGACGGCAGCCGTGACGGCGTAGGTGATCTTTGCTCGCATGAGGTTCGCTTCCCGGGTCAGCCGAGGTCCAGGAAGTGTTCCAGGCCGAAGGTCAGACCCGGAGTGCTCACCACGCGGCGTACGCCGAGCAGGATGCCCGGCATGAAGCTGCTGTGGTGCAGCGAGTCGTGGCGGACGGTCAGGGTCTCGCCCTCGCCGCCCAGCAGGACCTCCTGGTGGGCGAGGAGGCCGCGCAGCCGTACGGAGTGCACCGGCACGCCGTCGACGTCCGCGCCGCGGGCGCCGTCCAGCGCCGTCGTCGTGGCGTCGGGCTGGGCGGCGCCGCCCGCCCGCCTGCGGGCCTCGGCGATGAGCTGGGCGGTGCGCGTGGCGGTGCCGCTGGGGGCGTCGGCCTTGTTCGGGTGGTGCAGCTCGACGACCTCGACGGACTCGAAGTAGGGCGCCGCGATCTGCGCGAACTTCATCGTCAGGACCGCGCCGATGGAGAAGTTCGGGGCGATGAGAACGCCCGTCTCCGGGGACGCCGCCAGCGACGTGCGCAGCCGCGCGAGACGCTCGTCGGTCCAGCCCGTCGTGCCGACCACGGCGTGGATGCCGTTCCCGACGCAGAAGTCGAGGTTGCCCATCACCGAGTCGGGATTGGTCAGTTCGACCGCTACCTGGGCGCCAGTGTCCACCAGCGTGCCCAGTCCGTCCCCGCGGCCGAGGGCGGCGACCAGTTCCATGTCGTCGGCGGCCTCGACGGCCTTCACGGCCTCGGAGCCGATGCGGCCCTTGGCGCCGATGACCGCCACGCGCAGCTTGCTCATGTCCTTCATTCCTTAAAAAGGGGTAGGGCCCTTACCGGGCCGACCGGGCTAGGCGACCGCTTCGTGGAGACGCGCCGCCTGCTTGTCCTTGAGCGGGCCGATGGCCGCGAGGGACGGGCGGTGGCCGAGGACGTCGCGGGCCACCTCACGCACCTCGTCGGGGGTGACCGCCGAGATCCTGGCCAGCATCTCGTCGACCGACATGTGCTCGCCCCAGCAGAGCTCGCTCTTGCCGATGCGGTTCATGAGGGCGCCGGTGTCCTCCAGGCCGAGGACGGTGGAGCCCGCGAGCTGGCCGATCGCGCGGCCGATCTCCTCGTCCGACAGACCGTGCTCCGCGACCTGGTCGAGCTCGTCGCGGCAGATCTTCAGGACGTCGTGCACCTGGCTCGGGCGGCAGCCCGCGTACACGCCGAAGAGGCCGGTGTCGGCGAAGCCCGACGTGTACGAGTACACGCTGTAGGCCAGGCCGCGCTTCTCGCGCACCTCCTGGAAGAGGCGCGATGACATGCCGCCGCCGAGCGCGGTGTTCAGGACGCCGAGGGCCCAGCGGCGCTCGTCGGTGCGGGCCAGGCCCGGCATGCCGAGGATGACGTGGGCCTGCTCGGTCTTGCGGTTGATGACCTCCACGCGGCCCGAGGTGCGCAGGGCTCGGGAGCCCTGGCGCGGGAGCAACGGGGTGGCGTCGGTGCGCTTCAGGGCGCCGGCCTTCTCGAAGGCGGCGCGGACCTGACGTACGACCTTGTTGTGGTCGACGTTGCCCGCGGCGGCGACCACCAGGTGCGTGGGGTCGTAGTGCTTCTTGTAGAAGCGGCGGATGCGGTCGGCGGTGAGGGCGTTGATCGTCTCCTCGGTGCCGAGGACCGGGCGGCCGAGGGGGGTGTCGCCGAGCATCGTGTGCGCGAACAGGTCGTGCACGCAGTCGCCCGGGTCGTCCTCGGTCATCGCGATCTCTTCGAGGATGACGCCGCGCTCGGCGTCGACGTCCTCCTGGAGGATCAGGGAGCCGGTCAGCATGTCGCAGACGACGTCGATGGCGAGCGGCAGGTCTGTGTCGAGCACGCGCGCGTAGTAGCACGTGTACTCCTTCGCCGTGAAGGCGTTCATCTCGCCGCCGACCGCGTCGATCGCGGACGAGATGTCCAGGGCGCTGCGCTTCTTGGTGCCCTTGAAGAGGAGGTGCTCCAGGTAATGCGTGGCGCCGTTCAGCGACGGGGTCTCGTCGCGCGAGCCTACGTTCGCCCAGATGCCGAAGGTCGCCGAGCGTACGGAGGGCAGGGTCTCCGTGACGACGCGCAGGCCTCCGGGGAGGGTTGTCCTGCGGACCGTGCCGATGCCGTGCTCGCCCTTGATGAGGGTTTGGGTACGGGCGACGGCCCGCGCCTCCGAGGAGGTGCGGGCCGTCGTCGTGGTGCTACGCGACGTCACTTGTCGGTGTCGTCCTTCTGGTCGGCGGCCTGCTCGTCGCCCTCTTCGCCCTCGACTACGGGGATGAGGGAGAGCTTGCCGCGGGAGTCGATCTCGGCGATCTCGACCTGGACCTTCTGGCCCACGCCGACGACGTCCTCGACGTTCTCCACACGCTTGCCGCCGGCGAGCTTGCGGATCTGCGAGATGTGCAGCAGACCGTCCTTGCCCGGCATGAGGGAGACGAACGCGCCGAAGGTCGTCGTCTTCACGACGGTGCCCAGGTAGCGCTCGCCGACCTCCGGCATGGTCGGGTTGGCGATGCCGTTGATCGTGGCGCGGGCGGCCTCGGCCTGCGAGCCCTGCTGGGCACCGATGTAGATGGTGCCGTCGTCCTCGATCGTGATGTCGGCGCCGGTGTCCTCCTGGATCTGGTTGATCATCTTGCCCTTCGGGCCGATGACCTCACCGATCTTGTCCACCGGGATCTTGACGGTGATGATGCGCGGCGCGTTCGGGGACATCTCGTCCGGAACGTCGATGGCCTCGTTCATCACGTCGAGGATGTGCAGACGCGCGTCACGGGCCTGCTTCAGCGCGGCGGCCAGGACCGAGGCGGGGATGCCGTCGAGCTTGGTGTCGAGCTGGAGCGCGGTCACGAACTGCTTCGTACCGGCGACCTTGAAGTCCATGTCGCCGAAGGCGTCCTCCGCACCGAGGATGTCGGTGAGGGTGACGTAGTGCGTCTCGCCGTCGATCTCCTGGGAGATCAGACCCATGGCGATACCGGCGACGGCGGCCTTCAGCGGCACACCGGCGTTCAGCAGCGACATGGTGGAGGCGCAGACGGAGCCCATGGACGTCGAGCCGTTGGAGCTGAGGGCCTCGGACACCTGACGGATCGCGTAGGGGAACTCCTCGCGCGTCGGCAGAACCGGCACGAGCGCGCGCTCGGCGAGGGCGCCGTGGCCGATCTCGCGGCGCTTCGGGGAGCCGACACGGCCCGTCTCGCCGGTGGAGTACGGCGGGAAGTTGTAGTTGTGCATGTAGCGCTTGCGCGTCACCGGGGACAGCGTGTCGAGCTGCTGCTCCATACGGAGCATGTTCAGCGTCGTGACACCCAGGATCTGGGTCTCGCCACGCTCGAACAGCGCCGAGCCGTGGACGCGCGGGATGGCCTCGACCTCGGCGGCGAGCGTACGGATGTCGGTCACACCGCGACCGTCGATCCGCTTCTTCTCCTTGATGACGCGCTCACGGACCAGGGTCTTGGTCAGCGAGCGGTACGCGGCGGAGATCTCCTTCTCGCGGCCCTCGAACTGCGGGAGCAGCTTCTCGCCGGCCAGCGCCTTGACGCGGTCCAGCTCGCTCTCGCGCTCCTGCTTCCCGGCGATGGTGAGCGCCTGGGCCAGCTCGGTCCTGACCGCGGCGGTCAGGGCCTCCAGGACGTCGTCCTCGTAGTCGAGGAAGACCGGGAACTCGCCGGTGGGCTTGGCGGCCTTGGCGGCGAGGTCGGACTGGGCCTTGCACAGCGCCTTGATGAAGGGCTTCGCGGCCTCGAGACCGGCGGCCACGACCTCCTCGGTCGGCGCCTCGGCGCCGCCCTTGACGAGCTCGATGGTCTTCTCGGTGGCCTCGGCCTCGACCATCATGATCGCGACGTCGCCGTCGTCAAGGACGCGGCCGGCGACGACCATGTCGAAGACAGCGTCCTCGAGCTCGGTGTGCGTCGGGAAGGCGACCCACTGGCCCTTGATGAGCGCCACGCGCGTGCCGCCGATCGGGCCCGAGAAGGGCAGGCCGGCCAGCTGCGTGGAGCAGGAGGCGGCGTTGATCGCGACCACGTCGTACAGGTGGTCGGGGTTGAGAGCCATGATCGTCTCGACGACCTGGATCTCGTTGCGCAGGCCCTTCTTGAAAGAAGGACGCAGCGGGCGGTCGATCAGGCGGCAGGTGAGGATCGCGTCCTCGGAGGGGCGGCCCTCACGGCGGAAGAAGGAGCCGGGGATCTTGCCGGCCGCGTACTGCCGCTCCTCGACGTCCACCGTCAGGGGGAAGAAGTCGAGCTGGTCCTTGGGCTTCTTGGACGCGGTGGTGGCCGAGAGGACCATCGTGTCGTCGTCCAGGTAGGCCACGGCGGAGCCGGCGGCCTGACGGGCCAGACGGCCCGTCTCGAAGCGGATGGTGCGGGTGCCGAACGTGCCGTTGTCGATGACGGCCTCGGCGTAGTGGGTCTCGTTCTCCACTGTTCTCCTACGTGTCTACGTTTCGTCTTCTCGCCCGGGGGCCCGTGTGGCCCGGGGGCGGTGTCCCATGTGTCCTGTGGACCGGGACGGTGTCCCGTGTGTCCTGTGGACGGGACGGTGTGGAGAAGCGCGCCGTGTGTGCGGGCCGGTCTTCGATCGAAGCACCCGGGGATGTCTCCCGGGGGCCACTACCGAGGACCGGCGGCGGCGAGGTGCGCCTCTCCCTCGTGGGGTCGTGCTCGGTGTCCCGGGGTCTCTTTCCGTACCCGCGGGACGTGCGTGTGTCACCAGACTACAAAGCGACGGTGACACCGCGCACGTACAGCAAAGGGAGCGGCCCCCTTCGAGTGCTTCGAGTGGGAACCGCTCCCTTCACGGCGTCTTACTTGGCGCCCGCCGCACCGCGGCGGATGCCGAGGCGGTCAACCAGGGCACGGAAGCGCTGGATGTCCTTCTTGGCCAGGTACTGCAGCAGACGGCGACGCTGGCCGACCAGGATCAGCAGACCACGACGGGAGTGGTGGTCGTGCTTGTGGGTCTTGAGGTGCTCGGTCAGGTCCGAGATACGACGAGAGAGCATCGCCACCTGAACCTCGGGGGAGCCGGTGTCGCCCTCCTTCTGGCCGAACTCGGTCATGATCTGCTTCTTCGTAGCGGCGTCGAGCGACACGCGTACTCCTCGTGATGTCTTCGAGTGCCTCCGAGTGTCCCTGGTCTACATCTCAGGGGGCTTCCGTGACTCGGGAGGCGGGGATGGGCCGCTGGGCGCGGGTCCGGGTCCTTGGCGGGTCGGGTCCGGGCCCTTGCGGGGCCTGGGGTCCGGGTCCCTGGGGATTCGGGGATGCGCAGACAGGCGGTCGTTAGACAGGGTACCAGTCGGCCGGTGGACGGCTGCCGGGGCCGGAGACCGGGGCTCTCAGCTGGTCATGGCCCTGGCCGCCGCGTACACGTCGAAGACTGCGAGCGTGAGCGGCACCAGCGTCAACAGGACGAAGGCCTCGGCGATCTCCAGGAAGCGGCCCCAGAAAGGGGTCACGCCCGCGCGCGGGGCGATCAGTCCGATCCCGGTGACCAGCGCCGCCCCCACGGCGATCGCGGCGACAAGCCAGATCGTACGCAGGTCGAGCGCGGCCGAGTCACCCGCCAGGGCGTCGCGCATGAGTCCCCGCGGCGGATCGAGGCACAGGCCCGCACCGAGCAGGACCAGAGCCGCGAGGCCGGCGGCCAGGGCCGCGGCGACCTGCGCCGTGTAACGGAAGAGCTGGGCCCGCATCAGCATCGCGATGCCCGTGGCGAGGGCCAGGAGCTGCGCCCACGCGTCGTCGGAGAAGCCGAGGACGGCTGCGGAGCCGACGGTCACCAGGGCACAGCCGCCCACAAGGCCGACGAGGAGCTCATGACCCCGGCGGGCCTGGGCGGTGATGCGCTCGGCGTCGACGGGCTCCTGCGGAGCGGGCTCCAGCTCGTACGAGGCGCGGCTGCCGTGGGGTGGCTCGAAGCCGATGGGCAGGCGGGCGAACCGCATGGACAGGCCGGGCAGGAAAGCGAGGGCTCCCACGGCCAGTGGGGCGCACAGGGCCGCCGTCTCGACCGGTGTCAGCTGCCGAAGGGTCGCGAGGAACGTCACGAGCAGACCCACCGCCGAGGCGAAGAGGCAGGCGACGAAGGGGCCGTCGCCGCTCGGTGAGATGAGGGTGAGGATCGTCGAGGCGAGGAGCACGGCGGTGCAGGCGAGCAGGAACTGAAGCCGGCCGATGCCCTGGTGCTCGGTCAGTGGCAGCAGCCCGGAGCCCGCCACGGCGAGGTTCGGCAGCGCGCCGAGGCCGAGGGCGAGAGCGGCGGCACGGTCGTCGTAGATCCGCGCCCGCACTGCGGAGAGCGTGAGGAGCAGGAGCCCCGCGACGGCGGCGAGGATCCCGGGGAGGCCGTGCATGTCGTGGCGAGGGGCGGCGGTCCACGCCACGAAGGCCAGGAGGGCGGAGAGTGCGGTGGCGCCGGTAAGGCCGGCGGCACGCGTCAGCTCGCCGCTCCACAGCATGCGGTCGCGGGTCACCGCGGCCGCGACCGCTTCGGACACGTCATCGAAGACAGCCGGCGGCAGGGACTCCGAGAAGGGGCGCAACGTCAGCAGCTCACCGTCGAGGATGCGCTGCGCGGCGAAGGAGCGCGCGCTGTCCAGCACCGCGCCGTCACGGCGTACGAGGTGGTAGCCGACCGGTGCGCCCTCGGCGGGCGTCTGCCGGGAGAGCCGCAGGACCTCCGGGTAGAGGTCGGCCACGGGGACGTCGTCGGGCAGTGCCACGTCGATCCGGCTGTCGGGGGCGACGATGGTGACGCGGCAGAAGCCGAGTCCCGCGCCGCTCCCCGAAGGGGACCCGTGACCGGGTCGTCCGGTTCCGGCGGCCGTCGCCGGGGCCGTCATGCTCACCTGCTGCTCCCCCTCGTGCTGGTGCCGCGCTCGCGGCCTGGAGATCCGCGTCGGTCGCGCGGGGCGTGACGCCTTCCGCGCGGGCGTGCCGCCTTCCGCGCGGGCGTGCCGCCCTCGCCGACTGTGCCGCATCGAGGAGCGGGGCACGGAGCGAATCGGTTCACGTGGCCGGATCTTGAGCCCGGCCCTCTCCCCGTACCGTGAAACGCCCTGCTCCCTCGGCCGGTTGAGCAGTACGCACCTCGGCTTGATTCGCGTGTGCCACCGCGCGCATTCGGCACCCTATCCTCTGCCCGGCACCGTGGATGTCAGTAGGATCACGCGGCGGTGCGCGTTCGCCTGTCACGGGGTGGCGAACGGAACGCCTCGGCCCGGCAAGGGAATTGGTGCGTAGTGAGCCACATCGTCGTCAAGCGCCCACCTCGGGCTCTGCCGTCCGCGGTACCCACGGAGGCGGTGGTGTTGCAGCCTCCGCCCGAACTGCCGAGGGAGCAGCAGGAAGGCGCGATGATGCAACTGCTTCCCATGCTCGGCATGGGAGGCTCCGTGGTCTTCTTCTTCATGCCCAATTCGCATCCGTTCATGAAGGTCATGGGCATGGTGATGGTCGCCTCGACGGTGGCCATGTCGATCGCGATGCTGATCCGCCATCGCCGCGGCAGCCAGGGCCAGCTGGCGGACATCCGCCGTGACTATCTGTGGTACTTGAAGCAGACGCGCCGTTCGGCGCTCTACACCGCGAGGGCGCAGCGCGACGCGCAGTACTACCTCCACCCGGCACCCGAGCAGTTGTGGGCGCTGGTCGCCGAAGGCAGCCGGGTGTGGGAACGCCGCGTCGGGGACGAGGACTTCGGCCAAGTGCGTGTCGGCCTGGGCCCTCAAGGCCTCGCCACTCCCCTCGTCCCCCCGGAGACCGCCCCGGTCGACGAGCTGGAGCCCCTCACCGCGGGCGCCATGCAGCGCTTCCTCTCGACGCACGGCACGCTCGAGAACCTGCCGATGGCGGTCTCGCTACGCGCCTTCTACCACTTGACGGTCAGCGGGGAGCCGACTTCGGTAAGAGGCGCGGCTCGCGCGCTGACCGCCTCTCTCGCCTCTCTGCACTCGCCCCAGGACCTGGTGATCGCGGTCGCGGCCGGAGCGGAGTCCGCCGCTGACTGGGAGTGGACCAAGTGGCTGCCGCACTGCCAGGCACCCGGAGCCGCGGACGGGGCCGGCAGCCGCCGCCTGGTCACCGGCGACCCGCTGGAACTGGAGGCAATGCTCACCGCCCGCCTGCAAGGACGCCCGCGCTTCCACCCCGACGGCGCCCATCTCCCCGACGAGCCGCACGTCGTCGTCGTACTGGATGGCCTGTCGCTGGCCCCCACGTCGGCGCTCGCCTCTCCCGAGGGACTGCAAGGCGTGACGGTGGTCGAAGTCGTACCGGGTGAGCTGACCACGGGTCGTGGAGATCTCTCCCTCACGGTGCGCCCCACGACACTGCGCATCGAATCGCGTCACGGCCTGGTGTACGAGGGCACGCCCGACCTCCTCTCCCACGAAGCCGCGGAAGCGCTGGCGAGGCAGCTGGCGCCGCTCCGCATGGCCTCGGGCGGGGACGACGACGAGCCCCTGCTCGCCAACCTGGAGTTCACGGACCTGCTCGGCCTGGGCGACGCCGATTCGGTGGACACCACCCGGACGTGGCGTCCGCGCACCCAGGCGGAGCGGCTGCGTGTCCCGATCGGTGTCGGTGAGGACGGCCGCCCCGTGATGCTCGACCTCAAGGAGGCGGCACAGGAGGGCATGGGCCCGCACGGCCTGTGCGTCGGGGCCACCGGCTCCGGAAAGTCGGAGCTGCTGCGCACCCTGGTGCTCGGCCTGGCCGTGACGCACTCCTCCGAGACCCTCAACTTCGTCCTGGCCGACTTCAAGGGCGGTGCCACCTTCGCCGGCATGGCGCAGATGCCGCACGTCGCCGCGGTGATCACCAACCTGGCGGACGACCTGACGCTGGTGGACCGCATGGGCGATTCCATCCGCGGCGAACTCAACCGCCGCCAGGAACTACTGCGGGACGCGGGCAACTACGCGAACATCCACGACTACGAGAAGGCGCGCGCGGCCGGTGCCCCGCTCCAGTCCATCCCTTCCTTGGTTCTGGTGATCGACGAGTTCAGCGAGCTGCTCACCGCGAAACCGGATTTCATCGACATGTTCGTGCAGATCGGCCGCATCGGCCGATCGCTCGGTGTGCACCTGCTGCTGGCCTCGCAGCGCCTGGAGGAGGGTCGGCTGCGAGGGCTGGAGACCTATCTCTCGTACCGCGTCGGACTGCGCACCTTCTCGGCCGCCGAGTCGCGCGCGGCGCTCGGGGTGCCGGATGCCTACCATCTGCCGAACGTTCCCGGCTCCGGTTACCTCACTTTCGGCACGGACGAGATGGTCCGCTTCAAGGCGGCGTACGTCTCCGGGGTGTACCGCTCGGCTTCGGCGCAGGCCACCACCCTCAGCGGGCCGCGCCCCGTGGACCGCCGCCCGGTGCTGTTCACAGCGGCCGAGGTGCCGGTGCGGTACAGGGCCGTGACGGTGCCGGAGCCCCGTCCCGCTGCGGGCCCTGACGGGGACACGGACGACGCGCTCGCCGACACCGTCCTCGACGTCATCGTGCGCCGCTTGGAGGCGCAGGGCCCCGCGGCTCACCAGGTGTGGCTGCCTCCGCTGGAGAGCCCTCCGTCCCTCGACACGCTGCTCGCGGGGCTCACACCCGTCGAGGGGCGCGGGCTCACCCAGCCCGGCTACGAAGGGGCGGGACGCCTCGTCGTACCACTGGGCCTGGTCGACAAGCCGTACGAGCAGCGACGTGAGCCGCTGTGGTGCGACTTTTCGGGGGCGGCGGGACATATGCAGGTCGTGGGTGGGCCGCAGTCGGGCAAGTCGACGCTGGTGCGCTCTCTGATCGCCTCCTTCGCTCTTACGCATACGCCGTACGAGGTGCAGTTGTACGGGCTGGACTTCGGAGGCGGCGGAATGGCGGCGGTCGCCGGCCTCCCACACGTCGGTGGGATCGCCTCGCGCCTGGACCCGGAGCGTGTGCGGCGCACGGTCGCCGAGGTGTACGGCGTCCTGACCCGCCGCGAGGAGTACTTCCGTACGACGGGCATCGCGTCGATCACCGACTTCCGCGCGCGCCGGGCCCGCGGCGAGATCTCGGTGACGGACCAGCCGTGGGGCGACGTCTTCCTGATCATCGACGGATGGGGCAACTTCCGTTCGGAGTACGAGGGACTGGAACCGGCCGTTCTGGACATCGCGGCCCGCGGCCTCGGATACGGCATCCACCTGGTCCTCACCGCGTCACGGTCCATGGAGGTCCGCGCGAACCTCAAGGACCACCTCATGAACCGCCTCGAACTGCGGCTCGGCGACACCATGGACTCCGAGTTCGACCGCAAGGTCGCCGCGAATGTCCCCGCCGGGGTGCCGGGCCGGGGGCAGACGCCTCGGAAGCAGCACTTCATGGCTGCCGTCCCGCGCATCGACGGTCTGTCGTCCGACACGGAGCTGTCCGACGCCACAGCCGCGCTCGCCGCCGAGGTCGCCCGCCACTGGACGGCGCCTGGCGCCCCGGAGGTCCGTTTGCTGCCGCGGGAACTCCCGGCCGAACAGCTGCCTCCCGGCCATGCCTTCCCGGACCGGGGCGTTTCCTTCGCCCTCGACGAGAACAACCTCGAACCGGTCTTCGTGGACTTCGAGCAGGACCCGTTCTTCCTCGTCTTCGGCGAGAGCGAATCCGGCAAGTCGAACCTGCTGCGGCTGCTCATCAGACGACTGACGGAACGCTACAGCGGTGACGCCTGCAAGCTCTTCGTGGTCGACAACCGCCGCTCCCTCCTCGACGCCGCCCCCGCCTCCCACCTCGCCGAGTACATCCCCATGTCCAACGCCATGGACCACCACATGGCGGCCCTGGCCGACCTGATCCAGCGGCGCACCCCGACAGCGGACGTCACCGCGCGCCAGCTCCGCGAGCGCAGTTGGTGGCAGGGCCCGACGGTGTACGTGATCATCGACGACTACGATCTGGTCGCCACGTCCAGCGGCAACCCACTGAGCGGCCTCACCGAACTCCTTGCGTTCGCCCGCGACGTGGGCGTGCGCTTCATCGTCGCCCGCTCGACGGCGGGGGCGGGGCGGGCGTCGTACGAGCCGTTCATGCAGCGTATGAAGGAGCTGGGCGCCCAGGGAGTGATCCTGGCCGGCGACTCGGACGAGGGCGATCTCCTGGGCGGCGTACGACCGCGGCCGATGCCGACCGGGCGGGGGATCTTCGTGTCGCGGAGGCGGGGGAAGCCGATGGTGCAGACGGGGTTGGTGGCCGGGGAGTACTGAGCGTGCTCCCGCTCCGGGCCGCACCCCGGGGGTCGGCCTTTCTCGACCCCTGAACAGCGGCGGAGCACCGCAAGTAGTGTGGCTCCACAGCACTTTCGTACGTTGTGAAGGGACCGCTCCGCATGACCGAAGCACCGGACACCGAGGCACGGGACAAGGCTCGCAAGGAACGCGAGAAGGAGGAGCTCTACGCGCTCGACATCTCCGACGTCGAATGGCGCAGCGCTCCCGGCACCGAGCACCACGAAGAGCGGGTCGAGATCGCGGATCTGCCCGGGGGCGCGGTGGCGATGCGGTCGTCGCTGGAGCCGGAGACAGTCCTGCGGTACACGGAGGCGGAGTGGCGGGCCTTTGTGCTGGGGGCGCGGGACGGTGAGTTCGATCTGGAGCCTTCCGCACGCAATGGCGGGCTTCCCGCGGAGTGAGGAACGGGCGACGTGAAGGGTGGACGCC
This sequence comes from Streptomyces sp. NPDC003032, assembly GCF_053591415.1. Taxonomy (NCBI): domain Bacteria; kingdom Bacillati; phylum Actinomycetota; class Actinomycetes; order Kitasatosporales; family Streptomycetaceae; genus Streptomyces; species Streptomyces sp. NPDC003032. The sequence goes on along the minus strand of NZ_JBSFTT010000041.1, from coordinate 39,893 downwards.
TCCCGCGCGCGTCCACCCTTCACGTCCTACGCCTACGCCTACGTCCTACGTCCTACTTTCTACTCCTGCATTTTCGTCCCGCACCCGCACGGACTCATTGGAAGTAGCTGGCGCCCTTGAGGTCACCGCCGCGGTAGTCGCCGCCGGCTTGGCCGACCTTCTGGCCGATCTCCACGAGGGCCCGGTGGATGGCCTCGACGTGCTGGTCCCATTCCTTCTGTTTGACGGTGTACGCCGTGTGGGCCTCGCCCTCCCAGCCCTCGGCCACCTTGGCCACGGCCCGCTTGATGTCGGCGAGGTCGGCTTCGAGCTGCTTGGCCTGGATGCCGAGTTCGGTGGTGATGGCGTCAAGGCCGCCGTACTTGACGGCGAGTTCGTCCAGGTGAACGTTTGCCATGCTTGCCCCGTTTCTCAGGTGTGGTGCGTTGGGTGCTCTGCGCTGAATGCTGCGCGCTGAATGCTGTGCGCCGGATGCTGTGCGCTCAGTAGCTGCTGATGGCCGAGTGCTTACCGCCGTACTGGACGTCGATGCTGTTCATCGTCGACTGGACCTGGTCCTCAAGGCCGTCCACGAGCTTCTCGTTGCCGCTGATGCCTTCGAGGAAGTCCACCAGGAGGTTGCCGATCGCTCGCATGTGCTGGTTGATCTCGGTCTGCTTCTTGTCGAAGGCGTGCGCTCCGATGCCCCGCCAGTTGGCCTCCATCGTGTCGAGCGTTCCCTGGAGACGCTTGAGCTGCTTCTGGACCGAGTCGTACTTGCCCACGATCTCTTTCTTCAGAAGCGCTACTTGCTGGTTGTTCAATTTCTGGCCGTCAGCCACGGTCGGGCCCCCTTCGTCTACCTTCGTTGGGATGTATCGGTTGGTTTCATGCCGAGTTCAGGCTCTGCGCCGAGCGCGCACCGCGGCGTAACCACCGCCGCAGAGCACGACGACGACGGCGGCGAGCCCGCCGCCGATGATCCACCTCCGGGAGGAGTCGCCGCCGTCCGAGGATTTCGCCACCGTGGCTTGTGCGTCGCCTGAAGTGCCCTTGTGTGGAGGCGGTGAAGAGGACGCGGCGGGTGCGGAGGCGGAGGCAGAAGGAGCAGTGCCGTCCTCGTCGCTTCCAGCAACCGCGGTCTTCTTGTTCGTGATCGGATCGACGTCCGCGGGGCCGGGCTTTCCCTCGCCCTTCACGACATTGCGGGCGGGCCGGATCAGCCCATAGCCGAGGTAGTCACTGGGCTTGTCCTTCGGCCAGTCGCGGCCCGCGGTGTCGATGAGGACGCGGAGGACCTGGTTGGCGGTCCAGTCGGGGTGCTTGGACCAGACGAGGGCGGCGGAGGCGGAGGCGATGGCGGTGGCGGAGCTGGTGCCGCCGCCGCCGTTGTCGCAGTACGAGCGGAATGTCGCGTCACACCAGTGGGGAATATCCCGGCCCGGCGCGGCAAGATCCACATAGGCACCGAACTCCGAGTACTTGGCGACCTTGCCGGACCGATCAGCGGCGGATACGCCCGCGACCTGGGGATACGCGGCGGGGTACCCGATGAAGTTCTTCTTCTCCGCATCGTTTCCCACGCCCGCGAACATCAGCTTCCCCTTTGAAGCGGCGTACTCCACTGCCGCCTTCTCCTCCGGGTACATGAAGTCGCTGCCGAACGACATGTTGATGATGTGCGCATCGCTGTCGGCGGCAGCGCGAATGGCTTCAGCACTGTCGCTTTCCTGCTCACCGCCAAGGGAAGTTCGGAAAGAGATGACTTCCGCTCCAGGCGCCAGCCCCTTGAGCCCTCCGTTTCGGCCGGAACCAACGATCAGCTCCGCCATGGTCGTTCCATGACTGTCGTAGTCGTCCAGCGACCCGCCCCGCTTTCCCGTTACGTCCTTTCCAGGCATCACACGGCCTTTGAGGGAGGGCGTCATCGAAACACCGGAGTCGACGACAGCAACTTTGATCCCCTTACCGGTGCTCACCTTCCAAAGGTCATCGGAGCTCATCGCATCCAGGTACCACTGTTTCGGCTGGGCGTCGGCAGCAACCGTGCCCGGAGCCAGCCCGACAGACAGGAGGGCCAGTACGCCAACTACCAAACCACCGGTGGCGACCCGTCCCCGTGTCCTCCGCGTGAACGGCGCATACCACCTGCCGTATCGGCCTAACCCTGCTTTCATGCCCTGCATGCCCTCGCTCACGATCAGTTGACTACTGGCGGCACGGGCCGCGCCCCATAGGGCGGATGCATCTCTTCGTCCTCGGCCAACCCGTCAGGCCGCTGCGCGGCCTCCTCACCTTCTTCGCCAGGGAGCCGCTGGTTACCCATGGAAGCGCGTGCTAGACCGGTCCCACCAGCGGTGAACCCGTTTCTGCACCCCGCGTCCGCGTCCGTGCGCCCCTTCGGAGTGCCAACGACGCCGGTAGGGCTACCAAGGGTCCGACGAGGCGTCTGGCCTCTGCCACCACCTTGCGGACTCGCCCCCACTACCCCTCGCTGGCCAACGCTGACGCTCTCTGCTGAAGAGGTACGTGTTCCCTGAGCACCGATGACGGGACCTCGTGGCGCCCTCAAACCGGCCGAGCCGGACACGGGCCCCGGCTGTGGACGCCCTCCGACCACGCCTTGGGGTCGCGCCGCGCCAGTGGGATTCGGACCGCCCGGGTTTGGGCCCGGCACTCCGTGGGGCCGTGGCGTTCCACCGGTGACACCGCGCCCAACCGGTGGCTGCCCAGGTCCTGCCGGGCCACCGATGCTCCGCCCCTGGCCAGTCGGACCGCCCGGCCCAGTCGGCCCTAGTGGGCCACGCCCTGGGCCCCCTCCGGGGCCCAGGGGGCCACTCGACCCTGTTCGTCCCTGCGAAGGCATCGGGTTCTTCGTGACTCCCGTAGGACCAGAGGTACGTGCGGTGGGTCCGCTGATCACCGGACTGAAACGGCTTCGACCCAACGGAGGAACAGGCGTCGCGTCATTCGGCATTGGGCCCGAAGGCGGAGTCTGGGCGACCGGAGCCGGGTTAGCTGTCTGGGGAGGCAACGTGCCGACGCTGTCTATCTCCGTACCGACAGAACGAACGGGAGGCACGACGGCGCCTTGCGCCTCCTCGTGAGACGGCGAGGAGGCATCCGGGCCGGCAGGGCCGGTCGACGCGGTGTCAGCTAAGGGCTGGAACGCCGAATGGGTTCCGGCAGCGCCTGTGGTGGTATACGCACCGCCTCCCCCGACGTCGAACAAGATCGGGCTGCGCTCCGGCCTCGGCACCCCCACCTTCGGCATCGCCGAAAACGTAGGCGGCTCCTGCCTGGCCATGCCCTCCTGCGACACCAGATAGAACGACGCCAACCGGTTCATCTGGTTGATCGCCTCTTGCCGATGCCGCTCCGCCTTGACGGCGGCACCGTACTCCTCGTTCCCCTCAACTCTCTTAGGAGAGGGGATATCCTCGACGGCCTTCGGGTCGGCACGACTGTCGCGCGGCGGCATGGAGCCGCGTACGGACGCCAAGCCCGCACCGGCCGAAGCCATTTGCACGCTCGCGGCTTCGGCGAAGTCGGAGAGCTTGTGGGTGTCCTTGACGAGGTTCTTGCCCCATTTACGGAAAGCCTGCCCCGCCTCGCCCTCCCAGTCGACCCGGTCGATATGCCCGCCCAGTTCCCTGGCAGCTGCGGCGATCGCGTCGCGCGCCTTCTGGAGCGCCTCGCCAGCACTTTCCAGATCGCCCGGCTTGGCCTGCTCGACCAGGTCGATCATGTCATTGAGACGGTGCCCTTCGAAGCCCACTACGACCACCCGGCGTCAGACTTGTCGCTGCCGTGGCCACCCTGCTCCTCAGGCCTGCCGCCGCGCTCACGCCCGGCCGCTCCCAGCTCCCGGTCGACCTTGGTCTGGATAGCCCAAAAGCGTTGCCGCAGATCGTCTTCGAGGTTGTCGAAGCCGACGTCCGCGCCATGCACGGCGATCCCCATCGCCTCGATCTGGTCACCGAGCATCTTGGAGAGCGAGGTCAGCCGCTCATGTACCTGGTCGTACTGCGAGTGCAAGCCGTCGGCCTCGGGGAATGCGCTGCCCGTGCCACTGAAGGAAGCCCGGGAGACCTTCTGCGTGCCGACGTTGGACGGACCGGCGGCCGAGCCCTCGAACTCCGTGAGGACAGTGTTGATTCGCCGCCGGAACGTCTTCAACGCTTCCAGGCCGCGCTTGACATCAGCGCCTGCTGACGGCGCAGTGCCCTCGTACCCGTCCGTAGGAAGCACGAGACGTTCCCTCCCCGTTACCCTGCCCGGCCTTCTCGTGACCGCGATGATTGGTGATCACTTGTGTATCTGTGTCACTCTAGTCACTCCCTGTGTCCCAACCAACTGGGCTACACGTGACGGCAGTTGCAAATCGGCCACCCCTCGGGACTTGGACGAACCGCGACCCGGCGTTCGATGCCAGTCGCACACGTCATCTCTGACCCCTCACGGCCTGTCGCAGTATGCACAATGCCACCACCGCGCCTCCGCAGCGACGTACTGGCTACTCAACCCTTCTGAGTACGTCTACTCAGTCCCTTGAGACGCAACCACCGCTACTCTCACGGGCGTTCAGGTCGTCCAGCGGGGCCGGCAACCGTGACGCACTGGCACCCAAAGGAAACACTCTAAGGAGGGAGACCACGTATGGCGTGGGATGAATGGGAGCAGCTCAAAGCCAATGCGGCAGACCGCCACCCCACACAGCTGCAGCTCAACCAAGCTCCGACTGACCGGGGGAGCGCCGACCCAAGCCCTAGCGGTGCAGATGGCTGGGACAGCGGTGGCTCGACCGGGCTCAAGTCCAGTAGGGCTGCGTGGAGCAAAGCTGGGGAGGGGGTCGGCTCGCTGCGAGAGAACATCAGCAAGGCGTTGGCGAAGCTGGAGGACGGCCAGAAAGGGCTCGGCCAAGGCCCTCAGTGTCTTAGCGCGGCAGCTCAGCAGAGCGTCCACGATTCCTGGGAGCGCTACGTCAAGGACGTGAGCCGCAGATGTGGCTCTCTTCAGAAATTGTTGGAGCAGATGGGCCGTCATCAGCAGAAGACCGACGAGGCAGTGGAAGCCGGGATCTCGAAGTTGTCCGTCGCGTACGGGGACACGCCGGCTACGGGCGGCCAGGCCAAGGGACAGTGACCTCCGACAATGGATTACACGACACTCAGATCCCTCACTCCATCCGAGTTCGAGAACGCAGCGGACGGGTATCGCACGACCAGCGACATGGCCAGTACGGCCAAGGACCACATCGACAAACAAGTCACTGCTGGCATGCGGAAATCCCTCGAAGGTGCGACTGCCAGGGCAGCCCTCAAACAATTGTCCGAGCTGGCGGAGAATTTCCACTACACCCAGGTCGAGTGCGGCTTGATCGGAACGGCACTCAGCGGCTTCGCCTATGACATCGCTGCGGCAAAGAGGAAACTTGACTCAGCCGTTGATGCTGCCCAGGCAGAGAAATTTACCGTAAACCGTGATGGCACAGTTACTTATCCGTCAGCTGGTAAGAAGACCAACGGCGAAAAGCCCGAAGGCGGAACAGCAAACGGCACGACTGACGAAACCGCATCCGGCCTGAACCGCCAGGCCGCCAACTTCGATCCCAATCCGAACTATGCCCGCGCCCAGGAGTACGCCGACCGCATCGCCGCGGCCATCAAGGAGGCGACGGAAGCCGACGAGAAGTGGGCTCCGAAGCTACGGGCACTCAAGGCTGATGATGATCTTTCGGTTTCTGCCCGGGACTGGTCCGACGCGCAGGCCGACATGCATGGAGTTCGAGAGGCAGCGAAAGAGTATCTGGAGACGCTTGGAGGGCCTCCCAAGGACGGCACCCCCCAGGAGAACGCGAAGTGGTGGAAGAACCTCACTGCGGAGGAACAGGCTGATTACGTCGCTGTCCGGCCTGCGTCGGTAGGAGCCTTGGACGGCCTGCCGGCGGATGTCCGTGACGAGGCCAACCGCATGGTACTGGCTGAGAAGCAAGGCCAGTACGAGGTGGCGCTGAAGGCCATCCCGCCGGAGCCAATCAATAAGTGGGTCAACGGTGGTGGTCGTGTGGGCATGGTACACAGCGATGAATGGATGGACTGGCACAGAAAGTACAGCGAGCGAAAGGAGCATCTTGAAAGTTCGCTCAACGGAATGCAGAAGATTCAGGACCGCTTCGACTCCGCAGGCGTCGATGGACTACCCGAAGCCTACCTGCTCGGTTTCAGCGCGGAGGGGAACGGCCGCGCGATCATCGCTACAGGGAATCCGGATACTGCTGACCACACAGCCGTCTATGTTCCCGGCACGACCTCGAACCTAGGGAAGGTCGGAGGAGACATCGATCGCATGACGAATCTGTGGAGAGAAGCCAATGCGGTTGGCGAAGGAGAATCAGTCTCCACTCTGACGTGGCTCGGATACGACGCCCCGCAGAGCATCGTAAAAGATGCCCCCTTCGAACACTACGCGGACGACGGGGCACCGGTCTTCAATCAATTTTTGGACGGGCTCGACGCCTCGCGCACCACCGATTCGGAGGGCCATCGCACCGTCATCGGCCACTCATACGGCACCACGCTGGTTGGCTCCGCAGCCCGACAGGGTGACCTCAACGCAGACGACGTGGTGTTCGCGGGCAGTCCTGGGGTTCAGGTGGGCTCGGCCTCGGAAATGGACGTCCCCCGGGGACACGTCTGGAATCAGGAGGCGGAAGGTGATGTGGTCCCGGACATCGGCCGCTACGGGCACGGCGGAAGTCAGTTCAATGTAGGCGGCGGGGTATGGATCATCCCCAGCGACGAGCTCTTTGGGGCGAATCAGATGGCCACGGACACACATGGACACAGCGACTATTGGGATAGTGGTACCACCAGTCTCGAGAACCAAGCCCAAGTCGTGGTAGGCCGGACAGGGAACGTAGACCTTGAAGAATGAGACGCGAACCGCAGCACTTCTGTTGTCCCTCGCTTTCACCTCACTCACGGGATGCAGCATGACTGATTCAAGCGGAACCACTGACTCCGTTCCCTCGTCCGGTACACGGAGTATCGACGATGCGCGATCTGAAACAAAAAGAGTATCCAGCGACATCCTTGACATCATCGGCCTCCAGGGAAAAGTTTCCGAGCCCGGCCCGGGCGTGACCCGGTGCGGCGAGGAAAGGGACCACGAGAAGTTCTTCCGGATGCGTCATCCCTGGAGCTTCACGCCAGAATCGGACAAGGGGCTTGACGACGTGATGAAACGCCTCAGGGAAGAGCTGCCCAAGAATGGGTGGAAGGTCGTCGAGTACGAGCGCGATACCAGCCCGAACAGAAATCTGAACCTCACTGCCGACAATGACAAGAGGAAATTCAGCGTCCGCGTCACGCACTACGCTAAGGACAACCCGCCCAAGTTGACCGTAAGAGTGATCTCAGGCTGCTACCAGGTACCAGAAGGCGAAAGAGTCGACCAGTACTGACGTCTGCAACTCTCCTCGCAACGACGCTACTGCGTCCGTCGGCGTCTGCGTCGCGCATCTCGCACAGCCACTCCTGTCCCGCCAAGCCCCGCTACCAGCACCACCGCCCCCACTGCTACGTACGTGGCGATACGCGCCGTACGCTCTTCCGATGTCTCGCCCAGGTGGAGTTTCGCGGGAGTTGGGGCTTTCGCTCGGGTGAGGCCCTCTCCGGGCGTAGGTGTCTCGATCGGGTGGTCGTCTTCCGTCAGGGCGCGGACCGGGTCCACGACGCCCCAGCCGACCAGGCGGTCGTGGCCGGCCACTGAGCGCTCCGCCGTCTGCTTGATCTGGGCGGTGATCTGTCGGGTGGTCCAGTTCGGATGCTTGGCCTTGAGGAGGGCCGCGACGCCTGCCACGTACGGGGCGGCGAAGCTGGTCCCGTTGTCGGCGCAGTGGCCGCCCCCTGGGACTGTGGAGACCATGTCCACACCGGGAGCCGCCACGCCCACGAACTCGCCGGACTGGGAGAAGGGGGCACGTTCGTTGTTGCGGTCCGAGGCGGCGACCGCCAGTACTCCCTCGTAGGAGGCGGGGTAGGTCTTCTTGACGTTGCCGCCCAGGCCGTCGTTGCCGGCGGAGGCGACGACGACCCGCTGCATCCCCAGCGCCCTGTCCACCGCCTGTTCGAGTGCGGGGGCCGGCTCGACGGCGTTGGCTGTGTCCTGGGAGATGTTGATGATGTCCGCGCCCGCGTCGACCGCGTAGTCGATCGCCTCCGCGAGCTTCTGTGCGGTGCCGTGGCCCTCCGCGTCGTTCTGCTGGATGGGGATGATCGTCGCTTTGGGGGCGAGGCCCACGAATCCGGTGTCCTTGGCAGGGCGTGCCGCGATGATGCCCGCTACGCGCGTGCCGTGGCCGACGTTGTCCGTCGTGCCGTTCGCCTTGCCGCGCTCGATCTTCTTGCCCTTGTCGTCCTTCGTCGGGAGATAATTGCGTCCGCGTGAAGCGTCCACCGCGCGGGCGAGTTGAGGGTTCTTCGTGTCCACACCCGTGTCGATCACCGCCACCCGTACGCCCTCGCCCGCGGACTGTCGCCACAGTTCGTCCAGGAGGACGCGTTGTAGAGCCCAAGGGCGGCCCGCGTACTTCTTGGACGGGAACTCACACTGATCCGTGGCCTGTGGCACGGCAATGGCAGGACCGGCTGCTGCCACCGTGAAGGCTAGCCCTACGGCTGCTGTCACGGCTCGCCGCGCCCAGGGAGCCTGGGTGGATGCGTAGGTCATCGTCGACTTCCCCTAAGAGCCTTGCGGCTGGCGCGCCGCCGCTGTCGACAGACGCGGGCCCGTCGGGAGGAGCGTGGACCAGGCGGCCGGTATCGGGGCGACCTCCGCGTCGGCGTATCCGAGGCGGGTCTGGGCCTGCCGCGCCTCCTGTTGCTCACGCTTTCGCTGCTTGGTGGAGGTTCCGATGCCTTCGTCGTCCGTCGCGCTGTCGCTGTTGGACTGCATCGCGTACCGCAGGCCCGTGTCGGTGACCAGGAACACGCTGCCCGCTTTGGTCTCCGATCCCAGGAACTGCCGGTAGAGCTGGCCCGATCCGGGGGTGACGTACGCGCTCGAATAGCCGGTCGGAAGGCCGACCGGGAAGTCGGTGCCTGCCCAGGTGCTCAGCTTCGTTCTGCCGTTGTCCGCGTCGACGTGGCGCAGGACGTTGCACACGGTGGTGCGGCCGCCGTGGGCGACGGAGGCGCTGTTGGCAGGCGAGGGCTTCTCGGACGGCCAGGTGTACTGTGCGCCGAATTCCTCGGCGTCGGGAGTGAAGGCTCCGGCACTGATGTCACGGGCGTGGCCCGCTTGTCCCAGGTCGGCCAGGCTCCGGCTGCTCAGGAGCAGCTTCGCGGTGAAGTCGGAGACCGGTGCGACGCGTCCGGGCAGGACTACGTAGTGCTGCATTCTGTCGCCGTTGTTCGCCCGGAGGACCATGCCCACCTTGTTCGCCGCCGGGTCCCGCAGGTCCGGTACGCCGGCGTTGTCCCCGGGAGCGCCCGGCACTGTCGGGAAGGTGATCGGGTCGCCGGGATGCAGCGTCTTGAGCCATTGCTTGGAGACCCGCTGCGGTACGCGGTCGGATCCCACCAGGGTGCGCGGCAGGAGCTCGTCCTTCGGGGAGACCCGGTAGGCGGTGCCCTGCGCGTCGACCACGTAGCGGACCTTGTCGGGGCCGACGACGTACAACAGCTCGCCACCACGAAGACGTTCGTCGCCGTCGGTCCTGCCCTTATCGCGTGCGGCGAGCACGAACGCGGCCTTCTGGATGGCCCTGCCTCCCTGAACCGGGCGCTCGCACACCGCCCAGCGCTTCGCGGTGCCGGCCTCCGATGCCGACGGCATCCGGTCGGGGGCGTACGGGATGCCGATGGTGGCGCCGTGCGGGATCGTGCCCTTGTCGAGCACGGACTCGTCGACGTTGATGACTTCGCCCTTGCCGTCGTCGAGAAGGAGCTTCGCCGATGCCATGTTGAGGACCGGGTGCAGCCGGCGCTCGCCATCGGTCTTGAGGACGACGTACCGAGTCGTGGAGTCGCTCGCGATGATGACGTGCTCTTTCGGCTTGTCCCAGCCGGGCTTCGCCGCGGGTTTGAACATTCCCCACGCACCGAAGACCGCCAGGACGATCACCCCGACGATGAGGCCGGGCAGTACAGCGCGCATCGGCCGTGGTGCGCCCTCCTCCGAGCCCGAGGGAGATGGTTGGATGAAGGCGGCCAGGGTGCGACGCTTCGCGAAGGTGTAGGCGTTGAGTTCATCCCGCCGTGATGCCATAAATGCCTGCTTCTCCCCGTGCGGCGCCGGGAGCGCGTGGCCCCCACCCTCCGTTGTCAGACCGGACCCCTACTATGCCTGTTGTGTAATCGCGCATGCGTGGTGGGTGAGGTGTCCGGGCTTCTTTGAGCTTCAACTGCCCGACGTCGCGGGCCGATCGCCGATACGAGCGGCTTTACGAGTGTCTTACGGGGGAGGGTTGGGCTGATGACTTCCGCACTGCGGAACAGGGCCACGGGGACGGCCGTCGTGCTTCGTCTCCGCGCCCGCTCAAGGCAGTTCAGCTCGTTTCGCCTGCAACGACTCGTGCTGATCGAGGTCGCCGCTGCCCTGCTGCTGACCGCCTGGGTCCTGGGCCCGCCGGCGGTCGTACTCACGGGCGCGGTGGCAGCCGTGCTGGTGACGTTCGCTGCCGTACGTCGTCACGGGCGCCCCCTGCCCGAATGGCTGGGCACGATGCGGGCGTTGAGGGTACGCAGACGCCTCGCCGCCAGTACGCCGATACCGCCGGGCACAGAGCCTGGGTTCGCCCTTGCTGTGGAGTGCGACCCCGCACTGCGCACGTACACGTACAGCGGCCAGGACGGGCGGCAGTTCGGGATGGTGGGAGACGGCACCTTCGTGACCGCGGTGCTGCAGATCGAGTCGGACTCGACCCCGCTGCGGGCCGAGCGGGAACGGCAGGCGCTACCGGTCGGGCTGGTGCGGGACGCGCTCGACGTGGACGGTATCCGGCTCGAGTCGGCGCAGATCGTGCTGCACACCCAACCGGCGCCCGCGCTGCACCTGCCGCAGGACTCCCTGGCGGTCAGCAACTACGCTCCCCTGCAGGCTCAGACCGGGGCGCCCGCGGTTCGGATCACCTGGATCGCCCTGAAGCTCGACCCCGAGCTGTGTCCCGAGGCAGTGGCAGCACGTGGTGGCGGCCTTGTCGGGGCGCAGAAGTGTGTGGTGCGTGCCGTGGATCAATTGGCGAGTCGCCTCACCGGGGCCGGCTTCCGGGCGACCGTTCTGAGCGAGGACGGACTGACCTCCGCCATCGCCACGTCGGCCTGTGCCAATCCGCTGGTGACGGCGGAGGCCGGGCGGGCCGAGGAACCCCAGCGGCGGACGGAGGAGTCCCCGCGCGCGTGGCGCTGCGACAATCGGCGGCATACGACCTACTGGGTGCGACGCTGGCCCCGGCTCGGGGTTTCCGGGGAACCGTCGCTGCCTCAGCTGGTGGCGCTGCTCACCGCTGTTCCGACGCTGGCCACGACCTTCAGTCTGACGCTGGGGCGCGCCGATCGGCAGGAAGTCTCGTTGCGTGGACATGTGCGGGTGACCGGGCGCAGCGAGGCCGAGCTCGCGGCGGCTCGCGGTGCTGTCGAGCGCGCTTCCCGTCAGGCCGGGAGCACGTTGATGCGGCTCGATCACGAGCAACTGCCTGGAATGCTGGCCACACTGCCGCTCGGCGGTGCCCGTTGATGGCCAGGCCGCTGCCCGGAGGCACCGCGCTGCGCCGCGGCTTCGGGCTCCTGGGGCCGCGCCACGGACGGCATGCGCTCCCGCCCGATGAGGTGGACACGCTTTCACTGCCCATCGGTGACGACGGGGTCGTCATCGGTGTGGACGCGCGGGGTGGGCCCGCGGTCCTTGGGATCAACCGGCCCACGCCTTACGACGTGCTGCTCATCGGAGGGCTCTGGACGGCTCAGGTCATCGCGTTTCGGGCTGCCGCGACCGGGGCCCGCGTGGCGGTCGAGACCGGGCGGGCGGAGGCGTGGGGGCAGTTGGTACGGGCTCTTGGGGCGGGGCAGAGCGGGATGGCTGTGCATGAGGTGGGGCGGGTGCCGCCTTTGGGGGCGTCGGCCGGGAGTCCTGTGCTCGTGGTGCGGGACTGTGGGATGCGGCCGCCTCGGGGGCGGGTTGTGGCCGGGCCCTGGCAGTCGGTGCTGACGGTGTTGCCCTATCTCAGTCCCGTTGCTCCTCGGTTGATGCGGCAGGCCCGGCTTGTGGGGGTGCAGCGGGTCTCGCCGGACGAGGCGGTGCAGATCGGGCGGTCGCTGGGGTTGCCTCGGGGGGACGTGGATTCGTTGCCGACGCTCGCCGATGGGGTGACGTTGTGGTGTGCCGATCGGAACCGGCAGTACGTGATGACGCAGGCCACCGATGTCGAGACCGGATTGTTGGGTGCCGCTCGGCGGATGGACTGAGGCTGAGGCCGAGGGAGAGTTGACGTCGTGTTGGGTGCCTTCCATCCGTTGTCGGGGGGTTTGTCCGGCGCGTTTTGATGTACGTGGATCGCTCTTCTGTGGAGCGTGACGCAATGGACAGCACAGGTGGGGTGGGCTGCCCTGCCGTGCCGGTGGTTTTGGTGATTAGTCTGGGGCAGGGCGTGACGCCGGAAACCCGCGTGCGGGTCGCGTGCGTCTCAACGGGGAGAGCCAGGCGGATCGGACGACAGGAACGGTCGCCCCCCACCACGGCACGAGGGTGCTCGACCACACCAGGAGGCATTGTGAACAGCGATCGGGACGAGATCCGCGGGGGCTGGGACTCACCCGTCGATGATCAGTCCGACGCGGAGTCCGCTGCCGAGACGACGGGCGAGTTCACCATCGACTACGCGCCGCCTGCCTGGTATACGCAGAACGCTTCGGGCAGTGCGGGGGAGACTCCGTCCGCGCCGCCCGTCTCCGCTTCGGCTCCCTCCGAGCCTGCCTCGGAGGCTCCTGTTCCGAGTGCGTCCGCTCCAGCTCCTGCCATGCCTTCCTTCGCCGCGCCGCCCGCGCCCCTGGCTCCGCCCGCCCCTGATGAGCCGTCGTCCGGCACGTCCTCGAACGGTGTTCCCAGTGTGATGCCTAAGCTTCCTGTGGGGAGCGGGTTTCAGCCTGCGGCTCCGGATGAGGAGCGGGACGCACGGGATGCCGCTGACGTGCCGTCGGTGGCGTCCGGTGGTGGGGCCACCGACTGGAGCGCTGCCGTTGCCGGGCCTGCCGCTTCCGTCCATGTGACCGGGGTCGTGCCCAAGAACGAGGTTGACGCCGACTCTGCTGGTGAGGTGGTTGAGGCTGAGTCGGTGGTTGAGGCTGAGTCGGTCGCTGAGGTGGCTGAGGTCGCTGAGGTCGCTGACGCTGGTGCCGGGGCGACTGACGCTGCGGGATCTTCTGCGACCGACGTTGAATTCGGTGAGGATGGTTCGGGGAACCTGGGGAGTGGCGATCTTGAGAGTGGTGCCACCATGCGGTTCTCCGCCCGTGCTCTCAAGCGGGAGATCGAGGAGCGTGCCGCCTCCGCCGAAGTCGCGGCTGAGTCCGAGGGCGCGCCCGCTGCCGAGGGTGATGTCGCGGGGGCGGAGCAGGTCGGCTCCGCCCCGTCCGGTGAGGGGGACGTCTCGCGTGACGACGTGGTGGCTGGTTCCGCGTCCGTCGTAGTCGGGGGTGAGGAGCGCGCGGGCGTCAGTGCGGGTGTTGGTGAGGCCGAGCCGCAGGATTCCGTGGTTGTCGCGGCCGCCGCCGATGATGGTGGCGATGGCAGTGGCGATGGCAGTGGCAGTGGCAGTGGCAATAGTGGCGCTGACGTGCAGGACTCCGTGCCCTCCTCCTGGGCTCCGCCGCCGCCCGTGCCGCAGAGCGGGCTTCCGCCGTTGCCGCCCGCCTACCAGCCCGCGGCTCCGGTCTCGGCGCCGCAGTGGCCCGCGCCTACGCAGGCTCCGCCGACCGCCCAGCCGGTTCAGCCCGCGCCCGTCGCCGCGCCCGCACCCACACAGGCGCCGCCCACCGCGCAGCCCGTACAGCACGTACAGCCCGAGCCCGTGCAGGCGCAGACCCCGCCGCCCGCCCAGCCGGTCCAGCCCGCGCCCGTCGCCGCGCCCACACCCACACAGGCCCCGCCCACCGCGCAGCCCGAGCCCGTGCAGGCGCAGACCCCGCCGCCCGCCCAGCCCGTTCAGCCGGCATCCGTCGCCGCGCCCGCACCCACGCACGCCCCGCCCACCGCGCCGCCCGCGTCGGCTCCCTTTGCCGCGCCCGTGCAGCAGCAGTCTCAGGGTCAGCCTCCGGCGTCGGTTCAGCCGCAGGCCGCTTCTGGTGCGTGGCCGGCGTCGCCCAGTGCTCCCGTCGCCGATGTGCCGGTTCAGGCTCCTCAGGGGGCGTACGGGTTTCCGCCGTCGGCGCCTGTCGCGCCCGTTCAAGCGCCAGCGCCAGTGCCAGCGCCCGCGCCCGCGCCTGCTCCTGGTCCGGCTCCTGGTACGGCTCCCGTTGCCCCAGCGCCGCAGGGCGGTTATGGGTTCCCGCAGCCGGGTGCGCCCGGTCATGTCGCTCCCGATTCGGCTCCGCAGGGCGGAAGTTACGGGTTCCCGCAAGCTCCCGCTCCGCAGGCGCACCAGCCGGTTCCGGCGCAGCAGCCGCCCGCTCCGCAGGCACAGCCGCTGCCGCCCGTCCAGGCTCAGAACCAGCAGCCGCTGCCGCAGCCGCAGGCCGCACCGCCCGTCGACCCTCGTACCGGTGCCGCCTGGCCGCAGGCCGTTCAGCACGATCAGCGGGAGCGGACCAACCCCGGTGCCCCGCTCGGGTACACCGCCGCCGTCGAGCTCTCCTCCGACCGGCTGCTGCGCAACACCAAGTCGAAGGCGAAGAGCAGCCGGCCCACGGGCGGCGGCTCTCGGTTCAAGCTCGGCGGGAAGAAGGAAGAGGCCGAGCGGCAGCGGAAGTTGGAGCTGATCCGGACGCCGGTGCTGTCGTGCTACCGGATCGCTGTCATCAGCCTCAAGGGCGGCGTGGGCAAGACGACCACCACCACCGCGCTGGGGTCGACGCTGGCCACCGAGCGGCAGGACAAGATTCTCGCCATCGATGCCAACCCCGACGCCGGTACGCTCGGGCGGCGCGTGCGGCGCGAGACCGGGGCCACCATCCGTGACCTCGTCCAGGCGATCCCGTACCTCAACTCGTACATGGACATCCGGCGCTTCACCTCGCAGGCGTCGTCCGGGCTCGAGATCATCGCCAACGACGTCGATCCGGCCGTGTCGACCACGTTCAACGACGAGGACTACCGGCGCGCCATCGATGTGCTCGGCAAGCAGTACCCGATCATCCTGACGGACTCCGGTACGGGGCTGCTCTACAGCGCCATGCGTGGGGTGCTCGACCTCGCCGATCAGCTGATCATCATCTCGACGCCGTCGGTGGACGGTGCGAGCAGTGCGTCCACGACGTTGGACTGGCTGTCCGCGCACGGGTACGCCGATCTTGTCTCGCGGTCCATCACCGTCATCTCCGGTGTACGGGAGACCGGGAAGATGATCAAGGTCGATGACATCGTGTCGCACTTCGAGACGCGGTGCCGGGGGGTTGTCGTCGTTCCCTTCGACGAGCATCTCGCCGCCGGCGCGGAGGTCGATCTCGACATGATGCGGCCGAAGGTGCGGGAGGCGTACTTCAATCTCTCGGCGATGGTGGCCGAGGACTTCGTGCGGGCTCAGCAGCAGCAGGGGCTGTGGACGTCGGACGGGAATCCGCCGCCGCACATGGCTCCGCCGATGCCCGGCCAGCAGCAGGCGCCGCCCGTGCAACAGGCACCGATGCAGCATGCACCCATGCAACAGGCGCCCACACAGCAGGTGCCCGCGCAACAGGCGCCCGCGCAACAGGCACCTGCGGGCGGGCAGCCTCAGCCGTACGGGGGGCAGCATCCTCAGCCGTACGCTCCTCAGCAGCCCCAGCCCCAGCCGCAGCAGCAGCCGCAATCCCAGCCCCAGTCCGGGCAGCAGCCCTACCCGCAGCAGCCGGAGGCCCCGCACGGCTGGCAAGCCCAGCCGCCCAAACAACCCCACCAGCCCCAGCCCCAGCCGCCTCAGGCTCAGGCTCAGGCCCAGCCGCCTCAGGCTCAGAGCCAGGACGGACACACTCCGCCACCCGTTCAGCCCGGCGCCCCGTTCCAGCCGGGGGCACCCTTCCAGCAGCCGCCGCCTCCGCAGCAGTAGGCGCCGCGACTCCCCAGTGGGCCCGCACCGTTCTCGGTGCGGGCCCACTGGCGTGCTGCCGACACGGTCGGCGCAGACCAGCAGGTCAAGCCCCCCTCCCCCCGCCGCCACCCCCTCACCAGCCACGCGTCAGAGGTCTTGACCAATGCGGATGAAATCACGGTCAACTCGTTATTTCCGCAGGCCACATGGGGTTCACCCGCCGTTGACGCGTGCAGACTGGCGCTGGTAAACACACATCAACCAGCTGACGTTCCTTGATCCACCAGCGTGTAACCAGCCATCCCTGTGCGAGCGATGACGCGAGGTCACCGAGCCATGGACACACAAGATCAGCACGGCAGATCAGCAGATGCCAGCCAGAGCCACAACCGCGGCCACAGCCACAACCACAGCCGCCTGAAGCTCACGCTCGCCGGTGGCGCCGCCGCCCTCACTCTTACGGCCGGTCTCGCCACGCCCCTCGACCCCGCCCCGCAGCAGGCCGAGGCCAAGGACGACGGAGGCAAGAAGGTCCTCACCGTCGCCGTGGCGCAGAGCGTCGACTCGCTCAGTCCGTTCCTCGCCCAGCGGCTGCTCAGTACCAGCATCCATCGGCTGACGTATGAGTACCTGACGAACTACGACGCCAAGGACAACAAGGCCATAGACGGGTTCGCCACTGACTGGAAGCCGTCCGCCGACAAGCTGACGTGGACGTACACCATTCGCGACGACTCCAAGTGGTCGGACGGGAAGCCCGCCACCGCCGAGGACGCGGCGTGGACGTTCAACAAGGTGATGTCCAAGGAGGGCACCGCCACCGCGAACTCCAACTTCGTCACCAACTTCAGGAAGGTGACCGCGCCCAGCCCCACCAAGCTGGTCATCGAGTTGAAGAAGCCGCAGGCCACGATGGCTGCTCTCGATGTGCCGATCGTTCCCAAGCATGTGTGGGAGAAGGTCGACGACATCTCGAAGTTCAACAACGACAAGGACTTCCCGGTCGTCGGCAACGGGCCGTTCATCCTGACGGACTACAAGGTCGACCAGTACGTCCGGCTCAAGGCCAACAAGGACTTCTGGCGCGGTCCGGCCAAGTTCGACGAGCTGGTCTTCAAGACGTACAAGGATCAGGACGCCGCCGTCTCCGCCCTGCGCAAGGGTGAGGTGTCGTTCGTCGCCGGGCAGCCCGCGCTCACTCCGGCGCAGGCCAAGTCCCTGGAGAACGAGGAGAACGTCAAGGTCAATGAGGGGCCCGGGCGTCGTTTCTTCGCCATCGCCACCAACCCCGGCGCGAAGACGAAGGACGGGAAGAGGTTCGGTGACGGGCATCCCGCCCTGCTGGACAAGAGGGTCCGTCAGGCGCTGTTCCTCTCCGTCGACCGCGAGGCGATCGTCGACAAGGTGTTCCAGGGCAACGCCGTCGAGGGCGCCGGTTACATTCCGCCGCGCTTCTCCGAGTACGCCTGGAAGCCCTCCGCCGACCAGGAGATGAAGTACGACCCGGAGAGGGCCGCCAAGCTCCTCGACGAAGCGGGCTACAAGAAGAACAGCGACGGGCAGCGCGTCGGCAAGGACGGCAAGCCGCTGAACCTGCGCATTCTGTGCCACGCGACCGACCCCAATGACAAGGCGGTCGGGAAGTATCTGAAGGAGTGGTGGGGGGATCTCGGCATCGGGCTGAAGGTCAACTGTCTCGACGACGTCTCCGTGCCCTGGTACGCGGGCGAGTACGACCTCGCCTTCGACGGCTGGTCCGTCAACCCCGACCCGGACTTCGTGCTCGGCATCCACACCTGCGCCGCGCTGCCGGTGAAGGCCAAGGAGAGCGCCGCCACGGACAACTTCATCTGCGACAAGAAGTACGACGAGCTGTACGCCGAGCAGCTCGCCGAGTACGACCCGGACAAGCGGGCCGACATCGTCGAGCGGATGCAGTCGTGGCTGTACGACTCCGGGTACATGAACGTCCTCGCGTACCCGAACGCCGTCGAGGCCTACCGCACCGACCAGATCAAGTCCATCACCACCATGCCGACGGCCGCCGGCAACATCTACGGCCAGGATGGATATTGGAGCTGGTGGTCGGCCGTCCCCGCGGAGGGGAAGAGTTCTTCCAAGGACGGCAGCTCGACCGGTGTCATCATCGGTATCGCCGCTGCCGCGGTGGTGCTCGTGGGCGGCGGAGTCCTGTTCGCCCTGCGCCGCCGTTCGACCGCAGAGGACCGCGAGTAACGCATGACCGCTGACAGCAATCCCGCACTGCTCGACACCGAGGGTCCACCGGGTCCCGGGGCCGACGGCGAGCCGGCTGCGGCCGGGCTCTCGTCGGCCCGCGGGCCGCGGGCCCGCAACGCCCGTGCCTACCTCCTCTATGTGGCCGGCAAGCTCGGCGGCGCGATCGTGTCGCTGTTCGCCGTGCTCGTCACCAGCTTCTTCCTGTTCCGGCTGATCCCCGGCGATCCCGTCAAGCAGATGACGGGCGGCAGGCGCGTCTCCGCCGAGCAGCTCGCCGCGATGCGCAAGGAGTTCGGCCTCGACCAGCCGGTCATGGCCCAGTTCTGGGACTACACCGGCAAGGTCCTGAGCGGCGACTTCGGTACGTCGTACCAGTTCCACGCCCCTGTGATGGACAAGATCACGGAGGCGCTGCCCGCCACGCTGCTCCTCACCGGAACGGCGTACGTCCTCTACACGCTCATCGGCATCTGGCTCGGCACGCGCACCGCCTGGCGCAACGGCAAGCTGGGCGACCGCTTCCACACCGGGCTCGCGCTGACCCTGTACTCGGTGCCGTCGTTCTGGCTCGGGCTGCTGCTGATCATCGTCTTCGCGGTGGGGATCGGGCCGATCCCCGGGATGTTCCCGACGGGTGGGCTGGAGTCGGGGGGTGAGACGGGCTTCGCGTACGTCGTCGATGTCGCGCACCACATGGTGCTGCCCGTGATCACGCTGGTCGCCGTCGGGTACGCGCAGACGCTGCTGGTGATGCGGTCCTCCCTCCTCGACGAGATGGGCAGCGACTATCTGACGACCGCGCGCGCCAAGGGGCTCAGGGACGACCTCGTGCGGCGTCGGCACGCCGTGCCGAACGCGATGCTGCCGACCGTCACGCTGATGTTCGTCAATCTCGGCACGGTGGTGGCGGGCGCGATCCTCGTCGAGACCGTCTTCTCCTGGCCGGGGCTCGGCGGGCTCTTCTACTCGGCGCTGAGCGTGCCCGATCTGCCGCTGGTACAGGGGCTGTTCTTCGTCTTCTCCACCGCGGTGATCCTGATGAACACCCTGGCCGACGTGATCTATCCGCTGCTCGATCCCCGGGTGGGCCGATGACGACCGAATCCGCACCGACGAGTCCCACCGACCCCACCAGCCCCGGTCCCTCCACCCCCACCACTTCTACCGCGCCCGCCGCGACCGGGAAGAGCGCGCGATCCCTCGCCCGGACCCGCCGCCGGCACTCCGTGGTGCGCTTCTGGCGGGAGTACCGCACGCACCGGACCGGGCTCTTCGGGCTTGCCACGCTCGTAGTGATCGGGCTCGCCGCGATCTTCGCGCCGCTGCTCGTCGGCTCGGACGCGCAGAGCGTCACCGAGGCGCCGGGCGAGCCGATGGAATCGCCGAGCGGTGAGTTCCCGCTGGGCACCGACCAGTTCGGGCGTGACCTGCTGGGCCTGCTGGTGTGGGGCGCGCGCATGTCGCTGACCGTCGGGCTGCTCGCCGCCGTGCTCTCGGTGGCCATCGGCACGCTCGTCGGCATCACGGCCGGGCACTTCAAGGGCTGGTACTCCACCGTCATCATGCGCGTCACCGACTGGTTCCTGGTGATGCCGACGCTGGTGCTCGCCATCGCCCTCGCCGCGGTGCTGTCCGGCTCGATCTGGACGATCATCCTGGCGATCGGCGTGACGACCTGGCCCACGACGGCACGCCTGGTCCGCGCGCAGACGCTGGCGGTCGAGTCACGGCCGTACATCGAGCGGGCGCGGGCGCTCGGCGGCGGCCACGGCCACATCATGGCCCGGCACGTGCTGCCCAACGTCATGCCGCTCGTGCTCGCGCAGACCACCCTCGTCATCTCCGGCGCCATCCTCACCGAGGCCACGCTCGCCTTCCTCGGCCTCGGCGACCCGACGAGCGTCTCGTGGGGCGGCCTGCTCCAGGACGCGCGCGAGGCGGGCGCGGTCAGCGCGGGCCACTGGTGGTACCTCGCCCCGCCCGGCCTCGCCATCGCGATCGTCGCACTGGCGTTCACGCTGTGCGGCCGCGCCGTGGAATCCGTGCTCAACCCCAGGCTGGGGGCCTCCCGTTGACCGACCTGACCCAGACGAACGACCGGCGTCTCCTCGACGTACGCGATCTCGAAGTGACATACGCGAACGGCGCCGCCGCCGTCCGTGGCGTGAACCTCCACGTCGACGCGGGCCACAAGCTCGGCGTCGCCGGCGAGTCGGGCTGCGGCAAGTCGACGCTCGCGCTGGCCCTGCTGCGGCTGCTTCCCGCGGGCACGAAGGTGTCCGGCGAGATCCTGCTCGACGGTGAGGACGTCCTCGCCATGAAGTGGGGCCGGGTCCGGGCGGTGCGCTGGGCGGGCGCCTCGATCGTCTTCCAGGGCGCGATGCACTCGCTGAACGCCGTGCACCGCGTCGGCGACCAGATCGCCGAGCCGATCCTGCTCCACAAGAAGGCGACGCAGGCGGGCGCGGAGAGGAAAGTCGGCGAACTCCTCGAACACGTGGGGCTGCCCGCCGCCCGTGCGGAGGCGTATCCGCACGAGCTGTCCGGCGGTCAGCGCCAGCGCGTCATGATCGCCATGGCGCTGGCCTGCGATCCCCGCCTGATCATCGCGGACGAGCCGACCACCGCGCTCGACGTGATGATCCAGGCCCAGATCCTGCGCCTGATCGAACAGCTGGTGACCGAGCAGGACCTCGGCCTGATGATGATCAGCCACGACCTGGCGGTGCTCTCCGACACCTGCGACCGGCTCGCGGTGATGTACGCGGGCCGCGTCGTCGAAGAGGGCCCGGCCACGCAGGTCTACGAGAACGCCCGGCACCCCTACGGCAAGGCTCTGTCGGCGGCCTTCCCGCGGATCGGCGACGCGGCGTCCCGGTTCGCGCCGCGCGGCCTGCCGGGCGACCCGCCCGACCCCTCGGCGCTCCCCACGGGCTGTACGTTCCATCCGCGCTGCCCCGTGGCCCTGGACTCCTGCGCGACGGACGACCAGGCACTGCGGGACGCGGGTACGCACCACCGTGCCGCGTGCGTCCACGCGGGCGCCCCGCTTCCCGTGCGGCCCACGGCGGCGCCGGTGGCACCGGCGGCGGAGCGCACGCCGTGACCGAAGCACCCCGGCAAGAGGAGCCGCGCATGACCATTCCCGAGCCCGGCGGCCCTCTGCTGTCCGCCGCCGATCTGCACATCGCCTTCCCCGGCCGCCGGGGCGCGCCGACCGCGCGGGCGGTGGACGGCGTCGACCTCGACATCCTGGGCGGCGAGATCGTCGCCCTGGTCGGCGAGTCGGGCTGCGGCAAGACGACGCTGGCCCGTTCGCTGCTGGGCCTGGTGCAGCCGACCTCCGGCAAGGTGACGTTCGCGGGGAAGCCGCTGAACTACTCCGGGCGCGCCCTCAAGGCGTACCGCAAGCGCGTCCAGCTCGTCCTGCAGGACCCCAGCGGGTCCCTCAACCCCCGGCACACGGTGTACGAGGCCGTGGCCGAGGGACTGCGCATCCACGGGTACGCCGGTGACGAGCGGGCCGCGGTCGCCGGGGCCCTCGCGCGGGCCGGGCTCCGCCCACCGGAGCGCTTCTTCCTGCGCTACCCGCACGAGCTGTCGGGCGGCCAGCGCCAGCGCGTCGTCATCGCGGGCGCGCTGGTCCTCGAACCCGAACTCATCGTGGCCGACGAGCCGGTGGCCTCCCTCGACGCCTCCGTACGCGGGGAGATCCTCGCCCTGCTGCTGCGCCTGCGGGACGAACTCGGTCTCTCGGCGCTCGTGGTGACGCACGATCTGGGCCTCGCGTGGAACATCGCGGACCGCGTCGCGGTGATGTACCTGGGCCGCATCGTCGAGACGGGCACGGTGGAGGAGGTGCTGACCGCACCTCGACACCCCTACACCCAGGCGCTGTTGTCGGTCCTCCCGGAGGCCCCCGGTGAGCCGGTGGTCCTCACGGGTGAGCCGCCGGATCCGTCCCGTATCCCGGGGGGCTGCCGGTTCCATGCGCGGTGCCAGGTGCTTGCCTCGGGCGAGGCCGGACGGACGGGGGTGGCGGACCGCTGCCGCGGGGAGGACCTGGCGGTGCTCTCGGGGGGCGGTGAGACGCAGGTGGCGTGCCATTGGGCCCGGGAGCGGGCCCCGCGCCCCTGAAGGGGAACGGCTAGGCGCCGCCTGAAGGGGCGCGGGGAACTGCGCGAGCAACCACGACGTACGCGCGGCCGCGAAGAGAACACGCGCCGCCCACGGCGCCTAGGCGGCTTGCGCCTCCTCGATCAGCTCGCGGGACTTCTTCACGTCGTCCGCGATGGCGACCAGCAGCGCCTCGATGGAGTCGAACTTCGCCTGGCCCCGCACGAAGGCGAGGAAGTCCACGGCCACGTGCAGCCCGTAGAGGTCGAGGCCGACGCGGTCGATCGCGTACGCCTCGACGGTCCGCTCGGTCCCGTCGAACTGCGGGTTCGTCCCGACGGAGATCGCCGCCGGCATCGCCTCGCCCTCGACGTGCAGCCACCCGGCGTAGACGCCGTCGGCGGGGATGGCGGTGTGCGGCAGCGTCTCCACGTTGGCGGTGGGGAAGCCCAGCTCGCGCCCGCGCTGGGCGCCGCGCACGACGACACCCTCGACGCGGTGCGGGCGGCCGAGGATCTCCGCGGCGCCCGTCACATCGCCCTCGGCGACCAGGCGCCGGGTCAGCGTGGAGGAGAAGGGCCGGCCGTCGCCGGCGTCACCGGTGACGTACAGGTCGATGACGTCGACTTCGTAGTCGTACGTCCGGCCGAGCTCGGCCAGGAAGTCGACGTTGCCCGCGGCCTTGTGGCCGAAGCGGAAGTTGGGGCCCTCGACGACCACGCGCGCGTGCAGCTTGTCGACGAGGACCTTCACCACGAAGTCGGCGGGCGACAGCTTCGAGAACTCGGTGGTGAAGGGCAGGATCAGCAGTGCGTCCACGCCGAGGTCGGCCATCAGCTCGGCGCGCCGGTGGTGCGGGGCGAGCAGCGGCGGGTGGCTGCCGGGGCGCACGACCTCGCTGGGGTGCGGGTCGAAGGTGACGACCACGGCGGGCACGCCGAGCTCCCGGGCGCGCTCCACGGCGCGGCCGATGATGAGTTGGTGACCGCGGTGCACGCCGTCGTAGGAACCGATGGTGACGACGCTGCGCCCCCAGTCCTGGGGGATGTCCTCCAAGCCACGCCAGCGCTGCACTTCTTTGCTCCTCGCCGAACCCGTGTACGTCACGTACGTCTGTACGTTCCCATTGCCGATTGCGCAGGTCTAAGACTGCCATGCCGACGGGTCCCGGCTCGCATCGGTGTCTCCTCGGAGGGGGTGGCGGGGGTCACTCGGTGCTGGGCCGGCACCCGTACGCTCTCGGCGAGGTCCACGATCGTCCGGGAGACGCTCGGCGACGGCGTCGAGGCAGCGGCCCGGGGCGCCGGGTGGCCCGTCACGCGCGACGAGCCGCCGCAGCAGCGTGAACCGTTCCGCGTCCCGCAGCGGCAGCCCCAGCCAGAAGGCGACCCCGAATTCCACGCGCTCGGCGAGCGCTTCCAGCACGGGAAGGTAAGGCACCGCGTCGGGCACACGCAACAACACCCCCCGCAACAACTCCACGGCCCACCATCGCCGGTCCTCCTCCCCGGCATCCACACCGGCCCGCGCCGTGCTGACCGCTGACCCGGGGGCCGGAGGGGCGGGGGTGACGGGGTGCTGCGGCGCGGCTGCCGCAGAGGCGGACGTGAGGACATGCTGGGGCCCGGCTTTCACAGGGGCGCTGCCGGCGGATAGCGGCGCCCCTCCGGCGAATGCGGCACGACCGTCTATGCCGGATGCCGCACCAACGCCTCCGGCAGATGCCGCGCCGTCGCCTTCAGAAGGTGCCGGACCGTCGCCTTCCGCAGATGCCGCGCCGTCGCCTTCAGAAGGTGCCGGACCGTCGCCTTCCGCAGATGCCGCGCCATCGCCTTCAGAAGGTGCCGGACCGTCGCCTTCAGCAGATGCGGCACCGCCGTCGGCGACAGCCGCCCCGTCCCCCGGCTCCGCCAGCGCTTCCGCCAACGCCCCCAACCTCGCCCCCAGTTCCGACACCCCCTGCTGCCGCCCCAGCAACAGCAGAGCCTGGATCACCGGGCCGATGCGGTGGCGTGGTGTCGGGAGAGGGGAGGCGTGGGGCCTGTGGTGGTGGACCAGGGTCGTCAGCGCGCCGTCCACGTCCAGGTGCGTGCCCTGGAGCCAGTCGGCCACCTCCTCGTGCGCGAAGCGGTAGCCCGTGCCCGCCGGCACCAGCAGCCCCTCCGCCAGCACGGCCGACGCCCAGCCCGTGCAGCCGGGGACAGCAGGAAGCGCCGCCCACGGGAAGACCGTCTCGAAGGAGGCGCGGTCCAGCTCGCCCTCCCCGGGGCCGAGGCAGCGCCGCGCCGCCTCGTGGACCTGGCCCGCCACCTTCGCCGCGAGGCGTCGTACCGCGGTGCCCCGAAGACCGTTCGCCGCCGCCAGCCGCACGGCGACCCGCAGGCACAGCAGGTCCAGGTACGCGGCGAAGATCTCCTCCCGCTCGGGCGTGCCCGGCGGCGGCGCGTCGGGGCGGGCGGCCCGTACCTCGGAGAGGAGCCGCAGCGCCAGCGGATGCCGCGCGTCGGCTGCGGCGAGCGCGCCGTCCGGGATGCCGTACCGCGCGCGGGCCCGCCGCGCCCGCGGTTCCGGCAGGTCGTCAAGGCGTACGCAAGCGGGGAACCCGGCGGCGCCGGAAGTCACCCGGGACTCCGCGGACTCCCCTGGCGCCCCGTGCAGCGAACCCGCGTCGAAGTGCGCCCCGGCCTGCCCCCAGTACTCCGCCCGGCAGGCGATGACCAGGCGCGTGCCCGTGTCCCGCAGCCACTCGGCCGTGCCGCCGCTCCACCGGGCGAGGCGGTGCGCCAGCGCGGGCGGCATCTCCTCAGGGCTGTCCAGCAGCAACAGCAGCGGCCGCCCCGCGTCCCGTACGAGCCGTGCCACTCGGCCCGCCGAGACGTCCCCGAGCCCCTGACCCAGGCCAAGGCCCATGCCCAGGCCCATGCCCTCCGACGCCGCCACGATCCGGGCCGCCCGGTCGAGCGCCCGCTCCACCGCGTCGGCCACGGACGCGTCCGTGCCCCGCAGATCGGCGCCGCGCAGCCACAGCGAGGGCGCGGGCTCGGCGCCTTCGGCCCGCCGGGCGGCGAGCGCCGCCAGTTCCGTCGTACGCCCCGTGCCGGGGTCCCCGACCAGGCCGAGCACATACGCCGAGCCGGTGGTGAAGGAGTCGGACTCCCTTGTCACCTCCGGACGTTCGACCGGTTCGATGTGCGGCTCGCGCGGTCCGTCGGAGCCCGTCGACGTCGCCGTCAGATGCAGCGCGCCCGCCAGATTGAGGTCACGGCCGTACGCGGGCACGGTCGCGGCGTTGCGTGCGACGAGCGCGGCGAGCGGCCCGCCCGGATCGGCTGCGGCGGCCGCCGCCCACAGCGGAACCGCGAAGCCAGGGGGGCGGTACGGGGCCGACGGGCCGGGCCCGGGTTCCTGGGGCAGCAGCGCCGTGCCCAGGACGGCGATGACCGCGCCGGACGAGGCGTCCAGGACCGGTCCGCCCGCCGCCCCGCCGCCCGGCCGCAGCGCGTCGGCGCCGTCCGTGCCGATCGCCAGCTCCAGGGCGGTGTCCATCGGATGGGCGCGGTCCGTCGCCCTGTACGTCACGGCGGAGGAGCCGAGGACCCGGGCCTCGCGCCAGCCGAGCGCGGCGATCCGCACATAGGCGCCGGTCGACACGGAGTCCCGCACGGTCAGAGGAAGGGGCCGCAGGCCCAGCCCCTCGGTGCGTACGAGCGCGAGATCGGCCTCGGGCAGCGCCGCCACGGCGTCGGCGGACACCACGCAGGTGCGCTGGTCCGGACCGTGCAGGACGATCCCGGCCAGGCCGTCGACGGCCTCGTGACTGGTGACGACCATGCCCTGCTCGTCGGCGGCGAACCCCGTGCCCCGCAGACGCCCCGCCGGGTCGCAGATCCGCACCAGAGCCCGGTCGAGCACCGCGCGGCCACCCCGCTCCCCCGCGCCCGCGACGTCCCCGGCGCCCCCGGCCCGTGGGCCCCGTCCCGCCATGCTCGAACCTCCTGGCCGCCCGTCCCACGACCGACCGTAGGTCGGCGATGATCAGCCGGACAGGACGCGGTGCGAACGCGCCCCCTTCCGCTCCCCCGGTTCACTCCGAGCGCCTGCCCGAAGGGGTGAATCGGGGCGGCTCGATGGATACACCTTGAGTGGGGGATTGAGGGGGGATTGGGTGGGGGGACCGTGGAGCGGCGTACCGGAGTCCGCCGCTCCACGGCGGACCTCACGTCCGCTCCACGGCGGGCCTCGCCTCAGGCGAAGACGGCCAGGCTCTTGGCCTTGCCCCGCGACTCCTCCGCGAGGACCAGGAAGCGGCCCTCCGGGTCGAAGACGGCGACGGCGCCCACACCCGCGTACTCCTCGGGCATGTCGATCCGGACGCCGTTGAGCAGCAGCCGGCCGCGCTTGTCGTCCACGTCCCAGCGCGGGAAGGCCCGGCCCGCGGCCTCGGCCACCGGCATCACGGTCAGCTCCTCCTGGAGCTGGTCGAGGGTCTTGGCCGCGTCCAGCTTGTAGGGGCCGACGCGGGTGCGCCGCAGCGCGGTCAGATGGCCGCCGACACCGAGATCGGCGCCGAGATCGCGGGCGATCGCCCGGATGTACGTCCCCGAGGAGCAGACGACCGAGACGACCAGGTCGAGGACGGGCGTGCCGTCCTCGGCGACGGCGTCGCGGACGTCGTACACCGTGAAGGCGGAGATCGTCACCGGCCGGGCCGGGATCTCGAACTCCTCGCCCTTGCGGGCGCGCGCGTACGACCGCTTGCCGTCGATCTTGATGGCGCTGACCTTCGACGGCACCTGCATGATGTCGCCGGAGAGCTTGGCGATGCCCTCGCCTATCGCCTCACGGGTGATCTTGGAGGCGTCGGCGGACGAGGTGATCTCGCCCTCGGCGTCATCGGTGATCGTGTTCTGGCCGAGGCGGATGGTGCCGAGATACTCCTTCTCGGTCAGCGCCAGATGACCGAGGAGCTTGGTGGCGCGCTCCACGCCGAGCACGAGGACGCCCGTGGCCATGGGGTCGAGGGTGCCCGCGTGGCCGACGCGACGGGTCTTGGCGATCCCGCGCATCTTGGCCACCACGTCGTGCGAAGTGAAGCCGGACGGCTTGTCGACGATGACAAGGCCGTCCGGCGTTGTGGTGCTGCTCTTGCTCATGCGGGGGCGTCGCCGTCCGTCCGGTCTGCGTCTTCGTCCTCGTCCTCGGGCTTGCGGTACGGGTCGGGCCCGCCCGCGAACTCGGCACCGGCGGAGACCTCCCGCACCTTCTCGTCCGACATCCGTGCCTTGTCGAGCAGGTCCTCGATGGCCCGCGCGTTGTCCGGCAGGGCGTCCGCGACGAAGGACAGGCTGGGCGTGAACTTCACGCCCGCGGCCTGGCCGACCGCCGACCGGAGCACGCCCTTGGCGCTCTCCAGGCCCGCTGCCGCGGCCGCGCGGTCCTCGTCGTCGCCGTAGACCGTGTAGAAGACCGTGGCCTCCCGGAGGTCACCGGTCACCCGGGTGTCCGTGATGGTCACGTGCGTCCCGAGCCGCGGGTCCTTGATCCCTCGCTGCAGCTTCTGAGCAACCACCTCTCGGATGAGGTCCGCCAGCCTTTTCGCCCGCGCGTTGTCGGCCACTGCTCCGTCTCCCTTATCCCCGGGCATTCCCTGGGCTTGTCCTGCTGTTGTTCAGTCGTCCTGTTGTTCAGTCGTCGTCGCCGTGCAGCCGCCGCCGGACCGACAGCAGCTCCACTTCGGGCCTGGCGGCGACAAGGCGCTCGCACCGGTCCAGTACGTCCGTGAGATGGCCCCAGTCGCCCGATACCACCGCCAGGCCGATCTCGGCCCTCCGGTGCAGGTTCTGGTCGCCCGTCTCCGCCGCGCTCACCGCGTATTTACGCTGGAGCTCGGCGACGATCGGGCGGACGACAGAGCGTTTCTCCTTCAGCGAATGTACGTCGCCGAGGAGCAGATCGAAGGACAGAGTCCCCACATACATGTGTGTCCGGATGTCCCGCCGGTACGGGTTCGGCGCCCCGCCAACCACTTGGCAGGGACACAAGAACCGTACACGGAACGGCCGGGGCCGATCGACGGGATTGTTTCCCCGCCGACCGGCCCCGACACTGACCGCGCAGATCAGACTCGATCAGACCGCTGTGAGGCAGTCGATCAGCCGCGCGGCTTCTCGCGCATCTCGTACGTCGCGATGACGTCGTCGATCTTGATGTCGTTGAAGTTTCCGAGGTTGATACCGCCCTCGAAGCCTTCGCGGATCTCGGTGACGTCGTCCTTGAAGCGGCGCAGACCCTGGATGTTGAGGTCCTCCGCGACGACCTTGCCGTCGCGGATGAGCCGGGCCTTGGTGTTGCGCTTGACCTCGCCGGAACGGATGAGCACACCCGCGATGTTGCCGAGCTTGGACGAGCGGAAGACCTCGCGGATCTCCGCGGTGCCGAGCTCGACCTCCTCGTACTCCGGCTTGAGCATGCCCTTGAGGGCCGCCTCGATCTCCTCGATGGCCTGGTAGATCACCGAGTAGTAGCGGACGTCGACGCCCTCGCGCTCCGCCATCTGCGCGGCACGGCCGGCCGCACGGACGTTGTAGCCGATGACGATGGCGTCGGAGCCCATCGCCAGGTCGATGTCCGACTCCGTGACCGCACCCACACCGCGGTGCAGGACGCGGATGTCGACCTCTTCACCGACGTCGAGCTGGAGCAGCGAGGACTCGAGAGCCTCGACCGCACCGGACGCGTCGCCCTTGATGATGATGTTGAGGTCCTGGACCAGGCCGGCCTTGAGCACCTGGTCGAGGTCCTCGAGGGAGACGCGGCGGGTGCGCTTGGCGAACGCGGCGTTGCGCTCACGGGCGGCACGCTTCTCGGCGATCTGACGGGCCGTACGGTCCTCGTCGACGACCAGGAAGTTGTCGCCCGCGCCCGGGACGTTGGTGAGACCGAGAACGAGGACCGGAGTCGACGGAGTCGCCTCTTCCACGTTCTCGCCCTTGTCGTCGAGCATCGCGCGGACTCGGCCGTACGCGTCACCGGCGACCATCGTGTCGCCGACGCGGAGGGTACCGCGCTGGACGAGGACGGTCGCGACGGCGCCGCGGCCCTTGTCGAGGTGGGCCTCGATGGCAATACCCTGCGCGTCCTGCTCCGGGTTGGCCCGCAGGTCGAGCGAGGCGTCCGCGGTCAGGACCACGGCCTCGAGCAGCTGCTCGATGTTGAGGCCCTGGCGCGCGGAGATGTCGACGAACATCGTGTCGCCGCCGTACTCCTCGGCCACCAGACCGAACTCGGTGAGCTGACCGCGCACCTTGACCGGGTCGGCACCCTCGACGTCGATCTTGTTGACCGCGACCACGATCGGCACGTCGGCCGCCTTGGCGTGGTTCAGCGCCTCGATCGTCTGCGGCATCACACCGTCGTTCGCCGCGACCACGAGGATCGCGATGTCGGTGGACTTCGCACCACGGGCACGCATGGCGGTGAACGCCTCGTGACCGGGGGTGTCGATGAAGGTGATGGCGCGCTCTTCGCCGTTGACCTCGGTGGCGACCTGGTACGCACCGATGTGCTGCGTAATACCGCCGGCCTCGCCCGCGACGACGTTCGTCTTGCGGATCGCGTCCAGAAGTCGGGTCTTACCGTGGTCGACGTGACCCATGACGGTCACGACCGGCGGACGGGAGACGAGCATCTCCTCGCCGCCCTCGTCCTCACCGAACTCGATGGAGAACGACTCGAGCAGCTCGCGGTCCTCCTCCTCCGGGCTGACGATCTCCAGGACGAAGTTCATCTCGTCCGCGAGGAGCTTCAGCGTCTCGTCGGAGACGGACTGCGTGGCGGTGACCATCTCGCCGAGGTTCATCATCACGCCGACGAGCGACGCCGGGTTGGCGTTGATCTTCTCGGCGAAGTCGGTCAGCGAGGCACCGCGCGACAGGCGGACGGTCTGTCCGTTGCCGCGAGGCAGCATGACGCCGCCCACCGACGGGGCCTGCATGGCCTCGTACTCCTGGCGCCTCTGCCGCTTCGACTTGCGGCCACGGCGGGCGGGCCCACCGGGACGGCCGAACGCACCCTGCGTGCCACCACGGGCACCGGGACCACCGGGACGACCGCCGAAGCCGGGACGACCGCCGAAGCCGCCGCCACCACCGGGACGACCTGCACCGCCGCCGCCACCGGGACCACCGGGACGACCGGCGAAACCGCCGCCACCGCCACCGGGACCGGCCGGACGGCCGGCGAAGCCGCCGCCACCGGGACGACCGCCACCGGCACCGCCGGGACGACCACCGCCGCCGCCGGGACCACGGCCACCGCCGGGGCCACCACCGGGACGCGGGCCGGCAGCGGGACGCTGCGGCATCATGCCCGGGTTCGGACGGTTACCGGCGGGACCGCCGCCGGGACGCGGAGCGCCGCCCTGCGGGCGAGGCATTCCGCCCGGGGTCGGACGGGCGCCGCCCTGACCCTGCGGACGGGGAGCGCCACCGGGGCCAGCCTGACCCTGGGGGCGCGGGGCGCCGCCGGGGCCGCCCTGGCCGCCGGGACGCGGGGCACCGCCCGGACGGGGCGCCTGCGGGCGCGCCATGCCGGTGGAGCCACCAGAGGTGAAGGGGTTGTTGCCCGGACGCGGACCCGAGGGACGGGCACCGCCGGGACGCGGGGCGCCCTGGCCGCCGGGGCGCGGAGCACCCTGACGGTCGCCACGGTCGCCACGCTCGGGGCGGTCACCACGCTCGCCGCGACCACCCTGGCCCTGGCCACCCTGAGCGGGGGCCGGACGGCCACCGGGCTTCGGGGCACCGGGACGGGTGGCCGGACGCGGGGCCTGAGGGACCTGCGGAGCCTGCGAGGCCGCGGGGGCGGCCGGAGCAGCCGGAGCCGCCGGCGGAGCGGTGAACTCCGGGGTGGTCGGCGCCGGGGAGGCCGGGGCCGGCTTGGGGGCCGGAGGCTTCGGACCCGGCGTCGGGCGCGGGCCCGGGGCCGCCGGAGAAGCCGCGGGCTTCTCGGCCGCGGGCTTGGGGGCCGGCGGCTTGGGCGCGGCCGGACCCGGACGGGCGGCCTGCGCGGGAGAGGGGGACGCCGAGCCCGAGGGGGCCGGCGGCTTGGGGGCGGCCTGCTTGCGCGGCGCGCCGGGCTTGGCGGCGGACTTGCCGTTGCCACCCTGCTGGAATGCGTCAGTCAGTTTGCGTACCACGGGCGCCTCGATCGTCGAGGACGCCGAACGTACGAATTCACCGAGTTCTTGGAGCTTGGCCATGACGGCCTTGCTCTCTACCCCGAACTCCTTGGCGAGTTCGTATACCCGGACCTTAGCCACTTCGCTCCTTTTAGGTCCGGGTTACGCCGGACCGTCGCTACTTCATGGGCGTACTCATCGCGTGCTCATCGAGTGCTCATCGCAATCTCGACCTACTTCCAACTCGCGGAATACCAAGGCCGCACGGGGTTCCGTGCGACCACGTCTTACGGTGTTGCCTGCTCGGCAACTGTCTCGACAGCGCGGCGCAACGCCTCTGTGCCGAACGGTCCAGGGCCGCGGAAGGCCCTTGGAAACGCCCGGCGGCGGACCGCCAGGTCCAGACAGACCAGGGCGGGGTGTACATACGCACCCCTGCCGGGCAGCGTACCGCTTCGGTCGGGGACGCAGTCGCCCTCGATCGCCACGATGCGCAGCAGCTCGCTCTTGGCCGCTCGCTCCCGGCACCCCACACAGGTGCGCTCAGGGCATGCGCGGGCATGCGTCCGGCCAGACACGCTTAAGTCTACCTCCCCGCACCGACCTCACCCCTTTGGGGCAGAAATCGAACGGCTACTCGCCACATACTGTCGTGATCCAAGCGGTGATCGCCCGGATTTATTCCCCGCTACTGGTCGGCGGGCTGCTCCGTGTCGGGCCTGATGTCGATGCGCCAGCCCGTGAGCCGCGCGGCCAGGCGGGCGTTCTGCCCCTCCTTGCCGATGGCGAGGGACAGCTGGTAGTCCGGCACGGTGACCCGGGCCGAGCGCGCGCCGAGGTCGACGATCTCGACCTTGCTGACGCGGGCCGGGGAGAGCGCGTGGGCGACCATGTCCGCCGGGTCGTCCGACCAGTCGACGATGTCGATCTTCTCGCCGTTCAGCTCGGCCATGACATTGCGCACGCGGCTGCCCATCGGGCCGATGCAGGCGCCCTTGGCGTTGAGCCCGGAGCGGGTCGAGCGGACGGCGATCTTGGTGCGGTGGCCGGCCTCGCGGGCGATGGCCGAGATCTCGACGGAACCGTCGGCGATCTCGGGCACCTCGAGCGCGAAGAGCTTCTTCACCAGGCTCGGGTGGGTGCGCGACAGCGTCACGGACGGGCCGCGGACGCCCTTCGCCACGCGTACGACGTACGAGCGCAGGCGCATCCCGTGGGGGTACTCCTCGCCCGGCACCTGCTCCTGCACCGGCAGGATGGCTTCGAGCTTGCCGATGTCGACCAGGACGTTCTTCGGGTCGCGGCCCTGCTGGACCACGCCGGTGACGATGTCGCCCTCGCGCCCGGCGTACTCACCGAGCGTCGCGTCGTCCTGGGCGTCGCGCAGGCGCTGCAGGATGACCTGCTTGGCGGTCGTCGCGGCGATGCGGCCGAAGTCGGACGGGGTGTCGTCGAACTCCTTGGCCTCCTGGCCCTCTTCGAGGTCCGCCGGGTCCTCCGTCGCCCACACCGTCACATGGCCGCTCTCGCGGTCCAGCTTCACCCGTGCGCGGCGGAAGCTGCCTTCGGTGCGGTGGTAGGCGATGAGGAGGGCCGACTCGATCGCCTCGACGAGGAGGTCGAAGGAGATCTCCTTCTCCCGTACCAGACCCCGCAGGGCACTCATGTCGATGTCCACGGCTACGCCTCCTCCTCTTCCTTCATGTCCTTCTTGTCCTTGCTGTCCTTGCGGCTGAACTCGACCTGCACACGCGCCTTGTCGATCTCGTCGAAGGCGAGCCGCCGGGCGGAGGGCTTGCGGCCCTTCACACCGGGCACTTCGAGGTCGAGTCCCTCGTCGTCCATGGTGAGGATGCGGGCGATCAGCTCGTCGCCCCCGGTGAGCTGGAACTTCACCAGGCGGTCGACGGCGCGCCGGTAGTGACGGCGCTCGGTCAGCGCGCGCTCGGCGCCGGGGGAACCGACCTCCAGGTCGTACTCCCCCTCGCCCATCGCGTCGGTCTCGTCGAGCTTCGCGGAGAGCAGGCGGCTCACCTCCGCGATCTGGTCCAGATCCACGCCGTCCTCGGAGTCGATGACGACTCTCAGCACTCGCTTGCGTCCGACCGAGGCCACTTCGATCTCTTCGAGATCCAGGTCCTGGGAGCTGACGAGCGGTTCCAGTAGTTGCCGCAGCCTCTCGCTCTGGGTGGTGCTCATCCGGGTGACTCCTCGGCCGCGTGTGCTGTTGTGGGGATCGTCGCGTGTCAGGTCAAAGGGTATCCGGTCCCGAGGGGTGTTGCCGCCCACCTGAGGGGCCGTGCCCGCCCCGGTCCCGAGCCGCTCACCCGTACGGAGACCGTCCGAAGGTACGGTGATCACAGGGCCCGCGCCCACTTCCTTCCTTCTCGCTCGCGCCTTTTGGCCTTCCTTCCGAGGACGTCTGCCGTGCCGTCGTATCCCACCGCACCACGGTCCCGCCCGGGACCACGCCGAAGGAGCCTGCTCGCAGGGGCCGCCGGCGTCACGTCCGCGGCGCTGCTCACGGGCTGTTCCGACGCCGCCGGCCCCGGCGCCGAGCCGTCCGCCGTACGCCGGCTGCGCGCCGAGGCGGCCGAGGACAGCAGGGAGCTGCTCGCGCGGTACGACGCCGTGCTCGCCGCCCACCCGTCGCTCGCCGCTCGGCTCCGGCCGCTGCGCGCGGAGGTGGAGAAGCACGCCGAGGCGTTCGCGGGCGGCCGCGCTCCGGCGTCCGCTTCCCCGTCGGCCTCCGGCGGCGCGGCCGCTCCGGAACCCTCCGTGGCGTCCGATCCCAGGAAGGCGGTGCGCGAACTGGCCGGCGCCGAGCGCGAGCTCGCCGACCGGCGGGGCGCGGCCCTGGTCGACGCCCCCGCCGAGCAGGCCAGACTGCTCGCGTCGGTGGCCGCCGCCGGGGCGGCCCACGCGTATCTGCTGACGAAGGGCGACAAGTGAGCGAGTCCAAGGACGACGAGCTGAAGGCCGTGCAGGCCGCCCTGGGCGCCGAGCACGCCGCCGTGTACGGCTACGGGGTCGTCGGCGGCCGGACCGGCGAGAAGCGCAGGGCGGAGGCGCGCACCGCGTACGACGCGCACCGCGCCCGGCGCGACGAACTGCAGCGCGCCGTGCGCGACCTGGGCGGCGAGCCGCAGCCCGCGGACGCCGCCTACGCGCTGCCCTTCCCGGTGCCGGACGCCGCCGCCGCCGCGCGGCTCGCCGCCGAGCTGGAGGACCGGGTCGCCGGGGTCTACTCCGATCTCGTACGCGCCTCTTCGGGGAGCCGGCGGGGCAGCGCCGCCCGAGCGCTGCGCGAGGCGGCGGTCCGGGCGGCGCGGTGGCGCGGCGGGAGCGTAGCCTTCCCTGGGCTCGCCGAGCGGTCCACCACGCCCGGCTCATCGGCGCCGGCGACGCCCAAGGCGTAACCCATCGCCCCATCCAGGAAGGGATCGACTCGCGCATGGCTTTCGAACCGCCGCGACGCCTCGTCACCGCACTCGGTGAGACGGCGCAGGACGGCGACGACTGGCTGGAGAAGCTGCCCGAGGCGGTGGAACGGGCCGTCGCGCCGCGCGAGTTGACCGTCGAGCGGGTCCATGTCCCCGGTGGGCGCAGCGGCCTCGTCGTGCTGGTGCGGCGGGCCGACGGCACGCCCGCCGTGCTCAAGCTCGTGCCGCCCCGGTCCCGGCCGGAGAGCGAGCGGGCCGCCCTCGCGCACTGGGGCGGACTCGGCGCCGCCCGGCTGCTCGACCCCGAGCGCTCGGACGGGGCGCTGCTGCTTGAGCGGCTGCACCGTGACGTGTCCGTGCGGTCGCTGCCCGAGGCCAAGGCGCTGCTCGAAGCCGCGGGGACGCTGCGGCGTCTGTGGGTGGAGCCGCCCGCCGGGCACCGCTTCGAGACGGTCGCCGAGCGGACGGGGCGGCAGGCCGAGGCGATGCGGGGTTCCGCCGCCACGGAGGCGGAGGTCGTGCCGCTGGTCGACGCGGCGCTGGCCGTCCGGGAGGAACTGCTTGCCGCGGAGGTGGCACCTCGGCTGCTGCACGGCACCTTCCGGCAGAGCAAGGTCCTTGCCGGGGAGCGGATGCCGTGGCTGGCGGTGGGGCCCGACCCGGTGGTCGGTGAGCCCTCCTTCGATCTGGCGCGGCTCGTGCGTGACCGGGTCGAGGATCTGATCGCCTCGCCGTCCGGTCCGGCGATCACGCGGCGGCGTGTGAAGAAGCTGGCGGAGTCTCTTGAGGTGGATCAGGAGAGGCTGCGGGGGTGGACGCTGTTCCGGGCCGTGGAGTCGGGGGTGCGGGCTCTGCGGGTGGGGCGTCCTCAGGATGCGGAGTTGCTTTTGGAGTTCGCGGGGTGGCTGTGACCCCTTGGTCCCGGTGGGCGCGGAGGCCGCGGACCGTATGTGGCTGGTCGCGCAGTTCCCCGCGCCCCTTCAGGGCGCTGTAGCTAGGCCGTCAGGCGGGTGACCGCCTCCGCCACCGTGAGTTCCTCGCGCTCGCCCGTGCGGCGGTCCTTCAGTTCCACGATGCCC
Organism: Streptomyces sp. NPDC003032; assembly: GCF_053591415.1. Lineage (NCBI taxonomy): Bacteria > Bacillati > Actinomycetota > Actinomycetes > Kitasatosporales > Streptomycetaceae > Streptomyces > Streptomyces sp. NPDC003032. Next base: position 3,638 of record NZ_JBSFTT010000041.1, on the reverse strand, counting down.
TCGGCGGAGCGGCGGCCCGCGACGAGGATCTGCGGGACGCCGATCAGCTCGGCGTCGGTGAACTTCACGCCCGGGGAGACCCCGGCCCGGTCGTCCACCAGGACGCGCGCGCCCGCGGCGCCCAGCTGCTCGGCGACGTCGAGGGCCAGCTCGGTCTGGAGCGCCTTGCCCGCGGCGACCACGTGGACGTCGGCGGGGGCCACCTCCTTGGGCCAGCACAGGCCCTTGTCGTCGGCGGTCTGCTCGGCGAGCGCCGCCACCGCGCGGGAGACGCCGATGCCGTACGAGCCCATGGTCACGCGGACCGGCTTGCCCTGGTTGCCGAGGACGTCGAGCTGGAAGGTGTCGGCGTACTTGCGGCCGAGCTGGAAGATGTGGCCGATCTCGATGGCGCGGTCCAGCTTGAGGCCGGTGCCGCAGGACGGGCACGGGTCGCCCTCCTGGACCACCACGACGTCCAGGTACTGGTCGACCTCGAAGTCACGGCCGCAGACGACGTTCTTGGCGTGCTTGTCCTGCTTGTTGGCGCCCGTGATCCAGGCCGTGCCCGGGGCGACGCGCGGGTCGGCGATGTAGCGGACCTTCTCCAGGCCCTGCGGGCCGACGTAGCCGCGTACGAGGTCGGGGCGGCCGACGAAGTCCTCGGCGGTGACGAGCTCGACCTCCGCCGGCGCCAGGTGCTCGCCGAGCTTGCCGAGGTCGACCTCGCGGTCGCCGGGGACGCCGACGGCCACGATCTCGCCGTCGACCTTGACCAGGAGGTTCTTCAGGGTCGCCGACGCCGGGACGCCGAGGTGCTCGGCGAGGGTCTCGATGGTCGGGGTGTCGGGGGTGTCCAGCTCCTCGGCGGGGCCGTGCGCCGAGCCGTCGACCGGGGCGAGCGCGAAGGTGACGGCCTCGGTGTTGGCGGCGTAGTCGCACGCCGGGCAGTCCACGAAGGTGTCCTCGCCGGCCGGGGCCGGGGCCAGGAACTCCTCGGACTTGGAGCCGCCCATGGCGCCCGCGACGGCGGACACGATGCGGTAGTCGAGGCCGAGGCGCCCGAAGATCCGCTGGTAGGCGCCGCGGTGCAGACGGTACGACTCGGCGAGGCCCTCGTCCGTGGTGTCGAAGGAGTACGAGTCCTTCATCTGGAACTCGCGGCCGCGCAGCACACCGGCGCGCGGGCGGGCCTCGTCGCGGTACTTGGTCTGGATCTGGTAGAGGATCACCGGCAGGTCCTTGTAGGACGAGCACTGGTCCTTGACGAGCTGGGTGAAGATCTCCTCGTGCGTCGGGCCGAGGAGGTAGTCGGCGCCCTTGCGGTCCTTGAGGCGGAAGAGCAGGTCGCCGTACTCCTCGTAGCGGCCGGACGCCTCGTAGGGCTCCTTGGGCAGGAGCGCCGGGAGGAGCACCTCCTGGCCGCCGATGGCGTCCATCTCCTCGCGGACGACGCGGGCGATGTTCTCGTAGACCTTCTTGCCGAGCGGCAGCCAGGTCCAGATGCCGGCGGCGGTACGGCGGACGTAACCGGCCCGGACGAGCAGCTTGTGGTTGAGCGTCTCGGCGTCCGCGGGGTCGTCGCGCAGTGTCTTGACCATCAATCGGGACATGCGCTGGACCTGGGCCATGGTGAACTCCTGCTGGATAAGGGTGGTGTGCAGGAGGTTAGCCGGGGCTTGGGCGCGGGCGGAAATCGGTTCCGGCTCAGGTCCGGCGCGGCAGGGGCAGCGGGGCGCCCATCACGGCGTACGGCTTGGGGGCGCTGGGGAACAGGACGCGGCGCGCCAGGTCCGTGTAGCCGAGGGAGCGGTACAGACCGCGGGCCGGGCTCTCGACGTCGATCGCGGAGAGGATCGAGCGGGGCTCCGGGACGCCCTCCGTGATGGTGGTGATCAGCGTGCGGCCGATGCCGCGGTTCTGGTGGCCGGGGTGCACGTGCAGTTCGGTGATGACGAAGGAGCCGTCGAGCCAGTCGTCCAGGTCCCGGCCGCGCAGGTACGGCTCGACGACCGTCGACCACCAGTGGCGGCGGTCGTTGGGCATGCCGTAGACGAAGCCGACGAGCCGGTCGTCGGGGGTGGTCGCGCCGAACGAGCGGGCGCCCGGGTACGTGAGGTGGCGCAGGACGATCTGGCGCCGCACGGCGACCTCGTCGTCGCTCAGCCCGAAGGCGTGGGCCTGGACGTCCAGCGCTTCGTCCACCCGCGCGGCGAGGTCGAGGGGGCCGATCACGACGTCGTCAGTCATGGGGCGACCCTACTTCGCGCCGCCGCGCTTCTGAACAGGGCGCTCGGTGCGGGCGGGGGCCGGTCCCGCGCGTCAGAACAGGACGCTCATGAACGCGCCGACTTCGCTGAAGCCGACGCGTCGGTACGCCGCTCTGGCGGCGGTGTTGTAGTCGTTGACGTACAGGCTGACCACGGGGGCGACGTCCGCGAGGGCGTAGCGCAGGACGGCCGCCATGCCGGGTGCGGCGAGGCCGCGGCCCCGGTACTCGGGCGCCACCCAGACGCCCTGGACCTGGCAGGCCTGGGTCGTGGCGGCGCCGATCTCCGCCTTGAAGACGACCTTGCCGTTCCGGTCGAGGCGGGCGAAGGAGCGGCCCGAGCCGACGAGTTCCGCGACGCGGGCCTGGTAGAGGAGCCCGCCGTCGCCGGCCATCGGCGATACCCCGACCTCCTCCGTGAACATCGCCACGCACGCCGGCATGATCGTGTCCATCTCGTCCTTGCGGACGCGGCGGACGTACGGGTCGGGGGCGATGTCGTCCGGGAGCCGGTCGGTGACCATCAGAGGCTGCTGGGCGCGGACCTCGCGGGCGGGGCCCCAGGACGGTTCGAGGAGCCGCCACAGCTGGGCGGTGGAGGCCGCGGGGCCGACGATGGAGGAGCAGCGGCGGCCGGCCCTGCGGGCGCGGTCGGCGAAGCCGCGGATGGCTCGCGGGGTCGCGCAGATCGGGACGAGGTTGGCGCCCGCGTAGCAGAGGGACTCCAGCATGCCGTCCTCGTACCAGCCCCACATCTCGCCGCCGAGGCGCCAGGGGTCGAGGCCGGCCACCTGGACGCGGGCGGTCACGAAGGCGTTCGCGACCGGCTCGCGGCCGAGCACGGCGAGCGCGGCGTCCAGGTCACTCGGTTCGAGGACCCGGGTGGTGGTCTGAGTCAACACGTGCGGGGGCCTCACCATACGCGGTCTGCTGATCTCCGCACTGTACCTGGCGGGGGCGCCTTGTGCGGGGGGCGCCTTTGTCCGTCCCGGGTGGGGGCGTGGGCGGCTTTCCCTCCGGTGGGGTTGGGCCGCTTCGCGGCGGGTCTCCCACCTGAGGACTCGGGGGCGGCTCTTCCCCGGTGGGGGCTTTTCGCCGCTGCGCGGCGGGTTTCCCACCCACCCGCCCGTTTGCCCCGCGTGGGGCTGTGCCGTAGGGGCGGGGCCGGGGTTTGTGCGGTGCGGGATTGGTGCGGCGAGACGGGTGGGTGGGTGGGAAACGCCCGCCGCGAAGCGGCAGGGCAGGTTTGCCGCGTGCAGGGCTGTGCCGTAAGGGCCGGGTTTGTGCGGTGCGGGATTGGTGCGCGAGACGGGTGGGCGCGCGCCTGGGCGCGGCCGCCCAACTGGCCCTCGGTGCCGACCTCGCGGGCGACGCGCGTCACCTCGGCGGC
>NZ_JBSFTT010000040.1:0-59140 GCF_053591415.1 Streptomyces sp. NPDC003032 | reverse complement strand
GAGGATGCCGCATACGGCGCCGGCGGTGGTTTCGAGGATCCGGTCGGTCAGGACGTGGCTGGTGGGGGTGGACAGGAGCGGGAGGGCCAGGGCGATGGTGGCGGTGACGAAGAAGGCCATCGCCGCGTGGGAGAGCTGCGCGGTGGCGGCGATCCCCAGGATGCCGACGACGATCAGCATCATTGTGGCGGTGGGGTGGCCGGTGGTCAGGCTGGCTGCGGCGAGGGCGGCCAGGACGCCGACGAGGGTGCCGGTGGTGCGGCGGTAGCCCTTGACGAGGATCTCGCCGGTGGTGGAGGTGCCCACGTAGATGGTCCAGCAGCTGAGCACCGCCCAGTATGCGTGCGCCCCGCCGGTGATCAGGTTCCCGGCGGCCAGGGCGGCGGTGGTGCCGGTGGCGGCCTGGGCCGCGGCCCGGGTGGTCGCCCGGCGAAGCCCCCGCGGCGCTGTATCGGGCCCCGGCGTGTGGCCAGGTGCTGGGGGTCTGCGTTGCTGGTCGGCCCGGTCGTCTTCGATGACTGGGGTGGGTGCTGGTTCGCCGGGGCGGGTTTCCCCGGCGTGCAGGGCGGTCACGGCTTCGGCGAGATCGTTGATCGCCTGCTTCATCGGATCGGCGACGTGCGCCGCAGCATTCACCTGCTGGTGATGGGTCCTTGAGGCTTGCGGCTGCCGGCGGAGCAGGTTGTGCAGGATGGTCAGGCTGGCTGCGGCGTGTGCGAGCTGGGAGCTGGCGGCGGGCGGTAGGGGTTGCGTGCTGACCGTCGCCGGGGCGTGCGGGAGATGGAGGGCGAGTGCGGGGGCGGGGTGGCCGAGCAGGGCCAGGGTCCCGATGGCCAGGCGTTCGGCTGCCAGGTCGATTTCCACGATCCGGCGCTGCACCTCGCCGGTGTCACCGGGAGGTGCGGGCAGGCCAGCCGGTGGCGTGAGGAGCAGGGCGGTGCTGTGGTGCAGCCGCGTCAGGTTCCGCCGCACCCGCGCAGCCGCCTGGTTCATCGGCCGGCCGGGGGTCGGCGGGTGGGTGGCGAGGCTGGTGAGGGTGTGCAGCAGGCGTTCCAGGCGGGCATCGAGGGACCGGCGCAGCCGGATTGCCGCGCGCTGCCCGGTGGCGGGGGCCAGGGTCAGGCGGGTGAGGGCGCCTGTGGTGAAGGCGATGGCCTGGGCGGTGTAGAGGCCGGGGAGCAGGGCGGGGGTGGCGTGGACGAACTGGGTGGCGAAGTACGCCTGGAAGGCGAGGGTGCCCAGCGCGGTGGCGCGTTTGCCGAACCGGCGCGCGTACACCGCGCCGAACACCAGGGCCACCAGTACGGTGTCGGCCGCGAGTGGGGTAGCGGTGAGCAGGGCACCGGTGGTGGCCGCGGCCAGGACGGCGGGGACGGCGAGGGCGAGGGTGCGCAGCTGGTCGGTGGTGCGGGGGTCGGAGATGGTCAGGGAGGAGACCATCGCGGTGGCCGTGCCGACCAGGATGAGCGGTGGGTCGGCGCCCAGAGCGGCGAGCACGGCCATGGTGAGCAGCATGGTGGCGGCGATGCGGGCTGCGGTGGCGGCGCGCAGCAGACCGGGGTCGGCGGCGGTGAGGGCATCCACGAGCGTGGATGCCGCCGCCCGGGGGGGCGTGGGGGTGTGCACTGCTGTCGTACCGCTTCTGATCGGGCCGGGCAGCGGGCCCGGCCCGGCTGCCGGAGCTCTGGGCCAGTGACGCGGATCGGCGGGGCCGGGCCCGGGCGGGGGTTTAGGGCTGCCAGGTTTCGGTGGCGTACTTCTTCATCACTTCGGCGATGTCCGCGGGGTTCAGGCCCTCGGGGCCGGGCTTGAGGCGTGTCAGGTCGCGGAAGTACTCGATGTACAGGTCGGGGGTGGTGGTGAACAGGATGCTGGCGTCCTGGTCCTTGTCGGGGTTGCCGAAGGTGTGGGGGGTGCCGATGGGGGCGGTGACGAGCTGTCCGGGGCCGACGCGGTGGGTGTCGTGGCCGGAGGTGAAGTCGACGGTGCCGGAGAGGACGAAGAAGGTCTCCTCGTGTTTGCGGTGCAGGTGCTGCGGCGGGCCGCTGAAGCCGGGAGCCAGCCACAGCTCGGCGATGCCCAGGCGCTTGTCGGTGCGGGAACCGTCTTCCAGGATTCGTACCCGGGTGGCGCCCATGTCCAGCAGGTCGCCGTCGTTCTGGGTGACGAGGTTAATGGTCACGGCCAAGGTCTCCGATCGTCGAGCCGAGAAGCAAACAAGTGCAGTTTTAAGCGGTAACTGCTGTTTTGCGTGGTTAACGCGCGGTGGGCGCCGGTTCCAGGACGCGGCCGGTGGCGTACTGGTAGGAGGCGGTGACGACCTGCTGGACGAGAGCCAGCTCGTCCTCGTCGCGGGGCGCGTAGACCATGAGGGCGTTGGCCCGCTGCGGGTGATAGAGCGGGTGACGCTCACCCCAGCCGGCATCCAGCACCACGGCCTGGTCGTCGGGGTGGAGGGCGAGGTGGAGGCTGCCGTCGGCGTGCAGATGGACGAACTCCGTGCCGCGCGGCGGCATAAGCACCGCGCCGTCGGCGGCCGGGGCCGTCAGGTGAAGGGCCCAGCTGTCGGGGACGGAGATCCCCGAGCGGCCCGCTCGGGTGCCGTCCAGCGTGGTGGCCATCCACCGCTGAAGGGCTTCCCGGACGGCCGGGGGGCCGACCTGGGACAGCTGCAGGTGCGGGATGAACGATCCGGTGCGCGGACGGTCACCGGCGCGCGGCGGAAGTGAGGTCAGGGGCATGGTGCGCATTCCTTGCATGGGGGTGTGCCCGCGACGAGTGGCGGGCTGGGGGCCGGCTCTCGTGCCACGGTGAGCCGGGCCGGTATCTCCACGCTAGTAGCCGCCGGATAGTGGTTTCCCTGACGAAACCACCCCTCGATGGGATGAACGCGCAGGTCAGAGGTGCTGAAGATGTTTCACACCTGCTTGCCCGGTATCCGCTGGGAGCGGTTCAGCCTTCGGCCCAGGCTTCCTCTTCCGCGCGGGCGGTGTCGTAGGCGAGGCGGGCGGCTTCGACGTCGGCGAGATGGTCCTGGCCCCACCCGGTCAGCGTCTGGAAGACGGGGGTCAGGGTGCGGCCCAGGTCGCTGAGCGCGTACTCCACCCGTGGCGGGATGTCGGGGTGGTAGGTCCGCTCGATCAGTCCGTCGCGCTCCAGTTGCCGCAGCCGGCTGGTGAGGATCTTCGGGGTGATCTCGGGGATCAGGCGCTGCAGGGCGTTGAACCGCAGCGTGCCGTGATGCCCGAGGGTCCACAGGATCGGGGTGGTCCAGCGGCTGAAGATGATGTCGCCGACCGGACTGACCGGACAGGCCACCACCGCCTCACTCATCGGGGCAGCGGCCCTCGCAGGCGTGGCGGAACTCGGTCGGCGCGGCATAACAACACTCCAAAAACGAAGACGAAGACGTGTGGCGGGGACGCTCGGCCCGGGACGCCGCAGGCACGCCGGAATCCACCGGGCCGACCGACGCACGGAAACAACTAGGCCCCCGGTTTTCCAGTGTCGCCGCGACGTCGGGGGCACTTTCGTCAGGGAAACCGCTATCTCCACGGTAGTAGCGTGGAGGAGTCGCCGCACGACGGACGCGCCACTGGGCGCTCCTGCGGCACGGCAGCCGGGTGCCACAGTCCCCGGCCATGCCGGGCGCAGCTCACCTCATCAGTTGCCTGATGCCCTCCCCCGAGGCACCGACCGCCCTCGCGGGCAGTCCCCGCTGCACAGTCCCTTCCTCACCGAGTCCGGAGTTTTCCTGTGACTACCGCTTTCACGCCCTTCGACCTGGCGGGTACCAAGCTCGCCAACCGCGTCGCGATGGCCCCCATGACCCGCAGCCGCGCCCGCGGAGGCAGCGGCGTGCCGACCGCCGCCATGGCCATGTACTACGCCCAGCGGGCCTCCGCGGGCCTGATCGTCACCGAGGGCGTCCAGCCCAGCGCCGTCGGCCAGGGCTACCCCGACACCCCCGGCCTGCACACCGCCGAGCAGGTCGCCGGCTGGCGGCAGGTAACCGACGCCGTCCACAAGCAGAACGGTGTGATCTTCGCGCAGCTGATGCACACCGGCCGCATCGGCCACCCCAGCCTCCTGCCCGACGGCCTCACCCCCCTCGCGCCGTCCGCCGTCGCCGCCCGCGGGCAGGTCTACACCCACCAGGGCCCGAAGGACTTCGTCACGCCCAAGGAGCTGACCGAGGCGGAGATCGCGGCGACGATCGCCGACTTCGCCACCGCCGCCCGCAACGCCGTGGAGGCGGGCTTCGACGGCGTGGAGATCCACGGCGCCAACGGCTACCTGATCCACCAGTTCCTCTCCGACAACGCCAACCAGCGCACCGACCGCTGGGGCGCAAGCACCGAGGGCCGGATCCGCTTCGGCGTCGAGGTCGCCACCGCCGTCGCCGAGGCGATCGGCGCCGAACGGGTCGGCTTCCGCATCGCACCGGGCAACCCGTTCAACGGCATCACCGAAACCAGTCCCACTGGGCTCTACACCGCTCTGCTGTCCCGCCTGGCACCCCTGGATCTGGCGTACGTGCACATGGTCGAAGGCCCCGACCGCGACCTGACCCGCCACCTGCGGCAGGCGTGGCCCGGCACGTTCATCCTCAACCCCTTCACCCACCCCGACACCACCGGACCCAAGGACCTGGCCCTGGTCGACGAGGGACTGGCGGACCTCATCGCCTTCGGCGCCATGTTCGTCGCCAACCCCGACCTGCCCCGCCGTCTCGCCGCCGGCGGCCCGTACAACACCCCCGACCGGGCCACCTTCTACGGCGGCGACGAACGCGGCTACACCGACTACCCCACCTTGGGCTGACCCACCCGCCACACCGGCCGCCACCAGGCCGTCCGCCATTCGGGGACGACCCACGGCAACACACCAGAGGGCACACCACCGGCGGGTAGGACAGCCACACGGCCCGCCTTCAGGCCCATCAACTCTGTGAGGAGCTTTCCCATGTCACAGGCCATCCGTTACACCACCTACGGCGACGCCGACGTCCTGCAGCTGACCGAGGCCCCCCTGCCCGAGCCCGGCCCGGGCCAGGTCCGCATCGCGGTGAAGGCGGCCGGCGTCAACGCCCTGGACTGGAAGATCCGCAAAGGCTTCTTCTCCGAAGGCAAGCCCCTTCCCGGCCCGGCCGGCACGGGCATCGAACTGGCCGGCACCATCGACGCCGTCAGCGACGACGTGACGCAGTGGCAGGTGGGCCAGGCCGTCTTCGGCCGCTCGGCCACCGGTGGCGCAGCCGCAACCCACGACCTCGCCGACGCCGACGAGATCTTCGGCAAGCCCGAGTGGCTGTCCTTCGAGCAGGCCGCCGCTCTGCCCGTCGCGGTCGAGACCGCCTACCGCACCCTGCGCGAACTGGGCGTGCGCGAGGGCCAGACCCTCCTGGTGCACGCCGCCGCCGGCAGCGTCGGGCTGATCGCCACCCAGCTCGCCCGCGCCTGGGGCGCCACCGTCATCGGCACCGCCAGCGAGTCCAACCACGCCTTCCTCCGCGAGATCGGCGCGACCCCCGTCACCTACGGCGAGGGCCTGACCGACCGCGTCCGCTCCGCAGCACCCCAGGGCATCGATGCTGTCCTCGACGGATCCGGCCGCGGCGTTCTGCCCGACTCAATCGCCCTGACCGGCGACCCGAAGAAGGTGCTCACTATCGCCGACCCCACCGCCGCGGAACACGACGTCCGCTTCTCCGGCCGGCCCGGCCCGGCAGGCCCGGCCCTGGAAGCAGCCCTTCCTCTCATCGAACAGGGCAAGATCCACATGCCCATCGACTCCGTCTACCCGCTCCAGAAGGCCGCCGACGCCCACCGGCACAGCGAGAACGGACACCTCCAGGGCAAAATCGTCCTCAGCATCGAACCCGTGACCTCGGGAGACTGACCCACGACCCTCATAGCCGTGCCAGGCGGGGCCAGCAGGACGTCAAGGTGCGGTGATCTCGAGCGGGCTTGCGACGTACGTCCGCAGAAATCGTCGAAGTAGCCTCTGCACCAGATCACGCCCAGCCACTTCTCTCAGCGATGGCGCCCACTCGCGGGCAATGACGGGCTTGAGTCGGAAGGGCTTCACACGCCGGGACCCCAAGGCCACCCTGGCCCCGGACCTGGTCCAGCGCGACTTCACCGCACCCGCGCCGAACCGGCTGTGGGTCACCGACCTGACGGTGATCGCGTCCGGCGAGGGCCCGTTGTGGCTCTCCGCGATCCGGGACACCTTCTCCCGCCGTGTGGTGGCCTGGGAGACCTCCGCGTGCGGACGCCGACCTGGTGCTGTCCACGCTCGAGTATGCCCTCGCTTCCCGCCAGGTCGAACCCGGACAGCTCATTCATCACGCGGACCACGGCTGTCAATATACGTCGATCAAGCTCACAACCCGCCTGCTGCAAGCGGAGTTCATGCGTCCATGGGCGCAGTCGGAGACTCGTACGACAACGCCCTCGCGGAGAACCTGTGGGTGATCACCAAGACGGAGTGCATCCGCGGCCGCGTCTTCACCACCCGGGCCGAGGCGAACCTGGCGCTGTTCGAGTACATCGATGGGTTCTATAACTCCCGGCGCATCCAGAAACGGCTCGGTTACCTCAGCCCGATCGAGTCTGAGGAGAAGCACTACGCCGACCAGGCAACGGCCGAACGGACGAACCTGAAACCCCGTCAACCTGCCCTGACCAGCTGATCAGCACCTCCCACACGCCGGGGGAACCTCCAAGCGGCTGGTCGAGCGGGGATGGCTGGACGAGGACGGGCCCGGGCTGTTCACCCCGGCCCGCCGGACTTGTCAAGGCCGCGTGACGGTGCCTTGCCTTCGGTTCCCCGCCCGTCCGGCCGGGCTGCCGCCCACGAGGGGGCAGGCCCCCAGGTCAGCCCATTGCTGAGGGGAGGCGGCCTGAGCCCGCCGCTCTTCTGGCGCCAACTGCATGCGGTCGCTCCCCTGCCGCGGGCTGGCACCGGTGGGGCACGGCACGAGGGCGGTCACCGTCTTGCCTGTGGCATAGACCTCGACTCGCACGTCCACGGACAGCTCCTGCACCAGAGCCAGCCGAACCCGCCCGGCCGGGTGACATCCGGCGGCAGGAGCCGCGGCGGGACGGTGCTGGCGTCGTGGACTTCAACGGTCACCGTGCCCGGCCGGGCCTTCAGCCGGAACCCGCTCACCCCGCCGGCATGCCGCACCGCGTTGGCGAACAGTTCCGACACCACCAGCAGCACCACATCCACCGCAGCGCCGCCCTCTGGCGCGGCCACGGCCAAGAACCTGCGGGCCACGGCCCTGGCCTGCAGGGCCATCGGCACGCTGCCGTCATCGAGGGGGTCGTACTCCTCTGTGGGGGAATGCACCATCACGGCCTCCAGGAGCTCGGTCCTTGCGATTGCTGCCGTCTGCCCCGGACCGGTCGGATCATCCAGAAAAGAGGAAGCCGCCACTCATTCGGAGGCATCGGCGGCGGCCCGATGACCGCACTCCAGACCGATCACCTGCGGCCCGGACGGTTTCGCGATGCGTGCCGCCAGGCCCCGGACGGGTGCCTCACCGGCCGTCGCAGGGGCTGCGGGAGGACCCCCAGGCAACGGGCGGCGGGCCAGCCAGATCCGTGCGTCCGCTACGGATCCGGCGGCCTGCCCTGTCATCTTGACCGCCGGGCCGAACGGGCAGCTGGCAGCGCACCGGCCGAGGGCGGGGGCAGACCTTCACCAGAGTAGAACCGCCGGTGCCATCACTCGATGGGGCTCATGCCGGACAATGAATCCGGCCAGCGGGCAACGGACTTCGCCCCCCGCCCCACACCAAGCGCGTGGAAGACAACGACTGCTTCCCGCCCAGTCCCTCAAAACGCGACTACTTCACCGAGAGCCCCACCAAGTCGCTGTGCCCGTGGACGGGCATCGCCCGCCCCTACGCCGTGACCGTCGACGGCGCACTCCGGACGCAGCCTGGTACTACCCGCACCCCAGCCCACTCACCCACCGCATCAAGAACCACGTCGCCTTCTGGAACGGCGTCACCATCGAAGGCACCCGAGAGAAAAAGCCGCTGACGCGGAGCCGCCCCTTCGCGTTCCTGATCTTCCCGCGGATAGTCCTCGGGACGGCCAGGCCGCCCCGTGCCCACACCCCGGCCCGCCCCTCATGAAGCCCGGCCCGGAACCACCGACGACACCACGGACATTGCTGGGCACAGCAACAAGAGCGGAGGCCACACCCCCTCCAGCAACACACCGGACAGCGCGTCGGTGGACTTGTCGAGACCAGGAACGGAAGCAAGTAGGGTGTGTGCTTCATCACGGTCCGGGATGGGGATAGCAACACGATGCGCCACAGCACGGCGACACCGACCACGTCGCCAGCCGCCTCGTAAAGCGACACGACTTGTGGGGGACACGGTCTCTGCGGGAACAAACCTGCTGAGGACTCTTGCGATGAGCGCGACCGCCTTCGGGGTGGTTCTCGGCCTGGGCGCCTTGGGTGCGGCCGCCGGGGCACTGACCGCCCCGACGCTGGTCCGCCGTTACGGGCCCGGGCCGATGATGCTCACCGCGCTCGTCATCACCCCGTTGACGCAAGTCCCGCTGCTGCTCGCCTCCCCCGGGCTTCGCTGGCAGATCGCGGTCGCAGCGGCCCTGTTCCTGCAGCTGGCGTGCGCCGGTGCCGCGGGGACTACGCAACGTTCGATTCGTCAGATCGTCACCACGGCCGGGATGCAGGCGCGGATGCAGGCCGTGAGTACGTGGCTGACGGCCGGTGCCCGCCCCGTGGCCGCACTGCTCGCCGGCGGCCTGGGCACATGGATCGGAGTGCGGCCCACCCTGACCGCCGGGACCTTCCTGCTGCTCGTCCCCCTCGTGGTCCTCGCCCGCTCCCCGCTGCGCGCGCTGCGGCACATGCCCAACCAGCCAGCCGCCGCGCCCGGGACAGGCGGCGATCCCGTGCCGCCGCCCACCCTGCGGACCGCCCCTCCGGCCGTGCCCACGCCCGCTCGCACGGAAGACGACCGTCACGACCGCTCGCCCGGAGGAGATGCCACGTGACCAAGGTGCCGCACGCCGCCATGGCAACGTCTGCCGTGCCCACCGCGTCTCAGCCCCTTGGGTGCAACGGGCGCAGCGACCCCGCCCTGTCCGCCGAGCCCTTCCTGTCACCGCAGTCCGCCGACGACACATTCGGGGCCGCGGCCGCCCGGGCGGCGATGGTCACCCGGCTCGAGGCCAGCGGAGAGCTGCACCCCGGGCCAGTGCGCGAGACCCTGCTCGCACTGCCGCGCCAGGTCCTGATGCCCCAGGCGTACATGCGGTGCAGCGCCCCGGACGAGACCCCGCCGCGCTGGGATCTGCTGGACTGGACCCGCCCGAGTGACCGGGACGAGCTGCTGGAGCGGCTGCACAGCGGGGACAGCGTCGCGATCCAGCATGACGGCGAGCCGATCCTGGGCCGTACCGCCGGGCCGCGCCGTGGCGGTGCCATGACCGCGATGTCGAGCACGATGGGTATGACCGCGGACCTGCTCCAGCTCCTGGGCCTGCGGCCCGGGCAGCGCGTGCTGGATGTCGGGACCGGTGCCGGGGTGACCGCGGCGGTGGCGTGCTTTGTGTGCGGCGATGCAGGCGTCGTCACCCTCGACATCGATCCGCACGTCACCGCGGCCGCCCGCGAGCGCCTGTCCGCACTCGGATACCAGCCGGCCTCGGCGACCGGGGATGGCACCGCAGGCTGGCCCGACGCGGGCCCGTACGACCGGGTCTTCGTCTCCTTCGCCGTCCGCCGCGTGCCGACCGCCCTGGTGAAGCAGCTGGCGCCAGGCGGGCGCGCCCTGATGACGCTCGGGACGTCGTCGCCGTCGTGGCCGGGCCTGGCCGTGATCGACAAACGACCGGACGGGACCGTGGAGGCGCAGCTGCGCGCGGTCGAGTTCGGGCACCGCGCCGGTGCCGGCTTCGACCGGCTGTTCCTGTCCGCCACGTTCCTCGCGACGATCACCACGGCCGGCGGATGGACGCAGCGCACCCGGATCACACCGCCGGCGGACACGGCGCGCGGCATATGGCTCGCCCTGGACGCCCTGCACCCGGGGCTGGTGCGCCACTTCGGCGCCAAGGACCTGACGATCGGCGCGCCCGAGTGCGGGTCGTGGATGCGCGTGCGCCCCGTCGGCTACCGCCGGTGGGACGTGACGACCTGCGGCACCCGGGACATCTGGGCGGAGATCCAGGATGCCGCCGCCCGCTGGCGGGCGGCCGGTGAACCGGACGCCTACCGGCTCCACCTCGACAGCGACGTCCAGCGGGTCACCAGCCCGAACGGCGCCCTGACCTGGCAACTCCCCCGTACTCCTGGAGGTGCACGATGACCCGCCCCGACCAGCCGGTCTCCGCAGCGGTCTCGGACGATGCCCTGTTCGGGTCCGAGGCCGACAATTACGCCCGCTACCGTCCCGGCCTGCCCGACGCGGCAGTCCACCTCCTGGCCTCCACGCAGCACGGCGTACCCGACCCTGTCCTGCTGGACCTGGGCACCGGAACCGGCCAGGTCCCGCGCGCGCTGCTGCCCGTCCTGCACCGCCTGGCGCACATCGACCTAGTCGACGTGAACGAGTCGATGCTGAAGGCGGCCCGCGCCGCACTCGAACCGGTCCGCGGAGCGTGCACAGTGAACCTCTTCGTGACATCGCCCGAGATCACCCGCAGTGTCGTCCCGTGCGCGTAATGGCTGCGGAAGGTCTCTTCCGTGTGATCGTCGGCGATGTCGCTGATCCGGCCCTTGAACGCGATGGCCTTCTCGACCTTGCCCGACTTGCGAAGTCTGCGGATGTCGATCGGCGCGTTGAGACTGACCTGGTGGGCTTCCACCCAGTCCGCGAAATTCGATGCGGGCAGCGTCCCGTGGAAGGGCTTGATGCTGATCGTCGAGGAGTTGGCGACGGAGGCCCGCAGGAACAGCGGGATCCGGGTGAGTCCTGCCCGCTGGGCGAGTGGCCTGGTCAGCTTCAGCAGCCGCCGGATCAGATCACCGGCGTCCAGCCGCGGACGCTCAGGGTGGAGGACACCCTGCGGCATGGCCGTGGTCCCGAAAGCCTGACGAGGCTCGGCCCCGGCCCGTCCTTTCGTGAAGTCGATCGTCACGCTCTTCGGTCCGAACTCCACGTCGTCCTCGAACAGGCCCGTGACCTCCTCCGGGGCCCGTCCCGTCGCGGCCATCAGCAGGATCCGGAAACAGTGCAGGTCACGGTTGTGTAGGAACAGCTTCGCGACCAGCTGGCCCAGCAGGAACTGCTTCTTCCCGACGAGCGGAACACTCGCTGGAACCAGATCCTGCAATGCCGGCGGGCAGTCGGCCCAGGCCGGAACGTGGGCGACGATCTCCTCGAGGGACAAGCTGCCGGGTCCGAGAGCCCAGAGCAGGTTCGCCGGCTCCAGCCAGCCGTGTTCTCGTGGGTCCCGCCCCGCTTCCGCGAGCGTCCACCCGTCCTTGATCCGTGCCTCAGTGGCCATCAGATCGGCCCAGGCGGCTTTGACCAGGGTCTGCTTCTGAGCCCGTGTGAACTCGTCCAGCTCGGTGGACTGCCCGCGGCGAATCCCGACATTCCCTTGGGCCCAGGCAGGCAAGTGCCCGACCACCGGCCGGTTCGGGTGATCGGCGCGTCGAGTGATCAGTCGCCGTAACCGTCCCGCGTGCCAGGCCGGCGACCGCGAACCCTCCTTGAAGCCCGTCGGCAACGTCCTGATCCACTCTGTGACGGCGTGGTGCAGATCCGGGACCTCCCGGCTAAGTGACGCCTCCTCGGACTGGCTGGCGTGCTTGTCGACGAACGTGCAGAACAGGCGGACCGTGTTCCGGAAGTTGCGTACATGTCCGACCTTGAACTCGCGCAGAGTGACCAGCTCCACCCACTCATCAGCCAGTTCACCGGCCAGCGTCGAACAGCGAAACTCCGCTGGGTCAAGCGTGACCAGCGACTTCTCGCCCCGGCCGTCGACAGCGACGACCTCCCGCCTTCCAATCCCCTGCGGCTCACCGACGACGGAAGGCTCCGGCAGGGGGAAATCCCCGCGATATTCACCTCTGCGAGGCATCGGTCTTCTCCAGGTTCATCAGATGGCGGGCGATGGTCACGTAAGAGGCACCGCCGGCAGCACTCCACTCACGAAACGCGGCGTCGACCTCCGGTATGGGGTCTTTCAGATAGCGGACGTAGCGGTAGGTCGAAGAGGGATTCCTGTGCCCGAGGCGCTTCTGGACCACCAGCAGCGGGTTGCGGATCATGTGGTCCAGCAGTGTCGACATCGGCAGCTGCTGAGTCTCGGCATCGTCCAGAGCCTCACGGGTCAGGTAGATCAACAACCGAAGAGCGAAGGTGTGCCGCAGGTCGTGATAGACCCAGCGGCGGCGGGGCATCACCGGCGCCGACGGATCCGACGACCACTGCTTCATCCGGTCCCAGGCTCTCCACCGTGCCCGGTCCCAGCCCGAGAACGTCGGCATCCGTCCGCCCCGGCCCAGAAAGACAGCCAGAGGTTCCAGTCCGTCCCCGGTCTCCATCACGCAAAGGCGTCGCAGCTCGGGGTCCATGTCCTTGATCACCCATGACACCTGCTGGCCCTCGAACCGGCCTCGCAGACGACCATCATCGGCTTCGACCCGGTCGACGACGAACAGGTCGCGGTGACGGCGGCGCAACGTCCGCTGAGCCACTGCCACCATCTCGCGCCGTTCGAGAAGCAGGTAGGGGTCCAGGAGTTCCATGGCGTCTCGCGGAACGTAGACGCTCCGGGGTTGCTGGAACTTCGCGCATCTGGCCAGGTCGACATCTGCCGTGGTCGGCCTCTGCCCGTCGAGCAGACCCAGCTCGGGCAGGAGCAGAGTCGACCACTCCTGAATGCGCATCCCCGTCATCAGAGCCAGCTCGCAGGCCGCGCAGTTGCGATGAGGGCGCCACCCGGCGAAGGTCTCGTCCACGTCGCCATCCGCGACCAGACCGCCGAACCCGACATCCCGAAGGAACAGGTACTGATCAAGTTCCATGTGCCGCACCCGCAGATCCCGGCTGGTGCGGTTGGCCAGCGGATCACGGCCTCCGTCGGGGCGCCACGGCGCCGACGCGATGCGACCAGTCCGCTTCAGATACCCATAGAGGCTGGTCAGCGCGGCCGAGTCACGACTCCACGTCGGATGCTGGACCGGGTCCTTCTGAGTCTGCTTCCTCCAGTGCCGGAACGCCTTGATGTCCGACTCCGTGGCCTCGGTCAGACCAACACCACGTCTTTCAAGGAAGCCCAGCCACATCACCACGGTGTAGCCGTACGCACTCATCGTCTTCGCGTCCTGCTCGTCCATGCCAAGACTGCGAAACCACGACGAGATCGGCTCGATCGGCCGCATCTGATCGTCAACGAGGACCGGCGTACCTGCCGGAATCTGACGACGCTCAAACAGCTCAGTCAGCTCGTCCCGGCCCAAGCCCGCGACCTCACCGACTCGCCAGACCGCTCGATAGTCCGCGAAGAAGAGTTGCACCCCCGCATTCGACTCGTGCGACCCCGGCGCCCGTGAGGACTTGAACAAGCTGAGACATATAGAAGTGTCTGGAGAACCCGGCGAGATCCTGCACGTCTACGACGGCGGCACGTGGGCCAACGAGCAGATCGCCGCCATCCGGCTGCCCGACCGCGAGATCAAGTTCATCGAGTTCGTCGAACCCGCCCGGCTACCGGCCCTGATGTCCCCCGGCGACGCCCGCCGGGCCCTGTCCGCCCTGCGCGTCCGCATCAACGCCGCCGGACCCGCCCTGCTGGAGAACGGCCTCCCCATCGCCCCCACCGTCCTGGATCGGGCCGGCGCCCTTCGCACCGCCCGCGCCCGGCACCATTTGCCCTTCCACGCCGGCCCCGCCCCAGAGCAGCTCTCGGTGGGCCAGGTCTGGGGCTGGCTCCTGGGCCCCGACGGCCGCGTCTTGGTGCTTTTCGAACCGGACACCGGCGCGGCCCTCCTGCCGGGCGGCGCCCCCGAACTCCCAGACCGCTGCAACCCTCTCATCACACTGCACCGGGAGGTACGCGAGGAAGCCGCGGCCGAGTTCGGCGAACCGCTGTTCCTCGGACACCTCTGCGACCCCGACGAGCCGTACGCCCGCCTCCGTTACGCCGCGCCCCTCACCCGTCTGGGCCCGCCCTCCGTCGACCCGGCCACCGGCCGCACCCACATCCGGGCCCTGGCCACACCCGAGCAGGCCCTGGAGCTCTTCATCTGGGGACTCCCGGCGGCCGACCATTCTTCGCGGCCATAAAATAGCGGGTGGCAGGTTTCAGCCACTGCGGCAAACTGAACTCACTTTCCGCAGTGCAGGAACGAAATAGTGACGTAATACCTATCCTCTTCTCATGGCAAAGCCTGACGGTGAAACAAGGTCAGCAGGTCACCTCATTCCGGCGCAGATAAACCTGTCGGATGTACCGAATGTGCGCAACTTCCGGGACGCTAGAATTGCTCCTCTGTGCCCCGGAGTCCTATACCGATCGGGTTCCCTGAACCGGCTCACCGACGTGGGCGCCGGACGCCTCCGAGAGCTGGGCGTGCGCACCGGTCATCGACCTGCGCAGCGGTGTCGAGAGCAACGTCTGGCCCGGGCAGATGCACGGACTCGACGTCGAATGGGTCCCGATTCCGGCGCTGCCCGACCTGGATGCCCTGAAGGCACTGGGATTCACCGACTTCTCGGGCTTCGACGGGAAGCCGTGGCCTGTGGATCCCGCCGCCCTCTACCCCTTCATGGCCACCTACGCGGCTCCGGCCATCGCGGCGCTGGTCAAGCGGCTCGCCGAGCCGGCCTCGCTGCCCGCCGTCGTACAGTGCGCGGTCGGAAAGGACCGCACGGGACTCGCGATTGCCGTGGTCCAGTCGCTGCTGGGCGCGCCATGGGACCAGGTCGTCGAGGACTTCGTGCAGTCCAACGTCGAGCTGGAGCTGACGGCAGGCCCGACGTCCGAGGCAGGGGTCACCCGCTACTCACACCCGGTCAGCGAGGCCCTGCTGACCTCGGCGATGAACACGATCCAGACCGAATGCGGCTCCCTCCCCGCCTACCTGGCACCCCACGGGGTCACCACCACCGACCTGGAGGCCCTTCGCTCCAAACTGCTCGCCTGAACCGCCTGCCCCAGCTACGCCCGAGATCCCCGGATCGTGGGCGCAGCTGCATGGGCACGTGGCACGTTGATCTCCGCGGGCGCCGCCCGATGCCCGGTCATCCGATCGGGTGACATTCACAACGTGAGGCCGCCCGGGAACACTGTGCCGCGCATTGGCGCAGGCCAAACAGGTGCGCTTTGATCAATTAAGTGATGACGCTGCTCGAAGTCGATCTTGAGAACGACGGACCATGCGCGCGGCGAGGCGAATTGGGCGCCCCGTGGACGCTGATCAAGGCGACTCGTATAACATCGCCTGGGTCGCAGGGTGAGCTCTGAGTCCTAGCGTGGAAATGTGCTGCTAGTGGACCTATGGGCCTATTAGGGATCTAGGTATGGGAGCGGCTGTAATGGCTGATGCGTCAGGTGGTGCGATCACGCTGTCGGGTGGGCGGATGACCGATGGCATCGTCCGGGTCGATAATTCCGTTCGTAGGCCGGCGTCGGTTTCCTCGGAATTCATCGCCGCTCTCCTCAAGTTTTTCGAGCAGCGGGAATTCAACGGCGCTCCCAGGTATCTCGGGCAGGCCGACGGAATGGATATTCTCAGCTTTCTCCCGGGTGAGGTTCCGACCCGTTTCCAGGTGTGGCGGGACGACCAGGTGGCGGCTGCTGGAGCGCTGCTGCGGGCCATGCATGACGCGACGCGGGGCAGCGAACTGGCCGGCCGCTCGCCGGTTGTGTGCCATCACGATGTCGGGCCGAACAACGCCGTCTTCGTCGACGGCCTGCCCGCCGCGTGGATCGACTTCGACACCGCGGCACCCGGCTCGCCCCTGGAGGACCTCGGCTATGCCGCGTGGACCTGGTGCATTGCATCCAAGTGCACCGTTCCGGTGGAGCGCCAGGCGGAGCAGGTGAAGATCCTCGCGGACGCCTACGGCCTCCAGGAGCCAGAGCGTGGCGCGATGGTCGATGCCATCCTCGAGCGGCAGGCGCGCAACGTGCGGTTCTGGGCCGAGCTCATGGCCGCGCCCGAGACCGCGCCCGCCGCGCCCGACGTGCTGGCTTCGCGGATCGGGTGGAGCCGCCGGGAGTTCGCGTTCACCGCCGAGAACCGGTCGGTGTTCGAGGACGCGCTGGCCTGAGCCGGCCTCTCGTGGTTCAGGCAGTGGGTGGGACCGGTACCGGGGCGGGGGGCAGTCCGAACATCGAGCCGCTGGTCCGCGCCAGCGCCGAGATGTCCGCCGCCCCGCCGGTGTAGGCGATGACGTTCTGGTCGAGCCTCGGATTGGCCAGGAAGAGTGTGGTGATGCGCCGCTCCAGACCGTGGTTGCGGACCTGGTGATAGAGCGGCGCGATCTGGCCGTCGGTCATCGCGGTGAGCACGCTGCCGGGCATGACGAGCAGGCGGCCGTCACCGACGGCCGCCTGCCGCATCTGACCGTCGGTCTCGATCTCCAGGCCGGGGCCGTCGGAGGTGGCGAGGGTGAACAGGTGGCCGTCCTCGTGGCAGTCCTGGAGCAGGTCCCGCTCGGTGTCACGGAGGTACCAGTTGATCTCCAGGTAGGACGAGGTGCGGAACTGCAGGTCGCCCTGGTAGCCGTAGTGACCGGCCAGGTCGGCCAGCACCTGGTCGGCGGTGTGGGCGGCGACCCGCCAGTACGCGCCGAGGGCCTTGAGGAACGGAGCGACGGTGCCGGCCTCGTGGCCCGGGGTGGCCGTCGGGTCGTCCGCCCGGTAGACGAAGCTGCTGTTCATGTCGGGCCGGTCGGGGCTGACCGAGTACTGCCGCCCGTAGGGCCGGTAGCCGTAATTGAAGTCGTCGCTGCCGTGCCGGAGCTTGGTCTCTTCGTCCTGGGTGAAGAACCGCGCCGCCTGGGTCTGCAGCTCCGCGAGGACCTCGGCGTCCACGGCGGGCAGCGGGACCGTCGCATGGCCGCAGCCGAGGAGGTCTCGGACCGGGTCGGTGAGGGACATGCTGGTGCTCCTTGGGTCTCGGGCCGGGTTACAGGAAGTAGAGCTGGCTGAGCGCGGTGGCCTGGGCGGGCGGGGAGCTGATGGAGTCGCCGTCGAGGGTGACGTGCCCAGTGCCCGGGTGGACGCGGACGTCGCTGAGCCGGTCGTTGCGGTTCATGTCGGCCAGGCCGATCGTGCGGGTGTCGCGGACGGCGGCGCGGCGACGCCGGGTGGGCAGCGTGTCGGTGCCGTTGTCGTGCGCGGCGCGACTGACGAAGGCGACGGACAGGTCTGCCGCGGTGGCCCCGTACGCGCCGACCTGGGGTCCCAGGACGAGCGGTTGGCTGGTCTCGGTGGACGCGTTGGGGTCGCCGGTCGCGCCCCAGGCGGGGTAGCCGGCCTTGAGGACGAGGTGCGGCTTGGCGCCGAAGTAGGCCGGGTGCCACAGGACGATGTCGGCGAGGCGGCCGGGGGTGAGTGCACCGATCTCGTGGGCCATGCCGTGGGCGATGGCGGGGTTGATGGTGAGTTTGGCGATGTAGCGCAGGACGCGTTGGTTGTCGTCGCGGCCCGGTTGGGGGTCCAGGGCGCGCATCTTGGCGGCGACGGCCAGGGTACGGCGGACGGTCTCCCCGATGCGGCCCATGGCCTGGGAGTCGGAGGAGGTGATGGGGATGACGCCGAGGTCGTGTAGGACGTCTTCGGCGCCGAGCGTGCCGGTGCGGATCCGGTCATGTGCCATCCGCCGGCAGTCGGGGTCGTCGGGGTCGAGCCGGTGGACGGTGGCGATCATGTGGAGGTGCTCGGCGGTGGTGTCGCGGGTGTAGGGCAGGCTCGGGTTGGTGGAGGAGCCGATGATGTTCGCCAGGCCGGCCAGCTGCAGGACGTTCGGCGCGTGGCCGCCGCCGCAGCCCTCGACGTGGAAGGCGTGCAGCGTGCGGCCGCCGATAACCGCGAGGGTGTCCTGGACGCACATGGCCTCGTTGAGGGTGTCGCTGTGCAGCGCGACCTGGACGTCGTGGTCGTCGGCGATGGTCAGCGCGGTGTCCAGGGTCCGGGCGTGGGCGCCCATGTCCTCGTGGACCTTGAACCCGGAGGCGCCGCCCTGCTCCAGGGCTCGCAGCAGTGAGTCCGGATCCGAGGAGGAGCCGCGGGCGAGCATGGCGATGTTGACCGGCCAGGCGTCGAAGGCCCGCAGGGCGTGGCGCAGTTCGGTAGGCGTGGTGACGCCGCAGCCCCAGGTCGGGCCGAAGTTCTGGGAGACGATCGTGGTCACGCCGGCGGCCAGGGCTGCGCCCATGATGCCGGGTGAGCAGAGGTGGACGTGGGTGTCGATGATGCCGGCGGTGGCGATGAGGCCTTCGCCGGGGATGACGGTGGTGCCGGTGCCGGCGAGGACATCCACGCCATCCAGGGTGTCGGGGTTGCCGGCGCGGCCGACGGCGGCGATGCGGCCGTCCTTGATGCCGATGGAGGCCTTGCGGACGCCGAGGACGGGGTCGACGAGCAGGGCGTTGCTGACGATCAGGTCGCAGGTCCGGTCGGTGAGGCGGGCCTGGTAGTGGATGCCGTCGCGGCCGGTCTTGGCGTAGCCGGTCAGGAACTCATCGCCCCGCTGCTGGGCGTCGCCTTCGACACGCAGGCTCAGTCCGGTGTTGGCCAGACCGACGCGGTCGCCGGTGGTCGGACCGTACTGCTGCGCGTAGCTGAGGTGGCTGCTCACAGGTTGCCTTCCGGGTCGGTGGTGGGGCCGGTGTCGAGGTATCCGGCGACGTGGGCGCGGGTGAGTGCGGCTTCGAACGTGCCGGGAGCATCGAGGGGGCCGTCGACCAGGCCGGCGAAACCGATGACGATCCGGTCGCCGCCGATCGGGGTCAGCTTGACCTGCTCGATGATGCCGGGCTCGAAGCGGGTGCTGGCTCCGACCGGCAGGGCGAGGTGGCGGCCGTAGGCGGCTGCGCGGTCGAAGGCCAGGGCCCGGTTGGCCTCGAAGAAGTGGAAGTGCGAGGTGACGGTGACCGGCACGCTGGCGGTGTTGGTGACCTCGATCCGTACGAGGCCGGCGTACTCGGCAGGCGGCTGATCGGCGGGCACCACGGCACCGGGGGCATGTGACGGGTCGGAGGTCGGCCCGAGGGGGTGGGTGATGACGATGAGCTTGGAGCCGTCGGCGAAGACGGCCTCGACCTGGATCTCCGTCAGGATGCCCGGCACCTCGGGCAGCACGTCCGCGGGCGTGAGCGCGGCACGCCCGGCGGCCACCGCGTCCTCCAGCCGGCCACCGTCGCGGGCCACCTCGCAGGCAGCATGGGCGATGAGTGCGGTCGCCTCGGGAACGTTGAGCTTCACGCCGCGCTGTTGACGCTCGCGGGCCAGCAGGGTGGCCGTGTACAGCAGCAGCCGGCCCTGCTCGGCGGGGGTCAGGTGCATGTCGTCTCCTTCCGGGCGGGGGCGGTCGGGGTCATTCGCCGATGACCACGCCGCATGTTTTGGCGTGGGCACGGATGTCCGCGCGGGCCCGGGCGAGGTCTTCGAATTCGATCTCGGGCATCACCGCGAGGGTGTAGTCCCGCATCGCGTCCTCTGGCATCACCACGTCCTGGTGTGCCCAGCGGGCCGAGACCGCGGCGAGGGTGGCGTCGTCGGCGATGGTGAGGCCGAGCTTCGCGGCGGCCTGCCGGGCGGCGTCGGGGGTGGTGAGGTAGGTGTAGTCGCGGGCGCCGGGCTGCGGGGAGAGGACCTCCACGTCGACCGCCGAGAAGACGCCGTGCTTGCCGCCCTCGGTGATCAGGGCCAGGATCCGTTCGAGGTTCTCGGCCAGCAGGGCCCGGGTCATGCCGATGTGGCCGACGACGAATCCGGCGCGGATCAGCATGCCGTGGTCGCGGGCGACGGTGATCGCCGTCGAGTTGAGCTTGTACAGCTTCTCGGCCTCGGCGAGGACGTTGCGGCGCCGGCCGCCGACCGGCTTGTTCATGGCGGCGAGTGACAGCGGCGCACCGGCGTCCATGCCGATCATGATCTGGCGCACCCCGAGGGAGGTGAGCAGCGCGGTCTTGCGGGGATCGGCGATGCCGTCGGCGCGGCCGTACCCGACCAGGAGGGGCCGCTCGTCCTCGCCGAGCGCGGACCACCAGGCGGGAGTGTCGGTAGCCATGCCGTGCAGCAGTTGGGCGAAGGTGAGCGGGAGTTCGTCGGCGGTCAGGTAGTGGTAGTCGTAGCCGACATTGAAGGCCGCTTCGATGGCGGTCCATGCCTGGGCGGGGTTGAGCTGGTTGCGCCACAGCTGCCCGGGGTGGATGGAGCAGAACGAGCAGGCGTCGTCGGCGGCGAACTTGACGCAGCCGCGGCCGATGTCGACCGGCACGCCGGCCGTGACCGTGCGCCCGAGCAACTCGCGGATCCGCGGCGCGATCCGGTGGCCGAACTGCCTGGTGTACAGCGGCGTCTGGGGGAAGGCGCGGTCCACCAGGGTGTAGTCGTAGCCCGAGAAGACCGGCTCCGCGTGCGGGGCGGTGGTGTGCACGCGGCCGTCGGTGCGGTACACCAGGCCGGGCAACGCCGCCGGGTCGATCGGCGCTTGGGCGCGCAGGGCGCCGATCAGGTCGGCGAAGGGGCCGACGATCTCGTTGCCGACGAAGCCGTAGTCCAGGCTGGTCGAGGCGTTCATGCACGCCTCGGACAGGGCGCTGAAGTGGTCGTTGCCCGCGACGGTGGTGATCTGGGCGTCGGTGGCCTTGGCGTGCTTGGCGATCAGGACGCCGGCTTCGTAGTTCGCGGTCAGCATGCCCAGGCAGACCGCCAGGATGCGGTCGGAGTGGGCGGTGATGTACTCCAGGACGTCCTTCAATGGCGTGATCGTGCAGTCCAGGTAGACCGGCTCCAGCGCCGGGTTCGTCGCCAGCGAGGAGACGAGGGACAGCGCACCAAGGCCCAGGAAGTCCGACCAGTCGGAGTGCTCCTCGGGGCGGGTGACGGTCAGCAGCCGGCCGGTGATGACCGTGTTCGTGTTGGGCGGGACGACGACCAGGACAAGATCACGCATGGCGGTTCGCTCTCTGCAGGGTCGGGGCGCACCCCGGCGGGGCGCGTGGGGTGAGGTGGTCGGCCGGGTTCACAGCTGAAGCTGCGTCCAGTGGTCGGCCAGGGATGCGGCCAGGTGGTGCATGGCGGCGGCCGAGCGCCCGGCGGGCAGGCGGCGGTGCTCCTGCTGCCAGCGGTGGCGGCGCAGCGCGACAAGGACGGCCGCGTAGAGGGCCGCGTCGCGCACCAGATCACCGTTCAGGGCGGTTCCGCTGCCCCGCTCGTAGCCGGCCAACAGGTGGCGGGCTCGGCGCGGAGAGAAGACGCGTCGGCAGCAGAGGCCGAGCAGCGCCATCCCCACGTCGAGGTGGGGCAGGTCCAGGGAGCCGTCCTCCCAGTCGAGGAAGACCAGGCTCCGGCCTCGGCCGCGGACGACGATGTTGTCCGGGAACAGGTCACCGTGGACCGGGACGAGGGGGCCGTCGTGCTCGGGGACGTGGCCGACGCTCCGCCAGGTGGAGCGCGCCCATCGGCCGAACGCGCTGTCAGGCAGCAAGGCCAGGGTGGCGGCGTCGTCCTCGCCGAGGCGCAGGTGCGGGCGCAGCGCACTGTCGAAGCCGGCCGCCGCCGTGCGGTGCACCCGTCCGAGGAGGAGCCCGGCCTCGTCGACGAGGCGGGCCGGCAGCCGGGCGGGGCTGCGTCCGTCGACGAAGTCGCAGACGATGACTGGCCGACTGCCGAACTGGGTGACCCAGCCACCGCCCCGCAGCGTCCGAAGCCGTGGCGCGGGGGCGCCGGTGAGCTCCAGGCGCCGCAGGAAGCGGGCGTACTCCTGGGCCTGCTCGAGCGTCTTCTTGTTCAGCACGGTCACCACGACCGTGCCGCTGGCCGTCTGCGCCTTGAGGTGGGTGTTCTCCATACCGCCCGACAGCGGCCGAGCCCGTCGCAGCGTCAGGCCGTACGCGTCGAGCAGCCCGGCGGCAGCGTGCCAGGTCAGCCGCACGCCGGCCTGGGCGGTGTTCACCGGGCCTCCGACGTCGCCCGGGGAAGGGCGGCGGTGATGTCGACGACGGTGGTGTGGGGGTTGATGACGGCGCGAAGCGCCTGGTCGAGGCCGGTGAGCGTGGCTCCGATGCCGGGCCGGGTGGCGGTCTCGGTTCGCCAAGTCAGCGTTCCAGCCAGCTGGCCGGCGTGCGCGTCCAGAACCCAGCGCTGGTCGATGCTGGTCGGCGCGCGGCGGGGGCCGATCTGCTCCAGGTCGATGTCCTGGCAGTGCAGGCCGTCCAGGGTCAGCGAGGTGGTGCGCATCGTGTTGAGCGCGAGCGTCACCCGGTACAGCGAGCCCGCTCCGAGGGCGCCGGTGTCGCGCAGGGCCTGGTAGAGGTCCTGGATGGGCAGGGCCTGGTGTTCGATGGCCTCGGTGACGGCGGCGTTCGCCTTCGCTACCAATTGCCCGGCGGTCATCGTCGGGTCGATGCGCAGCCGGATCACGGCGGTGTTCACGAAGTAGCCGATCAGGTGCTCGGCCCCGGGCCGGGCCCGGTTGGAGATCATCATGCCGATCCGCACGTCCCGCTCGCCACCGAAGTGGTGCAGGACCAGGGCGAGCGCGGCGAGGAACGGTCCGGCCACGCCACCGCGCTGCGCACTGGTGGCCGCGGTCGCGCGCAGGCTCCGGACGAGGTCGGCGGGCACGAGGACGGGCTCGACGTCCACCGGGCTCAGTCCGTCAGCCGGTGGTTCGGCCGGGTGGCCGGGAAGTGGCGTGGCGAGTCGGCGGAGCCAGTAGGCGAGCTGGCGCTGTTCCTCGGGGCCGCCGCGCTCGACGTGCATCTGTCGGCTGTGGGCGGTGAAGGTGCGGGGAATCGCGGGCAGGCCCGCGTCCCGCCCGGTGCGGGCGGTGTTGTAGAGCTCGGACAGGTCGCGGTAGAGGACGCCGATGGACCAGCCGTCGCTGACGGCATGGTGGATCTGCAGCAGCAGGACGTGCCGTTCCTGGTCCAGGCGCAGTAGGTGGACGCGGAACAGGGGGTCGTGGCGGGGGTCGACCAGGTGGGCCGGGGCGTGCTGGAGCAGTTCCTCTGCCGTGGGGACCTCCTGCCCGGCCGGGAGGTCGAGCGTGTCGTGGGTCATCGGGGCCGGGGCGTGGCCGGTGACGAGTTGCACGGGCGTGCCGTCGGCCCGGCGGCGGAAGCTGGTGCGCAGCGCGGACTGCCGGGCGACCAGCGCGGTGACGGCGCTCCGAAGTGCGGCGGTGTCCAGGGGGCCGTCGATGCGGATGGCGGCGGTGTCGATCGGGCGCAGCCGGGTCGGGGTGCCCGGGGCGGGCCAGGAGCCGTCGGGCAGGGCGAACTCGGCGTCGAACAGGCGCTCCTGGCCGGGCGAGAGCGGCGCGATGTCGGTGACGACCAGGGGTGCGGTGGCGGTGGTCATGCGGGCTCTCCCTCGGTGGCGGGGTGGTCGGGGACGCCTCCGAGGAGGGTGTGCAGCAGCACGAGGCGCTCGCCGTCGGGCAGCAGCCAGCGGATGCGGTCGAAGTCGACGCCGTGCACCGGTGCCAGCCCCAGGCCTGCCTCGGTGGCGGTGTGGCACAGCAGCTGGCCCATGTAGCCGGCGTTCAGCAGGGCGAGGGGCTCGGCGTCGCAGCCGTACAGCGGGGCGGAGTCGGAGGGGTCGGTCGCCAGGAACACGGTGAATGCCGCGGTGTTGGCCAGCGGCCGGTTGGCCGGGCCGAGGTGAATGCCGGGGTCGAGATCGATGTCCGGGGCGTGAGGGGTGAGGTCGTGGGCGTCGGGGTGGTAGCCGTACAGGCCGCCGGGCAGGTCCTGGACGCGGCCGGGCCGTACGTGGAGGTGGACCTGGACGGCGTACAGGCCGCCGGCCGAGGGGTAGAGGAAGGCAGGCCGGCCGCCTGTGTCGGTGCGGCGCAGGCTCTCCAGCAGGGCGGCGAGTGCGTTCAGGGTGACCGGGCGGGGGTCGAAAGTGCGCGGGGTGCGGCGCCGGGCCCGGATGTCCAGGCGGCCGGGCTCCCGTTCCGGGAGGGTGCGGGAGGCGGGGGCCGGGCCGTGGGCGGGCCGGGTGGCTCGGAAGGCGGCCCGCTCGGTGGGGTCGGTCAGCTGCGGCCAGCCGGACCAGACGCCCGGCGCGGTCGGCACCGGGTCGTCGGCGGGCGCGTTGGCGTGCTGGAGGAGGGTGCGCAAGGTCGGGACGGCGTAGAACGCCTTCAGGTCGGGGCGCTGTCCGGTGTGCTGCTC
Organism: Streptomyces sp. NPDC003032; assembly: GCF_053591415.1. Taxonomy (NCBI): domain Bacteria; kingdom Bacillati; phylum Actinomycetota; class Actinomycetes; order Kitasatosporales; family Streptomycetaceae; genus Streptomyces; species Streptomyces sp. NPDC003032. The sequence goes on along the minus strand of NZ_JBSFTT010000040.1, from coordinate 34,767 downwards.
GATGGCGTTGGCCAGGCGGATCACATCGACGGAGGTGATTCCGAAGGCGAGCAGGTCATTGTCCAGCCCGGCCCGGCCGGGCACGATCGCTGCCAGCGCCGCCCGCGCCTTCTCCTCCAGGCTGGCGTCGTGGCGAGTAGTCCCGGCGGCGTGCTGTGGTGCGGAGTGGTCGAGATCGGCGGCGAGGCGCTCGAGCGCGCCGCGGTCGACCTTGCTGGTGGCGCTCAGCGGCAGCTCGGGCAGGATGGTGAACAAGGCCGGGAGCATGTGGGCGGGCAGGCGGCGGGCGAGGTCGGCGCGCACCGTGTCCAGCGGCCGGGCGGTGACGGCGAAGGCGGCCAGGCGCCGGTCGGTGCGCTCCCCGGTGGTGACGACGGCGGCCTGCTCGACTCCGGGGACAGCGCGCAGCGCCGTCTCGACCTCGCGCAGCTCGACGCGGTAGCCGCGGATCTTGACCTGGGCGTCGCGGCGGCCGAGGAACTCCAGGGTGCCGTCGGGGCGCAGCCGCCCCCAGTCGCCGGTGCGGTACAGCCTGCGGCCGGTACGGCCGTCGAAGACGAATGCGGCCTCGGTCAGCTCCGGGGCCTGCCAGTAGCCCAGCGCGGTGCCGTGGCCGCTGATGTACAGCTGGCCGGGGACGTGCGCGGGACACGGCGCAAGCTGGTCGTCGAGGACCTGGACGTTCTGCCCGGTCATCGCGATGCCGTACGGGATGCTCGACCAGGCAAGGTCGACGTCGCCGATCTCGTGGAGGATCGACCAGATCGAGCCCTCGGTGGCGCCGCCGAGGCTGACGATGCGGCACTTGGGGGCGCGCTCGCGCAGCCGCCCGGGCAAGTTCAGGGGGATCCAGTCGCCGGAGAGCAGGCACACCCGCAGGCCCTCCAGCACCGTGTCGCCCCGGGGCAGGGAGTCCAGGAGCAGGTCCATGAGTACCGGCACCGAGTTCCACACGGTGACGTGCTCGGCGCGGGCCAGGGCGGTCCAGGCGGCGGGGTCGAGGCGCTGGTCGCGGGTGGGCACCACCAGGGTGGCGCCGGCCGCGAGGGTGCCGAACAGGTCCCAGACGGCGAGGTCGAACGTGGCCGGGGACACCGCCAGCACCGCGTCCGTCGCACCGATGCCGAAGCGCTCGTTGACGTCGAGGACCGTGTTGAGCGCGCCCAGGTGGGAGATCATGACGCCCTTGGGGCGCCCGGTGGATCCCGAGGTGTAGATCACGTACGCGAGGTCGTCGGCGGTGCGCTGTCGCTGTGTTTGGTCGGCCGTTGGGCCGGTGGTGGGGGTGGGGTCGTCGGTGAGGAGGACGGTCAGGTCGGCGGGCAGGCGGGTGCGGTCCCGGGTCTTCTGCTCGGTGACGACAACCGTGGAGCCGGTGGCGGCCAGCAGTTCGTGGAGGCGTTCGGCGGGCCAGGCCGGGTCCAGTGGCACGTAGGCGTATCCGGCGAACAGGACGCCCAGGGTGGCGGCTGCCTGCTCGCGGCCGGGCTGGCACAGCACGGCGACGAGTTCCCCGGCGGGGTCGGCAGCGGTGATCCGGTGCGTGATCTGTCGGGCCGTGTCGGCGAGTTCACCGTAGGTGCTGCGCTCGCCGTCGCACACGATCGCGGTGCGTTGCGGGTTGCGGTGGGCCTGGTCGAAAAACGGCTCGTGCAGGAGCCGGTCGCCGCCGAGCGGCGCGGCGAGCTCGGGCGCCGGGGCAGCTGCGCACAGGCGGGGGCGCTCCGGGGCGCCGGGGTCGTCGATCAGGGTGCGCAGCTGGGCTTCGTGGTTCTCCAGCATCGCCTGAACCAGGCCGTCGGGCAGGCGGCCGTCGACGGTGTCGAAGTTGATCACGAGTCCGCTGGCCACTTGGTAGGTCTGGTAGTCGACCAGGACCTGCGGGGTCTGGCCGATCCCGAAGCTGATGGTGCCGGGAAACGGGGTGGCCGGCTCGGCGCCGGGCACCTCCAGGTCCAGGGTGCTGGTGAACACGACGGGCGCGACGGCTCCGGTACGGCCCCGTCCCTGCTGGAGGTCCCGCAGGACCTCGACTCCGCTGTAGCGGGCGTGGTCGAGGTCGGCCCACAGCTGGCGCTGCAGCGCGCGCACCCGGCCGGCGAATGTCGGCGCGACGCCCAGGTCGATGCCGGTCAGGGCGGTGGAGGTGAAGTCGCCGACGATCTGGTTGATCTGCGGGTGGACACCGGGCCGGTGATAGATGGTGGTGTTGACCAGGAAGGTGCTGCTGTTGGTGAAGACCCCCAGGGTCTCGGCGAAGACGGCCATCAGCAGCGCGGACAGGGTCGCGCCGTGCGTGGCGGCGACGTGGCGCAGCGCGGCGAGGTCGTCGGTGGGCAGGCACAGCTGCAGCCGGGAGAACCGCGGCCCGTCGACCGGGTCGGCGGGTTCGGGCAGGAGCGGCAGCGCGGGCGGCTCGGGCAGCGCTGGGAGCTTGGCCCGCCAGTAGGCGCGGTCGCGCTCGTAGCGCGGACCGGCGGTCAGGGCGGGCAGGTGGGCCACGTAGTCGGCGAAGGTCACCTCGAGTGCGGGCAGTTCGGCAGCGGGGTTTTCGTAGAGGGCCCGGGCCTCGCGGTAGAGGATCTGCCAGCTCAGTGCGTCGCCGATGAGCAGGTCGAAGCTGAGGAACAGGCGGGTGGCGCCGCCGGGCAGCAGGGCCGCCTCCACGGTGAACAGCGGCCAGGTGCTGGTGTCGCGGCGCGGGTGGGCCAGGCGCTCGCGCATCCCGGCGAGCTCCGCCTCGGCGTCGGCGTCGGTGCGCAGGTCGGTGGTGTGGATTCGGTAGGGCGGGACGTCGGTCAGGATTTGCTGGCGGCCGTCGGCGGTGGTGACCGCACGCAGCATCGGGTGCCGGGCGATCAGGGCCCGCCACACGGCGGCCAAGCGCTCCAGGTCGACCTCGGGCAGGTCGGCCTCGGTGTAGAGGTGGGAGTCGACGCCGCCGAGGTCGAAGTCGGTGCTGCGCCCGGTCCAGTAGGCCTGCTGGATGCCGGTCAGCGCGAACGGCTCCGCAGTGCCTGCGGGCGGGGCGGGGGTGAGCGGCGGCAGTGGGTCGAGGGCGGGGGTGTCGTTGTTGAGGAGGTGGCGCACCCGGGTGGCCAGCGCGCTGGGAGTGCCGGTGGTGAGCAGGTCGCCGAGGGTGAGGTCGATGCCGAGAGCGGTCCGCAGTCGGGTCGCGAGCCGCAGCGCGAGCAGCGAGTGTCCGCCTGCGGCCAGGAAGTCGTCGTCGGCGCGGACCGGCTGGCCGAGGACGTCGGCGAAGGCGTCGGCCAGCACTCGTACCAGCAGGTCGCCGTCGCCGGCCGCCCGGCCGTACGCCGGGCGGCTCTCCGTCGCCTCCGTCGTGGACGGGCGGGGTTGGAAAGGAGTGAGGCCGCGGGCGGCTGCGGCGAGGTCGGCGACCGTAGCCGCTGGCCCGCCGGCGAGCTTGCGGAGCATCGCGTGCAGGGCGTCCAGTGCGGCGCGTGCGTCGTCGTCGCCCACGCGGGTGCGGTCGTTGACCAGGCGCAGCCGCAGTCCGTCGAAGGTCTCGACGACCAGGGCGAGCGGGTGGCGGGTGCGTCCGCCCTCGGACCGGGTCCCCGCCCTCTCCAGCACCAGGTCGCAGAGGGGGTCGCTGTCGCTGGTGTGCGGGTAGTTGGCGATTGACACCACGCTGTCGTAGAGCGTCCCGCCCGGTGCGAGTGCGGCCCAGGCGTACAGATCCGCGGTGGAGCAGATGCTGTTCGCCTCCGCCTGGACCAGCAGGTCCTGGATGCCGCCCACCCAGTCGCCGGTGTCGCCCGCCGGGGCGGGCAGCCGGATCGGGAGGGTCGTTGCGACGGGCCCGATCAGGTCGGCGACGCCGGGGGAGGCGCCGGTGCGCCCGGAGACGGTGACCCCGATGGCGAGGTCGTGGCGGTCGTGCTGCCGGGCGGCGATCAGGCCCCAGCAGGAGATCAGCACGGCCGCCGCCGTGGTGCCGTGCGTGCGGGCGAAGCCGTCCAGGTCCTCGGTGGTGGTCGTGTCCACGGCGAGGCGGTGCTGCCCGTGACGCTCCTGGTCCGGAAGCGGCAGATGCTCGGCGACCGCGGGCAGCGGCTGGTAGCCGGCCAGGTGCCCCGCCCAGTACGCCTGCTGTCGGCTCCGGTCCTGGTCGGCGAGCCAGCCCGCGTACGCGCCGAACTCCGTCCGTTCCGGCGGGATGTGGCCGGCGTAGCGCTGCAGGAGTTCGTTGACGAGGGCGAGGTGTGACCAGCCGTCCAGCACGCCGTGGTGGTGGGTCCACACCAGGCGGTGCCGCTCGCCGTCGAGGTGCTGGACGGCCAGGCGCAGCAGCGGCGGCCGCGTCAGGTCGAACGGCTGGGCCCGCTCGGCGCGCAGCAGCTCCTCCAGGTCGGCCTGCTGGCTGGCGCTGTCGTGGCCACGGCTGTCCACGACGCCGATCGTGCTCTCGCCCCGGGTGAGGACGACCTGCTGCGGGTCGGCGGCCAGGTCCCAGGCGAGGCCGGTCCGCAGGATCTCGTGGCCGTCGATCATTCCCGCGAAGGCGCGCTCCAGCCGGGCCATGTCGAGCGGCCCGCGCAGGGGGAGGACAGCCTGCTCGACGAACAGGGCGTCGCCGGGGGCAGCGAGCGTGCCGAGGAGGAAGCCCTGCTGTGCGGGGGTGGCGGGGTGGACTGCGGCGATCGTGCGGTCGGTCATGACCGTCCTCCCTCGAACGTGGCGGTGATCCGGCTCAGGTCGGCGGCCGAGAGCCCAGCCGGCCCGACGGGGGTCTGCGGGCGGACGGTGAGCGTGTCGGCAGCGTGGCGGGCGAAGGCGTCGGCGAGCCGGGTGACGGTGGCGGCAGGGATGAACGCCTCGTCGAAGCGCCACCTGACCTCGACCGTGTCCGGACCGGTCCACACGACGGCCTCCAGACCGAACAGCGGGCTGGCGGCGGCGTCCGGAAGGTCCGGCTCCTCGCCGGAGGGGAGGTCGCCGAGGTAGTTCAGCGCGATGGCCGGCAGCGCTCCGCTTCGGCCCTGGGATTCCTCGACCTGGTGGTGCAGGACGGCGGCCAGCGCCGCCGGGTCACCCTGCAGATGCTGCTCGGCTCGCAGCGGCCGGAAGTCGGTGAACCAGCCCACGGCGGCTACCAGGTCCAGCCCGGGACGGTCGCGGCCGTGAAGCTCGGCGCACAGCGCGGCCGGCAGGTCCGGGCGCACCTCGGCGAGCGCACCCAGCACGGCGGCCCCCAGGACGGCAAGTGCCCAGCGCGGAGCGGCCTGCCGTGCATCGGCCAGGTAGCGGCGGGAGTCCGCGCCCAGCCGGGAGACGGTGGTACGGCACGCGCCCGGGCCGCCGGACCCGGGCCAGGAAGGGAAGGGTGTGGCGGGACGGCCGTCTTGGTCCCGCAGCCACGCCGCGTACCCATCGCCTCGCCGTTGCGCCGCCGCGGCCGGGCTGGCGTAGGCGTGCCACAGCTCCTGGTTCAGGCTCTGCAGGGAGACGACGTCGGCGACGAGGTGGTGGACGATCCACACCAGGCGGTCCGCTTGGCCGGCGGCCCGGACCAGGCACAGGCCCACCAGCGGTCCGGCGAGGTCGATCCCGTTCTCCACCTGCTCCATGGCGTCTGCGACGGCCTGCTCGCGGGAGGCGTCCGGGACGCCGTCCAGGTCGAGGACGTGCACCGGCACCGGCACCGGGCCGGGCTCGCACAGCCGGGCCGTCCACCGGCCGCCGGTGTAGGTGAACGACGTCCGCAGCGCGTCGTGTCCGGCGACGGCTGCGGCGAGCGCCCGTTCGAGGCGCCCGGCGTCGACCGGTGCGGGAGCCTCGGCGCTCCACCGCACGGTCCACCGCTCCGGCCGGGTCAGTCCGCGCGCGAGGAAGCCGGCCTGGTGGGGCGTCAGTGGCACCGGGCCCGGCTCCACCGCGTCCCGCGCACCGGCCGGGCGTACGGCGGCCGCGATCCGGTGAAGGGTCCGCCGCTGAAGGATGTCGTGAACCGTCAGCTCCCGGCCCGCCCGCTGCGCCCGGCCGGCCAGCAGGACGGCCTTGATGGAGTCGCCGCCCTCGGCGAAGAAGTTGGCGTCCGGGCTGCTGGGCGGCGTACCGAGGACCTCGTTCCACAGCGCGGCGACCACGGCGAGCTGCGGGTCGGCCGCGTCCAGCGCCTCCCCCGCCGCTGCGGGCGCGGGGCGTTCGGCCAGAGCCCGGCGGTCGACCTTGCCGTTGCCGCGCAGCGGCAACTGGTCGAGGACCTCGTACCGGTCGGGGCGGGCGTAGAACGGCAGCCGGTCGGCCGTGAGCGCGGTGGCGGCCTCGGGCAGGGCGGCCGGATCGGCGCCGGGGGCGGGGACGAGGAACGCGGCGAGCACTGGCGTGCCCCGGGTGGCGGTGACGGCGGCCGCGGTGATGCCGGAGTGACCGGTCAGGACCGCTTCGATCTCGCCGGGCTCGATGCGGTAGCCGTGGACCTTGAGCTGGTCGTCGCCGCGGCCGAGCATCACCAGCTGCCCGCCGGGGCCGAGGACGGCGAGGTCGCCGGTCCGGTAGGAGCGGACGCCGGTGTGCGGGTCGGTGGTGAAGCGGGCATCGGTCTCGGCGGGCAGGCCCAGGTAGCCGGCCGCGACACTGGGCCCGGTGACGATGAGCTCCCCGGCGGTGCCGGGCAGGGCGAGGCGGCCGTCCGGCGTACGCAGCTCGATCGTCGTGGACCGGATCGGCGTGCCGATGGGCACCGGGTCGGCCGCCGGGTGCTCGCCCAGGCGCAGGGTGTGGGCGCAGCAGCCAACGGCGGCCTCGGTGGGCCCGTACTCGTTGGTGACGAGCAGGCCGGGCGCGTTCAGGAGGTCCAGGGTGGCGGCGGTCAGCCGCTCGCCGCCGACGACCAGGTGCCGGGTGGCCTGGGTGATCTGGTCGCCGGTCAGGAGAGTGGCGAGCAGGCGCAGGCCGCCGGGGGTGATCTTCAGCGGACTCAGATCGTGGACCCGGGTAAGGGCTTTGGCCAGGTCCTTGGGTTCGTCGGAGGGCAGCAGGGTGGCGGCCTGCCCGGTCAGCAGAGGCAGGAACAGGCTGGTGATGGTCATGTCGACGCTGATCGACGAGTGCACGAGGGTGCCGCTGCCGTCCGCGGTGCCGTAGTGGCGCGAGGCCCAGCCGAGGTAGTTCATCAGCGCCGTGTGGGTGATGGGGACGCCCTTGGGCCGGCCGGTCGAGCCGGAGGTGTAGATCACGTACACGTCTGTCTCCGGCCATGCCTCGGTCGATTCGGGTCCGGCCGCGGGGGAGCCGTGCGGCAGCGCGTCGATCCGCAGCACAGGCGTGCGGACAGTCGGCGGGGGTGCACTGGTGCCGTGAAGGTCGGTGACGAGCAGTCGCGGGCTGGCGTCGGCGAGCAGATCGGCCACCCTGCCGGCCGGCAGGGCCGGGTCGATCGGCACGAACGCGGCGCCGCGGCGGGCGACGGCCAGCAGCACGGCCAGCAGCGGCACCCGGCGGCTCATGCACACGGCCACCCGGTCCCCGGCGGCCACGCCCCGGTCGGCCAGCGTCCGGGCGAGCACGGCGCTCGCGTGAGCCAGCTCGTGATAGGTGACCTCCTGGTCGTCGTCTCGAGCGGCGCACGCGGCCGGAGTGAGCTCGGCTTGAACGCCGAACGCCTCCACCAGGGTGGAGGGCACCGCCGTGCCGGTACCCGGCTGGTCTGCGCCGACCAGGCGGCTACCGGAGGCGAGCGGGTCCAGGATTCGCCCGGCTGCGGCCTGGGCCGGGATGTCGAGGTGGTCCGGCAGGCCGGCGCACAGGGCGGCCAGCCAGGTGGCCAGGCGCTGGGCGCTCTCCTGGGTGACTGCGGCGCTGTCCGCGTCCAGGGCTAGGCGCAGCCGGCCAGCCGTGTGCAGGGAGTGCAGGTCGAGGCGGACGTGGTCGGTCGCGGCCTGCACCGCTTCGACGGTGACGGCCGGGCTCGGACCGAAGTTGAGCCCGGGCGCCTCCACGTGCCGGAACCCGACCGTGAACTGGCCGCCCGGCCGCTGGTGGGTGAAGAAGTCGCCGAATTGGGCGGCGAGCGCGATCTCGCGGTGGCAGCTCCGGACGGCATCCGGGAGCGATCCGGCGGCGTCCGGGCGCACCGGCACGGGGACGCAGCGGCCCAGCAGGCCGATCGTGTCCGGCAGCTGCTCCACCGGTCCGGGGACGAACAGGCCCATCGCCGCGTCCTTGCCGGGCGCGATCCGGTGCAGCAGCAGCCGCCACACCGTCGCCACCACGGGGTCCACGCCGACGTGGAGGTCTCGGGCGAGACGGATGAGCCGGTCCGAGGTCGCGTCGTCCAGCGGCACGGGAAGGTGCAGGCGCTGGGCGGGGGCGGCGGTGCGCATCACCAGGGCGCGGGCCAGTTCCTCGGCCGCCGTGTCCAGTCGGAGGCTCTGCCAGTGCTCGCGGCCGGCGGCGGCGCCTGGGTCGGTGAGCAGGCCGGCGAGGAAGGCGTCGACCGTCCGCGGGTTCGGGCCCCCCGCCCTGGCCGCTGTCCCGCTGTTGTAGCTGGCGGCGATGGCCGCTGCGGCACGCAGCAGGCCGGTGGTGTCCACCGCGCCGAGCGCTGGGCTCAGGCAGAGGGTGTGGCTGTCGTCGGCGAGGCGGGCGAGCCGGACCGGCGGCTGGGCCCCGACGGCGGAGGCGAGGTGACGGCGCAGCGCGGGGTGTTCGCGCATGGTGTGCTCGGCGGCCGCGCGGAGCCGGTCGGTGTCCAGCGGCCCGGTCAGCCGCAGTTCGAGGAGCGGCGGGCTGAAGGCGGCTTCGCGGTGGGCGGCCAGGTGGTGGTGCTGCGGTGCGGACGGTGCGAGGGCCGGGCCGTCGGCGGCGTCGATCTGCCACACGGTGGCGGCAGTGGCGGGTCGGGGGTTCGTGGTGGTCACCGGGATTCGCCGTCCTCTCGCAGATGGGCCACTCGGGCGCGGACCAGGTCGTGCACGGTGGCGGTGCCGGGCCGCAGGAGGTCCCGCAGCCGCTGCAGGGGCAGTTCGGGCAGGGCGCAGAGCGCGGCCAGGACGAGCGGGTACGCCTCGGCCAGCCACAGCGGATCCACGGGGTGGCGGGCGTGGGCGTCGAATCGCAGCAGCACGCTGGCGCCGTCAGCGTGCTCTTGGACATCGAGCATCAGCGGGTACGGCACCGGCCACAGCGCCGGTTCACTGCCCGTCACGGAGCAGCCCTCGAGCCGCAGCGGATGCGCGGCAGGCGTCTGGAGGGTGAAGAGCGTGTCGAACAGCGCGCCGGCGCCATCGGCGATCAGCCCGAAGGGCACCTCGGCGTGGCTCAGCGCCTCGGCCGCGGCCGTGACGGCCGCCTCCAGGTGCCTGCTGGCGGTGGCGGACCAGTCGACGCGGGCCGGGACGGGGACGAGGTTGGCGAAGAAGCCGACCGTGTCGGCGAACGCCTCCTCGCTGCGGCCTGCGACCGGGCAGCCTGTGACCACCGCGTCCGTGCCGGCCGCGGCCGCGAGCAGGACCTGCCAGGCGGCGAGGTGGACGGAGACCGGGGTGACGGCCCGGGTCCGCGCCGCAGCCCGGACCGCGGCCACCAGGTCGGCGTCCAGGGCGAAGCGAAGGTGGCGCGGCTCGGCGGGCAGGCCGGAGGAGGTGCTCCAGGGACGGGCGGCCGCCCGGGCGAGAGCGGCGCGCACCGCGGCCGCGCCCTGATCGAACACGGCGCTCTCGTGCCTCCGGGCGGCTGCGGCACTGTACTGGGCGAACGTCGCACCACCCGGAGTACCGGCCAGGGCCTGCGGATCGGTGTACACGGCGCCCAGGTCGCGCTGGAGGATGTCGAGGGACCAGCCGTCGGCGGCGCTGTGGTGCAGCATCAGCAGCAGCTCGTGATCGTCGGGGCCCAGGCGCAGCACGGCCGCGCGCAGCAGCACGTCTCGGCCGACGTCGAACACCGTCTGGAAGAACCGACGGGCCAGCAGGTCCGACCGGTCGGCCCGCTCGTTCGTCGGCAGGCTCGACACGTTGTGGACCTCGATGTCGACGTCCTCGGTGGTCAGCCGCCGCTGCACCAGCGTCCCGCCGTCGTCGACCAGAACGGTGCGCAGAGCCGGGTGGCGGGCGACGACCGCCGCCATCGCCGACCGCAGCCGGCCAAGGTCCAGCGGGCCGACGACCCGGTACGCCAGCGGGATGACCTGGGCGTTTCCTCGGCCTCCGACCGCCTCCGCCGCCCAGATGCGCTGTTGCCCGAGCGACGCCGGTCCGGCCTCCGCGTCCGCCAGCAGCTCGATGGCCGACCTCCTCGCGGCGCCCGCCTGGCGGGCCGCCCCGCGGACCGTCGGCTGCGCCAGGAGCTCGTGGACCGCCAGGTCCACACCGTGGCGGCGAAGGCGCGCGCAGATCACGGCGGCGGTCAGCGAGTCACCGCCCATGGTGAACAGGTCGTCGTGGACACCGATCGGCGCGGCCTTGAGCGTCTCCTCCCACACCGCCGCGATCATGCGCTCCGTCTCGGTCTCGGGCGCGACGTAGGGGGTGGTCGACGCCGTCTCGCTGGGGCGCTGGTAGGCATCAGCGGCCAACACGGCGGCCTGCTGGGAGACGGGCCAGCGCACCCTCGACGCCGCACCCGCGGCCTGGCCCTCACAGGCCACCGGAGTCGCGGCGGCCCGCGGCGCGGTGACCAGCCGCCAGTCCAGGGCCGCGGCGGCCGCAGCGTCCATCAGATCGGGCGCTCCCGGGAGTCCGAAGCGGGCCTGGGCTGCGGCAGCGAACTCCAGGGCCGGCCGGTTACGGGGCCCGGGCACGCCGGTGAGCGCGATGCCGTTCAGGCCGAGAGCGCCAGCCCGCCCGGCGAGCTCCCGCAGGACGTACCACTCGACGCTGCGTCCCAGCGCGCGGCAGCTGATGAAGAAGTCCTTCACCCGCAGCACCCGGCCGTCGGCCTCGGCCGACACGAAGCCGACGAGCCCGTAGTCGCCGAAGCGGTCGCACACCCGGACCGAGAGCGCCATCCCGGCACCGGCGAGCGCCTGCCGGACCGTTCCGGACGTGTGGCGGCGCAGCGCCAGGTTGAACTGAGTGGTGCGGGCCGCGAGCTGCGCGATCCGCTCCACCTCCTCCTCGCGCGCGGGGGACACCTTCACCCGCAGATCCAGCTGCTCCAGGTACTCGGCGGTCGTCGCCGTCTGCGCGGCAGCCCGCCGGCGCTGGGCCTCCACCGCGATCAGGGCCGTCCGCGCACGGTCTTCAACGGTCCCGGTGCCTTCCAGCGCCAGCTGCCACGTCCCGTGCAGCGCGGCGGCGAACGCCTCCGGGTAAGCCGGCAGGTCCACGACCGTGATCCCCGGGTGAGCGATGGCCACCTCGGCCCGCTCGGCCGCGCTGTCGTCGACGAAGACCAGCGACTGCACCGTGAAGCCGAGCTCCTCGGCGATCTCGACGACGGCGACGGACTTCGTCCCCCAGCCCGCCCGGACCACCGAGAAGTCCCCCAGGGCCAACGGCATATCCGGGTGGGCAGCGAACACCGCCTCCACGTCGGCTAGGTTGTTGCGCGAGCACAGGCACAGCACCCGGCCGGCCGTCAACTGCTCGCGCAGCGCCTTCTGCACCTGCCGGTAGGGTCCGGCGACGTCCACGTTCTCGGGTCCGACCTCCCCGCACACCCCGCCCCACAGCGTGTTGTCTCCGTCCACGACCACGGCCTTGGTCACCGGCCGCTGATCGGCGGTCATCCGGCGCAGCACCGCCTCCGCCCACGCCAGCACCACGTCCCGCTCCCCGGCCGTGCCCGCTGCTCCCACAGGCGGCGGTTCGGCCCAGGTCAGGCCGTGGGCCTCCACGGCCTGACGGGCGGTCCGCGTCTCGGCGGGCATCGCGCCGGGCGGCACCGTCACGAACAGCGGCAGGGCCGACGTCTGCGCCCAGCGTTCGGCCGCGGCGATCTGGCGCTCCATCCACTGGGCCTTGGCGCGCGAGGCATCGGGCCGAAGACCGTACAGCATGAAGATCTCGGAGCCGGCGAATAGCGGATCCTGGTCGACGACCGTCTCGAAGCCCCGGCCCTGGAGGAGGTTCCGAAGCCTCTCCACCCGGCCGTCCAGGTCGTGAACCTCGGCGACGACCTGGACGATGAGGGGCCAGTGCTCGTCGTCGATCCCGGCGAGGACGTCCTCTTCCGCGCGCTCAGCATCGACCTTCAACAGGTCGATTCGGCCCACGGCGCTGCGGCGGATCCAGTCCGACAGCCGGATCACCGGGACCTCGAGCTCCTGCCGGTCGGCCGTCCGCGCCCGGGCCGTCGGGGCCAGGGCCCTGGCGGCGACCGCCCGCAGCTCGGCTGTGAGTCCGGGAAGCGCCTCGGCCTGGTGACGGGCGTACTCCCCCATGATCTGCTGATCGCCCTGGGCGTCGGCGTAGAAGCCGGACTGTAGCGACGACTGCGGGTAGAAGGTGAGCGCACGGACGCCGGCACTCGCTCCGGCGGCAGCGCAGGTCACCGTGCCGACGACCCCGTACAGGCGCATGTTCGCCTCTAGGGCCCGGGCCACGACGGGGACGGGCTCGAAGGCGTGCATGATGACTTTGTCCGCTTGAGCGGCGGCGAACAGCGCGAACATCCCGATGTTGGCGCCGACGTCGACAACGACGTCGCCGTCGCACAGCTGCACCCCGTGCCGCAGGTACTGGTTGCGGGTGACGATCTCGTCGTAGAGCTCGCGCGTTTCGTTCGCGTTCGACTCCACGACCGGGCGGCCGTCCCGCAGTGCGCCCAGCTGAGCTGCCAGCCCGTTCGTGCCGTCCGGCCTTTCCGTGAGCCTCGGCTGGGGGAGGCTGCCGAGCCCCTGCTGGAGGACGACGAGGTTCGCTCCCCACGCCGCCGGCTGGAGGTGGCCGTTCGTCGGCGCCGGCGCCTCGGTCTCCTCGGCCTCGACGCGGTGTGCCGCGACGGACAGCCCGACGGCGTGGCCCCAGCTGCACAGGGCCGCGGTCATCTCCGAGAATCCCGCGCCTCCGAGTACTCGGACCTCGAAGGCCAGCGGTCTTATGTAGTCGGCGGCCTGTTCCGCTGTCAGGTCCGGCGCGGTGGCCAGGGCGTGCGACACGGTCTCGACCCGTTCGGTGAGCGCCCGCAGGACGTCTTCGTCGCAGGCGCCGGGCAGGGAGCTGAAGGTCCACGCCCATCCCTCCGGGACGGTGCGCACTGAGCAGGTGAGGGGGGCCAGCGGCGCGGGCGAAACCGACCCGGTTGCCGAGAAGTCGAAGGCCGGGAGGACGGCGGATTCAACAAGGCGCCGGAGGGCCGCAAGCCCGCCGGAGTCGGCGTTCACCGACATCGGTGAGCCGGACGTCCACTGTGCGGAGAGCTGACGGATCGAGGCCGGCGGAAGCACACGGAGGGACTCGACCCTTAGGGGCTCACCAGCATTCGTGGTCCCGCACGCCACACGCAGGTCTTGGGCGCCGGTGCAGACCGCCAGGACGACCGCGAAGACCGTCCGCGCGAGCAGGCCGGCCTCGATGCCGTCCGCCGCCTCTGCGAACCCGGCGGGCAGTCGGGTGAGGGAGGAAGCCGTTGCCCGACTCGGTCCCGCGCAGGGGGGCGCACCATCCGGGCGCGAGCGCGGCTGTGCAGGGTCGACCCACTCTGTCCCTGGATAGACCATTCTTCCCCCTGTCGACGTGCACTTCACGAATCCCACATCCCGTTCGGCGCATCTGGCAGCCAGACCGTCAGGGCCGACGTCCGACTGGCAGCGCGCTGAGGACGAACCGGCTGTCCGTCCTCAAGCACACCTCCGGCGGGGGGAAGCGGGAAGTGCGCCGGCGTCATCTCGCGTGGCCTCGCGGTCATCCAGCGGTCATCCACCCCGCGAAGGGTCTCCCGCGTGCGGCCCTGTCCGGAGACACTTGGACGGCCGTCCAGCAGCGGAGGGGGCACCGTTGAGCGAAGTCGGGGATCGGCTCGAATACCTCGTCGCGCACCACGGGGGAAAAGCGGAGGCGTTCCTGAAACGCGTCGCGGCACGTCATCAACGTCTCGGGTTCGGCAATCTCGCAGCCAACAAGCAGAAGCTCCATCGCTGGAAGACCGGTACCCGGCCGGACAGGCCCACCCAATTCGCGCTCGCTGATCTCCTCAGCTTCCCCCAACACGAAGTGGTGGAGCTCGGCTGGCCGACCTGGCTGCATCTCGCAGTTCCCGATGCCCTGCTCGCGCCGCACCGCGCGACCCCGATTGCGCTGAAGGCCCCACGAAAGGCCGGTGACTCCGTGGAACGCCGCCGCTTCATGATCACAGCCGCCGCGAGCGGCATGGCCCTCGCCCTCGCACCCGTCGTCCCCGCCACAGCCAGCACCGGCCGACGAGTGGGCGATGGCCTCGCCGCCCTTCACGAACAGCGCCTGATCGCCCTACGACACCTCGACGACAAGGTCGGCTCAGGCCACGCCTACAACGCCGCCGTCAACGAGTTCGACATGATCGCCGGAGCGTTGCGCACCACGTACTACAGCGAGGCAACCGGTCGGCGTCTGCTCGCCGCTGCCGCCGATGCCCAGCGGGCGGCCGGCTGGACCGCGTACGACAGCGGGCACCCGGACCTCGCGGAGGGGCACTTCGCAGACGCGGCCGAAGACGCACTCGAATCCCAGGATCCGGAAGTTCTCGCAACGACCCTCTCCTTCTGGGCCATCAAGCTGTACTCGACCGGCGAGCCCTTGGAAGCCGCTTCGCTGGTGGAAGCTGCGAAAGTTCACGGCCGGGCTACCAGATCCGCCCGGATGCTCGCGATGCTCCATGCCCGGGCTTGTCGGGCCCACGCGCGCGCGGGCGACCGGCGGGCATCCGACCGGGAAGCGAACGCCGCACTGGATGCCTACAGCCACGCCACTCCACTCGCCGACGATCTTTCGTCGTTGTACTGGGTCAACCTCGGAGAGATCTACCAGCTCCTCGGCAGCTCAGCGCTCAACCTCGGGCGCCCGGCCCTGGCTCTGGACCACTTCCAGCATGCCGCCACCACTGGCCTGGCCGAGCTCCAAGAGAGCTACGACGGCGACTCCTTCCCCCGCGGGGCCGCCATCTACGAGGCACGCACCGCCGCAGCACACCTCGAGCTCGACGCCATCGAACAAGCCGTAGCCATGGCTCACCTCGCCGTCGAGCACATGGGCGGAGTGAATTCCGCCCGCGGAAGCACCGCGTTGGCCGATCTCCGAACGAAGCTACGGGCGTACCGAGGCGTTCCCGACGTCAGAGACTTCCTCGAATTCACCGTGTGATGGCCCTCGTACTTGTGGTTCACAGAGCAGCGAAGCGTCGGCGCACGACCACACCCACCGCTTTCGGATGCCAAGTCATCCAGGCCGTCCACGATCTTGAACGCGCGACGGGGGCCCGCGAGGCCCTGGGCGACGCAGCCTGACAACGTCGTCGACAATCACCCCATGGATGTCACCGAGCTGCTCAAATCGGCTTCCCTTCTGGTCCCGGGAGAGATCGCTACCGAAAACGACGTCACAGTGCGAGACGTCTGGGACTACCTCGCCCACGACGAATGGGAGACCGCCCTGAGCCTGCTGGAGGCGCTGGGAGACGGGCATCCACTGCCCTTGTCGTTTTGGGAGCAGTTGGCTGAGGCAGCTGAGCAACTCCGTCTTGAGCGGAGCGCAGCTTGGTGCCACTGGCGGTGTTCTGAGATTCGAAACGGGATGGTCCGGGCGGTTCTGACACTTCGTCCAGCCGCAGAAGCGCGACGCAGGACACCAATCGTTGGCCACGGGGTTTTGCGGCCCATGTGGGACATCGGGAACCTCTCACCCGCTGGGCGTGCTTCGGTGAGCATTGCCGGGCTCTGGGTCGAGGACATGCCCTTTCTGGAGCCCGGCGGCCGGGCCACTGTTCGCCTCGTGCCTCTCACGCCGTCTCACTGGAAGCACGTCGAAACCGGGCAAGAGATCAGCATGCATGAGGACCGGACCGTGGCCGGCACCGCAGTCGTGCTGGAGGTTCATCTTCCTGCCACCACCATGCCCACGAGCTGACGTCGACTGTCCCAGACCTCTCACTGGCGCAGATAATCACCAGGGGCCAGGGGGAAGGCCGCTGACGGAACAGGTACTGACCTGGCTCATCACCTCGCAGGGGCGACAGCCATCACGGTCGATGCCTAGGGGCATGTTGAGGATGCCGATGGCACCGACGCCTTCATCCCGCCGGGCGAGAGCCCGGTGAAGCCCGCTTCCTTCCCGCGGACCGCCAGAGCGGCGGCCAGCTGAGGTTTCGTGCGGAAGGCCGGATCGGACCGGGCGCGGGCGAAGTGGTGGGCGGGGGTGTAGGGAGTGGCGTGCAGCGGGTAGTACACGCGGCCGTCGGTCCACACTGTGGTCACCGTGACGATGCCGTTGTCGGTCTTGCCCAGCCGGCCCAGCCACTGCCGGCCCACGTTGGCGGTGGCCGTGCCGTCCTTACGGTCCCCGCAGTCGTCGATCACGATCACTCCGGCGTCGTGCGGGGCCGTCGCCGATTGCTCACGCAGCAGTTCAAGCCGCCGGTCGTTGGGTAGGCGGAGTTCGAGTTCGCTGTGAGATGCCTCGACGCTCGGAGGTAGCCGGAGACAGTGGATGGGTGGGTCACTGCGTCGAGTTCTCTATGCCGAGGACGTTATACAAGTGCTGGCCGTGCGCCCACTTCTTCAGCTCGGGGCGGCCCATGAGGATGAGCTGGTGATGCTGCGCGAAGTCGACCGCAGGCCGGGTGAAGCCGTTGAGTCCGATCATGATCGGGAGATCGGCTCCACGGTGGAGGCGGGCCGTTCCCGTTGAATTTCTGCACATTCCCTGAGCCGACCGGATTCTGATACTGCTTGCACTGCAAGACCAGGAGCCGGCCGTCGTCGTCGCGGGCGGTGACGTCCACGCCGAGATCTCCGGCACCTCCGACCCGTCGCGTGCCACGGAAACCGTCACGAGCCAGGAGGTCGGCGCACGCCTGCTCGAAGCCCGTCGCGCTCATCGCGGCCAGTTGCTTCATTTTGAAGGTCAGCACATCTGGATCCACCGCCTCGCGCGAGGGGGCGCTGGAGGCGTAGTCCTCGTCCTGATCGCGTCGAGACGGATCAGCTTGCAGAAGCGACGGTGCTCGTCCATCTCGCCGACCAGGGGAGCAAGCAGGTGCGGGACGGACGGGCGCAGCAGGGCGGCGTACTCCTGGCCGCCGCGGAAGATCACGTCAGCGTCGAACAGTCCACGACCGGCAGCGTTGGACAACCGGAGAGGGCGGCAGCGAGCTGATCGCGCAGCTCCGAACGCTGACGTTGGATACGGACCCAAGAGTCCGCGAATTCCACACGACGCTGTGGAAGGACGCCGCCGCCCAGCACGAGCAGCACTCCGCCCTCCGAACCGCCGGACGAACCCCCGCCACAGAGCGCGATCACGTCGACCCCAAAGGTCACTCCACGGCGCGCCATGCCCACCAGCATGCGTCCGAGGCTCACATGCATGGCGAGCTACATAGATTCAGGAGCCAAGGGATTCAACAGGAGACCGATAGCCATCGACAAGACAAGCGAGTTGCGACCAACCTCGAAAGACAGAAGACTTGGTTGACGAGTCTACACACCAGTCACTAGTCTTTCAGAGTGAGCTTCGATAGGCGAACTGGAGCGCCACCCATGAGGACTTGACACACACCAGGAACCAACTCGACATCATCGCTGCCGCACAGCGTCGGCAGGGCCGCAGCTTCAGGGTGCACTCCGCGCTTACACGCAAGGACCAGCCGTCTGCGAGTTCGTACAAGTTCCTGCGCTCGCTTCATGTGCGGGTGCTTACCAGCTGACGAAGCACCCAACCAGCCCGAGACGGAAGAGAGGTGCCATGACTAGTCCGGAGGCAAACCGGACCGGTGCCGAGCGCAAGGCCATAATCGAGGCAGCCATTCAGGCCCTTGAGCAGGGCGAGGTGATGCTCACCTCATGGGAAGCGGCCCGCGCCATCGGCTGCGGCGAGAGATGGCTTCGAGATGGGGCCAACCATCGCGGCTTCCCTCACCACCGCTTCGGCAAATTCCTGCGGTTCAGCGTCCAGGACTGCCGCGAAATCCGGGACATTCACCGTGAGATGACCCGGCCGTCGGCACTGGCCAAGGTCCGCCGCCGCAAGGCCATTCCACGTAAGCCCACTGGCAGCGGCCCGGCTACGCCAGCCACCGTAGGGTCCAAGCCCGCCGCGTGAGGCGACCCCTAATGGTACGCCGCGACCGACAGCCTCACCCCGACTTGCTTCTCCCGGACGATGGAGCGCATAGGTCAGCTGGCTCCGCCAGACCCGCCCTGACGTGAGAAAACTCCCGGACTTTTTCCTGACGATGCCGTTCACGGTCATGCGGCCTGCCGAGCTCCACAGTCTGTGCCGCGAGTTCGGCCACCCGAACTGGCCAGCCTCAAACCCCGACCTTGAGCGGCGGAAAGAAGCCCTGGAGCGCTACGGGCCAACGGCACTGACCGCGTTGTGCGCCCAGTGGCAGTTCCAACGCGAGTCCGGCAAGGGACCGGTGAAGTTCGCCCACTAGAGCGTTGGAAGCGACGACTAAATCACCTAAACCGAATGACACGGCTTGAAATCCATTCTATTGATCCGTCAAGGGGACATCTATGTACGCGTCGGTATCCACCCCGGGACCTGACCATGGCCGAAAGGATCGGTATCCCGTCCGCGCAGGTGATCGACTGAGCATTCCGATCGTCCCCGACGCGTGGCTGACCGCCAAGGACGTCGCCGAGCTTCTCGGGGTCTCCCAGAAGACGCTCCAGAAGTGGCGCACTGCCCGGAAGGGGCCGCGGTTCCACCGCCTTGGCGCCGTCGGTGGACGTGTCCGCTATGCCGCAGCCGACGTCTCCGCCTTCCAGGAGGGAACGCAGGTGACTGTCGCGACCGAGGGCAGCGGGAGAAATGAGAGTCCGTTCGCCGGACGTTTGAAGCGTCCGCGACCAAAAGGATGAGCATGGCCAACGCATGGGTTGAAGACCTCTGGCACAAGAGGAACGGCAAGCCGAACGAGTACTGCCGCCGACACAAAGGGGCCAAGCGCTACCGCAGTGCGGCCCACGGAGCTGGCGCGCAATGGCAGGTTCGCGGCTACGACAACCAGGGCGACGCACTGCCCAAGGAGAACTGGGAGTCGTACGACGAGGCGGAGAACCGAGCCCGGGAACTAACTACGGATGTCATCTCAGGCAGGCTCCGGCAACAGCAGCGAGGTGAGATCACGCTGAAGCAGTACTTCGAGACGGTGTGGTGGCCGAGCGTCGAGATCATGCCGGGCACCCGGCAGAGGACCGAGCAACGGGTGCGGTCGTGCATCCTGCCGTACCTCGGCGACGTACCGTTGGCCGACATCGGCACCGAGGAGCTGAACAAGTGGAAGGTGGCGCTGCGCGAACAGGTCGCGTCCGGGACCGTCCGTACCGCGTGGCAGAACCTGTCAAAGATCCTCCAGGCCGCCTTCGAGGGTCAGCGGATCTCGTTCAACCCATGCCGGGGGCTTGATTCGGCGAGGCCGCCGAAGAGGCCGGCGACCAACAAGGAAGCATGGCCGCCGTCGGTCTACCGGGACGTACGGGTGGCGCTGCACCGCCGATACCGAGTGCTGGCCGACCTCGGAGTGGCGGCCGGGCTGCGGCCCGGGGAGGCGTTCGCGTGGAGCCCGGACGATCTTCGGGACGGCTGGCTCTACGTTGACCGGCAGCTCCAGAGCATCGGCGCAGAGCACTGGTTCAAGCTGCCGAAGGGGGACAAGGTCCGGCGTCTACCGGTGGCGCCGGAGCTGGAAAAGGCGATCACCGCCCACATGGAGGAATTCCCGCCCATGGCGGTGACGCTCCCCTGGGTGGACGCGAGCGAGCCGAACATGCCCTGGGAGAACCGGCCACTGGTCACGGTACGGCTGCTGATCACGACGGCGTACGGCAACTCGATCACGCACAACATCTTCCGCACCGACAACTGGAACCCGGCGCTGGAGGAGGCCGGGCTGGTGGAGCGGCTCTACCGCGAGGACGGGTCTCAGCGCGACGCGTGGAAGGGGACGGGCCCGTACACGTTCCACGCCCTTCGGCACACCTACGCCTCGGTCCAGCTCGGCGCGGGCGAGACTCCGGTGACGGTCGCGGAGTACATGGGTGACACGGTGGAGACCGTGCTGGAGACCTACACCCACTTCATTCCGGACGCGGGTGGGCGGGGGCTGGAGGCCATGGGGTCCTTCATGACGGCGCCATGATCTTGTCTCAACTGATCGCGGAAGGTGTGGTGGCGGCTCCGGTTGTGCCAGGCTATCGGGCAATGACGACTCAGCTGATCGGCGTCGGCCCTGCAAGTATCACTTCGGCGGACACCCGGTGCGCCCATGTGCCCGATCGGTGCCCGACTTCGCGTGCTGCAAGCCTTTGACCTGAGGGAACGTTCTTACCCAACCCCTACCACAGGAAGGTGGCGCCCAGCGCGACGAACCCTTCCCGGTACTCGGCCAGCCGCAGCACCGAGGAGCGGGTCCGGAAGAACAGCCAGCCCAGCAGCTTGCCGATCAGCAGCCCGCTCAGCACACCGACAACACACTTCAACGCGACGTCCTTTACCGCCCATGTGCCGATCCACTCCGCGGACCAGCCGCTGCCCGCAGCGGCAGCCAGCGCGATCGCCGCGTACGTGACAGGGAAGGCCAGGCCGTCGTTGAGGCCCGCCTCGCTGGTGAGGGCGAACCGCACCTCGTCCTCGTCGTGCTTGTCCTCGGTGGGCTCCCCCACCCGCACCTCCGATGCGAGCACAGGATCCGTCGGCGCGAGGACCGCCGCGAGCAGCAACGCGGCGGCCGGCGGCCACTCCAGCAACCACCACGCCACCGCAGCGGTCGCCACGACGGTCAGCAGCATCGTGATACCCAGCAAACGCCAGGTCGAGGCCCACAGGCGCCGGCCCACAGGCCGGTTGAGCGCCAGTCCGGCGCCCATCAGGGCGATGATGACGCAGACCTCGGTGACGTGCTCCGTCAGGAGCCGGTGCTCCACCGGGTCGACCACCGGCAACGGCAGCGGAAGCGCGTACACGACGATGCCGCTCACCAGGAACACCACCGGCAACGACACCGGCCGCCCCGCCACCACGCGGGGCAGCACCGCGGCGACCAACGCCCCCACTCCCAGCCACGCGAACACCACATCGGCAATGGTCACTGCGCTGTGTTCACCAGGCTCTCGTGTCGCTCACCCGCGGGGAGCTGCCGGCGCAGCCGCGACCGGGCAGGTCCGTCCTGTCGGGTCATCGGGTCCTGGTGAAGGGGGCGGCTCATCGGCACTCCTCAGCTTTCGTATGACTGTCATACGTCTAACCCCAAGGACCACGCCGACACCTCGCCGCAGACGATCACCGGCGTCAATCCCTCGTCTGGCCGGTACCGCCCTCGACTGGGTCTATGGCCTGGCCAACGACACGAGTCAGTCCGACTACTCAGAAAGACAGACCTCGCGTACCGCCTCTGCGTTCGAGGGGGCGAAGGTGAGGCGCGTAGGGACCATGAGCCAGGACCTCAAGGGCATGGTGCTGGCGAACCGTTCCACCTGGGAGGGCATGAAGGTCTACTAGGCCACAGACGTCCTCTCGCTACCTGCGGCCCTGCGGTACCAGCACAGGACGCGGTTGCTTTGCCGATGTGTTCCGGCTCTTCGGCTTGTCCCCACCGGGCGCGGTACGCGCCGGGCAGCCAGTCGTCGCGGTGACCGGCTGCCGGGCTCGGGCAGAGCGTCAAAGCTTCAGAGCTCTTTTGTGGCTTCAGAGCTTGCGCAGCTTGGTTGTGTAGACGTGGTTGGCGATCTTCTCGCCGAGGACCAGTCCGTCCTCGGCGTCCCACGGGAAGTGGACGCCGAGCCAGACCCGGCTCTCGGCGTCCTCGCGGGCAGCCTGACTGAAGCTGGTGAACGAGCGGGACTTGACCGGGGACTGCGGTTCATCGGTGGTCATGGTGAAGGCGATGTCGTCGTTGTTGAAGTAGCGTTTCATCACCCCGGCCCAGGAGGCACCGAAGGTGGCGTGTCCGGAGGCCCAGGCCGGGAAGCACGGGGTGAAGTTCACTCCGGCCCGCGTCTTGAGCAGAGGCTTCCACTCGCGGTCGATGCCGCTGTCGCGGATGGCGGAGACCGGCCGCCACAGGTCGATCGAGGTCAGGTACTTCACATCCCTCACCGCGATTCCGGCGTCCGCCATCGCGATCGAGACGAGTGCGAACAGCCGGGCGTTTGCGTACGTGTTGAGTTTGCGCTGGGTCGCGACCTCACGAGTGGCCTGGAGCAGCTGGCCCGGCGGCTTGTACGTGCCATCCTCGTCGTTCGCCCAGAACCAGGCCGCCGCTTCCTGCTCCAGCGTGCGGTTGATGACTGGGGTCTTGGCGGTGGGCCCGTCGGCGCCTGTCGTGCGCACCGCCTCGAGCTGCTGCTTGTACGCGTCACTGGCCAGCAGCTTCTCGTATGTGCCGTACAGGCCGGGGGCCGGCGGCCGGAACTGCGAGCCCGAAGTCAGGGCGAAGGGTTTGACCTGACCCCAGAACGGAGACACGGCCTGGCTGGCCTGGGTACAGCCGGGGTCGACCATGTCGGGGTAGCTGGTGGGTCGCCAGGCGCCGGGCTTGTTGTCCGCGACGTACGTTTTGTTGTTGTCGGAGCCGTCGCCGTTGCGGGCGTCCCGCATCTGCTTGACCATTGGCCCGACGATCGTGGTATCGAGGAGGTCGAACTCGGTCGGCTCGGTGCCGAAGCGCTCACGGAACCGGGCGTCCAGGTAGTGGGTCTGACCCGGGTAGAGCCCGAGCAGAACGTTATAAGCCGTGCGGCCGATGACCCGCTCCTCCTCGTGCGGTCCCTCGACCCACCCCGCGTATTTGTCGGCGCGGATGTAGGGCTCGGAAGTGATCTTGCCCTTCCACTTGAGCTGGTACGAGGACTCCGCGTCGTAGACGGCGGCGTTCAGCATCGCGGCGGATCTGGCCATCGGGCCGGGACCGCCGCCCTCTCTTCGTACGACCTCCAGGAGCACGTCATTCCAGTAGTGCACCGGGTCCGCGATGGTCTGCGGCGGCAGCGCCGCATGCGCCGGCCGCGGCACCGCGGTCAGCGTGGTGCCCGCCGCGGTCAGAGCCACGGCGATCACCAGGGCCCGGCGCCAGCGCGCCGTCCGCTTGTCGTTGACGGTCCGAGTGTGCATGGGCATGGTCAAACCCCCTGATCACAATCCTGATTGAGCACCACCGGAGCGGTAGCGGCGCGATCCTCGCCCCGGCGCACCGACGGCACAGACCGCTCCCGGCGGAATGTCCGACCCCGGGCAGATGCTTGTCCGAAACCCGTCACCGCCCAGGGGAAGAGCTGCGCTGAGCGGTCACAC
The DNA here is from genome assembly GCF_053591415.1 of Streptomyces sp. NPDC003032. Classification (NCBI taxonomy): domain Bacteria; kingdom Bacillati; phylum Actinomycetota; class Actinomycetes; order Kitasatosporales; family Streptomycetaceae; genus Streptomyces; species Streptomyces sp. NPDC003032. Next base: position 11,368 of record NZ_JBSFTT010000040.1, on the reverse strand, counting down.
ACGTCCATCACGTCAACGGCATGCCACGAAGCCGCCATTGACCGTATTCGGGCGGAGATCTCAACAGGGCGCTTCTCCCCGTAGCCACGTACGAACAACCGTGACGCTATGGAATGCCTAGCCGCTTTTCGGGTGTCACCGGTGGGGGTGGGCGGTGAGGACAATGGTCGAGAACCGATCACCCCGTCGCGCGGCGGGTGTCTTGGCTTCGCACGCTTTACGCCTCAGCAGGGATAGGCGTAGCGACGGGCCTCCCTATCTCACGCAGACCCGTGGGACGGCGCCCAGTTCGGATGCACGGCAGCCCTCAGTCGCCGACGCGTGCACGCCGACTATCGTCACGGCCCTACTGGCGCCACCTCGGTTCATCCCGGCGCGACCGCCGGCAACTCCCCTTCCTCCCGCCGTCCATGCAGGTCGACACCTGATACTCCAGCCGCAGATCGTGATCTTGCTGGTCGGGGGCCGGCCGGGGAAGGCCTCAGCATCCTTACGGGGGGTAACCCCCGACACCACCCTGACGACAGCGCATCGGTACGTGAGGGGGAAAGCCGGATGGGCCGATCCCCCCACCGCTGATGGGATGGTCGCCGATCGCCGCATTCGGGGTGACGCAGTCTCGGGCCACAGCTTGAGCGGTCCCTGAACGCCCGCAACTTGAGCACAGAAGGGGCCGCCATGCATGGGTCAAGAAGGCGTCGGCGAGGCCTGCTCGTCCTGACGAGCCTCGCTACAGCCGTCCTCGCCGCATCGAGCGCGCCCACGGCGGCGGGGCCCCGGTCGGCCGATCCGCTCCAACGGCAGGTGGAGGCGATCCACGACACCGGGGCCGTCGGTGTGCACGCCGAGGTGACGTCACCGGACACACGCGACAGCGCGTACGCCGGAACGGCCGCGATGAACACAGGGAGGCCGATGCCGCGGGACGGCAGGTTCCGGATCGGCAGTGCCACCAAGACCTTAACCGCCACGGTCGTGCTGCAACTCGTCGGCGAGGGGCGAATGTCCCTGGAAGACACCGTCGAGCAGTGGCTGCCGGGAGTGGTCCGGGGCAACGGCAACGACGGAAGCCAAATCACCGTACGGCAGCTGCTGCAGCACACCAGTGGCATCTCTGACGTCAAGCCGGAGATTCCCTCGTTGAACAGCGCGAACGGCTATCGGGCCGAGCGGTATCGCACCTACACCGCCGAGGAGTTGGTGGAGCGGGCGATGCGGAACCGACCCGTCTTCCCGCCGGGCCGTGGCTGGTCGTACTCCAACACCAACTACACCCTCACCGCCATGATCATCCAGAAGGTCACCGGCCGAAGTTGGGCAACGCAGGTGCACGACCGGATCATCCGTCCACTGAGCCTGACGGACACGACGACGCCCGACACCTTCCCCTTCATACTGGGTCCCCACGCCCGGGGCTACGCCGCGTTCGGCACCGACAGGAGCATCGACGTCACGACCCTCAATCCGAGTATGGCCGTCGGCTCCGGCTCGATCATCAGCACCGCACACGACCTGAACCGGTTCTACGCCGCGCTGCTCGGCGGCCGTCTGCTGGCTCCGGCGCAGCTCGACGAGATGACGACCACCATGCCCGCGCTCGAGCTGGGCGTGCGGTATGGACTCGGTCTTGCCGAGATTCCGTTGCCCTGTGGCGGCAGCTACTTCGGCCACCGGGGCGAACTCCTCGGCTATGTCACCTGGGGTGGCGCCACCCGAGACGGGGCCCGGACCGCCGTCGTGTACGTCACCAGTGACGGCGGCCAGGACACCCAGCAGGCCATGATCACACTCATGGGTCAGGAACTGTGCCGGACCCGCTCCTAGTACTCCAGCCGTGGTACGCGCTCTGCCCCGGCGCCGGGTGAGGGACTTGGCGCTGGGCCTGTTGTCGGACCTGCCGCGCAAGAACTGCTGGTCGATCGCCGAGTGGGCCGGGGAAGGGGGTCCGGACGGCATGCGGCACCTGCTCGGCCGGGCCAGGTGGGAGGCCGGCCGCGTGCGTGATGACGTGCGCGAGTACGTGCTGGAGCATCTGCACGACGAGGACGCGGTGCTGGTGGTGGACGAGGCCGGGGACGTGAAGCCGCGGGACTGTCCGGGCACGCGGCGTTGGACCGTGAGCTGTACATCCCGCGCTCGTGGACGTGCGGCCCGGACCGCTGCCGGGCGGCGGGCCTGAGTGAGAAGGTCCGAAGCGGGCCTGGCAGAAGCTGTCGGCAGGGGCAGGCGCCAAGGGGCCCTGCCGCTACGACTGGGCCGTCATCGACCCGGCCGAAGTGCGGCCCCGCAGCCACAGGCTGCTGATCCGCCGCGACCGCACCACCGGTGAACACGCTTGCTACCGCTGCTTCTCGCCGGCCCCGGTGCCCCTGGCCCCACTCGTCTGTCGCCGGGTCACGATGGCGGGTGGAGGAGATCTTCCAGGCCGGGAAGGGCCTGGCCGGACTCGACGAGCACCAACTCCGCCGCTTCGCCTCGTGGTCTCGCTGGGTCACCCTGGCCATGCTCGCTCACGCCTTCCTCGCCGCCGTGCGCGCCGACGAACACACCCACCATGTGCACGATGCGGCCCACCGGCTCAGCTGGGCAGCCTGGCGCCGCCGTCATCAGGCCCGAGCCCGCGCCAGCCATTACCCGAGACAAGCCGCGAATCAGACATGAAGATCACGATCGACGACTGGAGTACTGAGCATCCGATCAGACATGGTCACAGACGCCGACACACGCAAACCTCGCCCCTCGTCCCGAACGGCCACCGCGCGGTTCCATCGCCCCTCCCCAGCGCCCGCCTCGGGGACAGCGCGGGGCGGTCCCGGCCGACCCCCGATCTCCTCGTGCGAGCGGCCGACGAAGTCCCACCGCATCTCGTACACACGCAAGCACCACGGCTCGCTCAACAGACCTGGCCGGACATGCCGCGGATGCCCTTGCTGCGAGTGGCCGTCACCGCGGCGACGGCCACCAGGGCGGGGAAGACCAGCATGGCCGGTGTCGGGCTGAAGCGGGCCAGGAGGGCACCGGCCAGGGCGGGGGCGAGCGCGGCGGCGGACCCCGCGGCGAGCAGCACGCCACTGACCACGCGGCCTTGCAGGTGGTCCGGTGTGATGGCGGCCTGGTGGGCGAAGAGCGCCGCGTTCGCCGTGGGCCCGAGGAACACAGCGGCGGCCAACGGTATGGCGGCCAGCACACTGCCCGCGAGCAGCGTGCTCACCGCCATCAGCGCGGCGGTCGTCCAGCACAGCAGCGTCATCAGGACGGGCAGCCGCAACCGCCGCTGCAGCGCGGGGGCCACGAGGGCGCCGAGGAAGCCGCCCAGCGCGAAGATCGTGCCGGCGAGACCCACCAGGGCCGGAGGGACGCCCGCGTCGAGCAGGGCGAGCGTCATCGCGAAGATCATGCCGGTGAAGGCCATGTTCAGCGGCGCGGCGATCACCAGCAGGGCGCGCAGGAAGGGATGGCCGAGGAGGAAGCGCAGGCCCTGCACCGCGGAGACGGCGACCGGCTGGGCCGCCTCCTGCCGGGCCTGCTGAAGAGGCCGCCGGATACAGGAGACGGCCACCAGGGAGAGCAGGTGGCTCAGCGCGTTGCCGAGGAAGGGCAGGGCGCGACCGAGGCCGAACAGCACGCCGCCCAGCGGCGGACCGCTCAGCGAGACGGCGTACGCGCGCGCCTCGTTGCGGGCGACGGCGGCGGTGAGCTGGTCGGGGCGGACCAGGCTGCGTATCGAGGCGTGCTCCGCGGTGCTGAAGACGGCCGTGGCGGCGGCAGTGGCGATCACCACCGCGACGATCACCGGCAGGCTCGCGGCGCCCGTCGCCACTGCCCAGCCGAGCAGCGCGTACCCGACGAGCCGCAGCACATCGCAGGTGATCATCAGGCGGCGCCGGTCGAGACGGTCGGCGAGGACACCGGCCGGCAGCCGGCACACCAGGATGGTGACGAGTCCGGCGGTGCCGACGAGCCCGGCCTGCGCCGGGGAGCCGGTCTGCTGGAGCACCAGCAGCGGCAGCGCCAGTTCCACCATGGCGCCGCCGAGGTCGGACAGGCACTGCCCGGTCCACAGCAGGTTGAAGTCGCGGTTGCGCCACAGCCCCGGCCGGCCGCCGTCCGCCGTCTCGGCGGTGCCCTCGCCGGCGGACGGCCGGCTCACGCCGAGTCCCCGGCGAACGTGGTCCCGGCTGCTCCGGCCCCACCATCCGCGCCGGTCATGCCCGCGCCTGCCGCCCCGCCCGGGACCGGCTCCGCGCCGCCCGTGTCCCCGGCACTCCGCGCGTTCCCGGGCTCCGGGTTCCCAGCGGTGGGCGCCGTCCCACTCGGGTCCGTGACCGGGATGAGCAGCATTTTCGTGACGGAGCCGTCGTCGGCGACGACATCCCGGACGTGGCGGAAACCCAGGCGGCGGCAGAGGGCGAGGCTGGCGGTGTTCTCGGCGCCGACCATGCCGTACGCCTCGCTGAGCCCGAGGTTGTCGGCGGCGTGCCGGAGCAGTCCGCGTACGGCCTCGCCGCCCAGTCCGTGCCCCCAGTACGCGGGGGCGAGCGCGGTGACGAGTTCATGGCCGTCGACGTTGCCGGTGCGCTTCACCTCGGCGTGCCCGACGTAGGCGCCCGCCAGCCACAGGCCCCACACGTCGAACCGGCGCTGGGGGTAGACATCGGTGAGGATGGCGCGGAACACCTCACGCAGCTGCGGTTCGGGCACGAGGTCCTGGCCCATCCAGCGGCACACCTCCGCGTCCCGCAGCAGCGCGACGAAGAGGTCCTCGTGTTCGGGTCGGTACGGGAGGAAGTCCAGGCGTTCGGTGCGCAGGACGGGGGTCATGGCGGGCTCCTCGGAAGTGATGCCGTGCGGTGGTCGGCCGAGGGCGGTGGGGCGCCGGAACGGCGACGCGTGGGGGGAGCGGGGGCGCCGGGCCGGCGCGGGTGCGGGTGCGGCCGGCCCGGCGTGGGGGTGCGCGCGGGCCGGTCAGACTCCGGCGTTCTCCATGCGCTCGCGCAGGCTCTTGGGCCGCATGTCGCTCCAGACCTCGTCGACGTACGCGGAGCACTCGGCCTCGGTGCCCTCCTTCCCGGCGGGCCGCCAGCCCGCGGGCACCTCGATGTCCGCGGGCCAGAGCGAGTACTGGTCCTCGTCGTTGCGCAGCACCTGGTAGCGGGTGTTCTCGTCCATGTCGCCTTCTTTCGTCGTCCGGTTTTCCGTTGATCGATGAGTAGTCGAGGGGTGCGCGGTCGGGGCGCGGGGTGCGCGAGGGCCGTGCCGGGCGGTTCGCCGGGACGGTGCCTCGCGGGTGCGGAGTGTCGTCACTGGCCTCCCCGGGCATGCCGGGCGAGGTGGCGCAGGGCTTCGGCGAAGTCCTCGGCCGCCCGGCGCACGGACGCCGTGTCGTGGAGGCCCGGCCGGTGGTGCCAGGTGAAGGCGAGTCGGCCGTGCTGCACCGCGCCCACCACCTCCACCGGGTGCGAGCCGGGATCCCGCGGGTCGTGGTCCTGTCCGAAGGAGCCGTGTTCGGCGCGGACCAGGCCGCCGTCCGCCGTCTCGGGGCGCGCGTCCCACTGGCCGAGGTAGTTGAACACCACCTGGCTGTGGGCCTGGGTGCCGAGGCGTTCGCGGACCTCGGGCGGGCCGAAGGTGCGCAGGGCGCCGTAGCCGATGCCGTTGCCGGGTACGGCGCGCAATTGGCGGCGGACCGACTTCACCAGGGACCTCCAGTCGCGGTCCGGGCCGAGGCGGCCGGGGTCGGGCACCTGGACGGCGACCGGGTGGACGGTGGTGAACCAGCCGACGGTGCGCGAGAGGTCGACGCCGTCGAGCAGGTCCTCCCGGCCGTGGCCCTCCAGGTCCAGGCGGACCCGGTCATGGCCGGTCCAGCGGGCCAGTGCCAGGGCGAGCGCGGCGAGCAGTACGTCGTTGACCCGGGTGCGGTAGGCGGTGGGCGCGGAGCGCAGCAGGGCCGTGGTGTCGTCCTCGTCGAGTTCCACGCTCACCGTGGCGGCCGGTCCGCCCCCGGTTGCCGGGACCGGGTCCGCCGGGACGGGCTCGGCGCCCGCCGTCTGCTCCCAGTGCGGCAGTTCGTGGTCGAGACCTCCCTCGGCGACGTGTTCGGCCAGGCGCCGGGACCATGCGCGGAAGCTGGTGCCGCGCTCGCCCAGCGCGACCGGCTCGCCCTGGGCGGCCTGTCGGTAGGCGGTCTCCAGGTCGTCGCGCAGGATGCGCCAGGAGACGGCGTCCACCACCAGGTGGTGGGCGACGAGGAGGAGGTACGCGGGCCGGTCCGGGTCCCCGGTGAACAGGGCCGCCCGCAGGTGCGGGCCGCGGGCCAGGTCGAAGCTCGCGTGGAGTTCGTCGGCGGCCTTCGCCATCGCCGCGTCGGCGTCCTCGGCGGACAGACCCGTCAGGTCGTGACGTACGAGGCGACGTACGAGGATGTCGTCGCCGGTGGCGGGCGGCGGGTTGAACTGCCGCCAGCCATGCTCGTCCTGGGTGAAGCACATGCGCAGGGCGTCGTGGTGCTCAAGGAGGGCGTCGAGCGCGGCGCGCAGCGCCCGTGGGTCGGGGCGGCCGTCGAGTTCGAGGAGCGCCGACTGGTTGAAGTGGTGGTGGGCGGCGCGGGGTGTGGTCAGGAACCACTCCTGGATCGGGGTGAGCGGTACCTCGCCGGTCACCGGGCCTTCGGCTGAGCGCCGGGGCGCGGTGCGGACCACGGTGGCGAGTTCGGCGACGGTCTGGTGCGTGAACAGGTCCCGGGTCGCCACGTGCAGTCCGTCGCGGCGCATCCGGGAGACGACCTGCATGCTCAGGATGGAGTCGCCGCCGAGCGCGAAGAAGTTGCCGTCGGCGCCGACCTCCTCGATGCCGAGCACATCGGCCCAGATACGGGCGATACGACGTTCGGTGTCGGTGCGCGGCGCGGTACGCGGGCCATCGGCGACCTGGGCGGGCCCGGGTGCGGGCAGCGCCCGCCGGTCGGTCTTGCCGTTCGGGGTGAGCGGCAGCCGGTCGAGGGCGACGAAGACCGACGGCACCATGTGCGGGGGCAGCGTCCCGGCCAGGTGCAGCCGCAGTTCCCCGACGGGCAGCGCGGTCCCGGACGGTTCGGTGCCCGAGGAGCCGGTTCCGGCCGGTTCGGGGAGGGCGGGTGCGGTGGCGGGCGATTCCCGATGCGCGGGTGCGGTGATGGGCGGCTGTGCCGGTACGACGTAGGCGACGAGCCGGGCCGGTGCGCCTGGCCCCTCCCCCGCGCGGACGACCACGGCCGCGTCCCGCACCAGCGGGCTGCGCCGCAGCGCGCTCTCGACCTCACCGGGCTCGATCCGGAAGCCGCGCAGTTTGACCTGGTCGTCGGCGCGGCCGGCGAACCGCAGGCGGCCGTCGGCGGTCCAGCGGACCAGGTCGCCGGTGCGGTACATCCGCTCCCCCGGCGCGCCGAACGGGTCGGGCGGGAACCGCTGGGCGGTGAGTCGCGGCCGTCCCAGGTAGCCGCGGGCGAGGCCGGGCCCGGCGATGTACAGCTCGCCGGTCACGCCGGGCGGTACGGGACGCAGAACGGCGTCGAGCACGTACACGCGAGTGGCGCCGGACGGGCGGCCGATGGCCGGGGCGCCGGTGCCCGGGGTCAGCGGACCGGTCCAGGTGGCGACCACGGTGGCCTCGGTGGGGCCGTAGGAGTTGACCATGCGGCGGCCCGGGGCCCAGGTGTCGACCAGGTCGGCCGGGCAGGCCTCGGCGCCGACGATGAGGGTGCGCAGGTGGGGCAGGGCGGCGGCGGTCTCCGGCGGCAGCGTGGCCAGTGCCGCCGGCGGGATCAGCGTATGGCTGACACGCCGTTCGGCGAGCACCTCGGCCAGCCGCTCCCCGACCAGTGGCCCTTCCTCGCCCGTCACCAGCGCGGCCCCGCTGAGCAGGGAGACGCACAGTTCGAGGACGGACGCGTCGAAGCTCGGAGAGGCGAACTGGAGGACCCGGTCGCCGGGGCCCGCCGCGTACTGTTCGGCGGCCGCCGCGGCGAAGGAGGCGAGGCCCCGATGGGTGACCACGACGCCCTTGGGCGTGCCGGTGGAGCCGGAGGTGTAGATGACGTAGGCGGGGTGGGCGGGAGTGAGCGTGGTGGTGCGGTCGGCGTCCGTGAGTGCCGTGTCCGGCCCCTCGGTGGACCACACCTCGGCCGGGTCGTCGAGGACCAGGTGGGCGCCCGCGTCCCGGATCATGAACTCCCGCCGCTGCGGCGGGTAGTCGGGGTCCACCGGCAGGAAGGCCCCACCGGCCTTGGTGACGGCGAGCTGCGCCACCACGGCCGCCGCCGAGCGCGGCAGGGCGAGGGCCACCACGCGCTCGGGTCCGACGCCGTCCCGGACGAGCCGGTGGGCCAGCCGGTTGGCGGCCCGGTCCACGTCGGCGTAGGTCAGCTCCCGGTCGCCGTCGATCAGCGCCACGGCGTCCGGGGTGCGTGCCGCCTGCCGTTCGAACAGGGCGGGCAGGGTGGCCTCGGGCACCGGGCGGAAAGTGCCCCGGCCTTGCTCCAACAGGTTCTCCCGCTCGTCGTCGGAGGCCAGAGGCAGCGCGCCGAGCGGTCGGCAGGGGTCCTCGACGACGGCGTGCAGCAGCGTGCCGAGCTGGCCCGCCATGCGTTCGGCCGTGGCCGCGTCGAACAGGTCGGTGTTGTAGGTGAGCAGGGCGTGCAGCTCGCCGGAGTCGGTCTCGGCGAACTCCAGGGTGAGGTCGAACGCGGCCTGGTCCGACTCCGGTTCGACGTCGGCGACGTCCAGGCCGGGCAGGTCGAGGGCGACGGCCGGGGTGTTCTGGAGGACGACCATGACCTGGAAGAGCGGGCTGCGGCTGGTGTCGCGGACGGGCTGCACCTCGTCCACGACCCGTTCGAACGGCACGTCCTGGTGGGCGAAGGCGTCCTGGACGGTCTGCCGTACGTCGCCGAGGAACGCGGTGAAGGGCCGCTCCGCCTCGGCCCGGGAGCGCAGGACCAGAGTGTTGACGAAGAAGCCGACGAGGGCCTGCGTCTCGGGCCGGTCGCGGCCGGCGTTGACGGTGCCGACGGTGATGTCCTCGCTGCCGGAGAGCCGGGCGAGGTAGCTCTGGGCGGCGGCCACGAGCGTGGTGAACAGGGTGGTGCCGTGGTCCCGGGCGAGCCGGGTGAGCCGTCGGGCGGTCGGGGCGGGCACCACAAGGCGGGTGGTCGCGCCGGCGCTGGTGCGCACCGGTGGCCGGGGCCGGTCGGTGGGCAGCTCCAGCGGTGCGGTGTCGGCCAGTTGCTCCTTCCAGTAGGCGAGGTGCTCGTCGGTCTCGGTGTCGCCGGTGGTGCGCTGCCAGTGGGCGTAGTCGGCGTACTGCACCGGAAGCGGCGCCAACTCGGTTTCCACTGCGCCACGTTCGGCGCGGTAGAAGTGCGCGAGGTCGCCGAGCAGGACGGAGGTGGACCAGCCGTCGGTGACGATGTGGTGCAGGGCGAGGGTGAGTACGTGGTCGTGTTCGGCGAGCCGGAGCAGGCCGGCGCGCAGCAGCGGACCCTCGCGCAGGTCGAAGGGGCGGACGCGTTCCTCGGCGAGCAGGCGGCGCACGGCCGGTTCCCGCTCCCCCGCACCGAGCCGGGACAGGTCGTGAACGGGCAGCGGCACGTCCTGGGGCGGGTGGACGCGCTGGATGCCCTGTCCGTCGACGCTGTCGAAGGTGGTGCGCAGTGACTCGTGCCGGGCCACCACGGCGCCGAGGGCGGCGCGCAGCGCGTCGGTGTCCAGGGTGCCGCGCAGCCGCAGGGCGAGCATGGTGACGTACTCGGCGCTGTCGGGCTCGAACTCGTGCAGGAACCAGAGGCGTTGCTGGGCGTGTGACATCGGTGCGGCCGCGTCGCGGGCGACCCGGACGAGCCCCGGGCGGCCGGAGCCCCGCCGGTCGCCGAGCAGGCGGGCCAGGGCGGCCGGTGTCGGGTGGGTGAAGACCGCGCGCGGTGTGACGTCGGTGTCGAAGGCCTCGGCGAGGCGGGAGGCGAGCCGGATGCTGAGGATCGAGTCGCCGCCGAGCTGGAAGAAGTCGTCCTCCACGCCGGGCGGTTCGCTGCCGAGCACCTCGCCGAAGACGTCCGCCGTGCGGCGCTCGGCCTCGGTGCGGGGCTCGGCCCGCTCGCGGCCCGGCACGTCCGGCACGGCGTCCGGCGCGGGCAGGGCGGCCCGGTCGACCTTGCCGTTGCGGCTGAGCGGCAGAGCGGTGAGCGGGACGACGGCGGTGGGCACGAGGTAGTCGGGCAGGGCGCGGGCGGCGAACGCCCGCAGTCGCTCGCCGTCCTGGCCGGCCGGTCCGACGACGTAGGCGACGAGCCGCTTGGCGCCGGGGCGGTCCTCGCGGGCCAGGACGGCCACGTCGATGACGTCCGGGTGGGCGGCGAGCGCGGCCTCGACCTCGCCGGGCTCCACCCGGAAGCCCCGGATCTTCACCTGGTCGTCGGCGCGGCCGAGGAACTCGACGGTGCCGTCCGGGCGCCGCCGGGCCAGGTCGCCCGTGCGGTACATGCGGGCGCCGGGAGGACCGAGCGGGTCGGCGAGGAAGCGGGCGGCGGTGTCGCCGGGGCGGCCCAGGTAGCCCCGGGCGACGCCCTCGCCGGCCAGGTACAACTCGCCCGGACAGCCGGGCGGTACGGGCCGCAGCCGGGCGTCGAGGACCAGCGCCCGCATGTCGTCCAGCGGCCGTCCGATGGGGATCGTGCCGGGCACCGCCGCAGGGTCGGTGAGGGCGAAGGAGGTCGCGAAGGTGGTGGTCTCGGTGGGGCCGTAGCCGTCCACGACGGTCAGGCCGGGGCAGGCGTCGAGGACCCGGCGCACGGCCTGTGCCGGTACGACATCACCGCCGGTCCACACCTGCGCGAGGCCGCGGAAGCAGTCGGGCGCGTCCTGGGCGAGCAGCCGGAACAGTCCGGCGGTCAGCCACAGCGCGGTCAGTCCGCCGTCGGCGGCGAGTCGGCGCAGCGAGGCCGCGTCGACGCTGCCGCCCGGGGCCACGACCACGCAGCCGCCGTTGAGGAGCGGTGCCCACACCTCGAAGGTGGCGGCGTCGAACGCCACCGGCGAGTGCAGCAGCACGCGGTCGCACACCCCGCCGGTGAACCGGCTGTCGGTGGCCAGCGCCGCCACGTCCCGGTGCCGCACCGCGACCGCCTTGGGCACCCCGGTGGACCCGGAGGTGAACATCACGTAGGCGAGCCGGTCGGGGTCGGCGGACGGTGCCGGCTTCTCTACGGGCGCCGCGTCGGCGGGTTGGGCCGGCGACGCCGACTCCTGCGCGCCTCCCGCGCCGTGCGCGGAGGCCTGCGGCTCCGCCGCGACGGGCCGCGCGGGCGGCGTGTGCGGCTCCGTGACCCCGGCCTCGT